>NZ_JARWOV010000079.1 GCF_029868855.1 Nocardia carnea | reverse complement strand
GGGCCACACCTTCCGGGTGGGGGGGGGGCGGCCCCGTGGGACCCTGCTGGGGGGGGCGGCCCGCCCGGGTTCCCCCCTCGGCGGGGGTGTTCGCCCCCCCGGGGGGCGAGGTCTCGCTACCACGCACCGCGGAACAGCAGTGGGAGGCCGGCACCGAGGTCTCGGTCAGCGAAATGCAGCCGGGCGACCTGGTCTTCAGCGAGTTCGCCGAGCGCGGCCCCGCGCAGGTCGGGATCTACGCGGGTGACGGGCAGATGATCCACGCGGCCCCCGCGGTCACGGCGGACACCGCCGGCGGGGTCGCCCAGGTGCCGGTACCCGGCGATGCCCGAGCGAGGAGGGTGCTGTGAACACGCGCGGATCGGCGGCTCGTTCGGCGTCGTGGCGGTTAACCTGGAGTCGGAAGACGAGTGCCGGTGCGGGACTGGTGGTGGCGCTGATGCTGGGCATCACGATGCTGAGCGGCTGTGGCGGTGGCGACGATGCGGGAACGGCAGGCGGACCGGCCGTTTCCACCCCGCGGCGGCTGGAGGCCGTACCCGCGCCGGATCCCGCGACGCCCGACGGTGTTGCCGTCGCCGCGTTGCGGGAGATCTACCGGTGGGAACCGGCCACCGAAGTACCGGGCGATTCCTTGGAACGGGCGCGGAGATTCCTGGGCCCCAGCTTGATCCGGGTGCTGGACGCGCCCACGGATACCGCGGCTGTTCCCGGTGTTTCGCTGCGCTGGGGTGAATGGGCGGCGGCGGGCGCGCGGGTCGAGGCGTTCACCTTCGCCTCCGGGGACCGGCCGCCCGCCGGCCCGGATCCCGCTGTGCGGCAATACAAGATCGGTATCGAGCAGACCGTCGTCTACCCGGACGGCCGCGAGGAACCCCTGGCACCGGCCACGGTGATCGCGACCGTGGTGCATACGCCCGCGGGCTGGCGGCTCGACGGCTACCGGTGACCACGGGCAGGGACCACTGAGGAGACAGGTATGGCGAAGAAGAAACCGGTGAAGGATCCGGCCGTCCCCGGCCCGGACCTGACCCTCATCGCGATATATGTGGGCGGTGCGGTCCTGGGAACAGTCTGGGCGGCGCTGCATCTGGGCAATATGCTCTCGCTGCAGAAACAGGATATGCCGGTCAACCCGATCGGCATCGTCGCGGGCATGGTCAAGGGCGAACTGCGCTGGCCCACCGG
>NZ_JARWOV010000078.1 GCF_029868855.1 Nocardia carnea | reverse complement strand
CACCGGGTCGCTGGCGGCCCGATAGCGGGGGGGGCCCACCCCGATATCGGGGTGGGCCGTCCGCGAAAGGGGCGGGCTGTAATTTCGGAGCCGCTCCAGCTCCGCGGCACGGGCACCGGGACGCTATCAGCCCGAATGTCGGGTGGGCCCGTCCGTGGAGGGGCGGGCTGTAATTTCGGAGCCGCTCCGCGGCTCGCGGGTGGGGCCCTATTAACCCCTGGTCTTCACTCCTCCGCTCCTCCGCTTCGCTCCCCCGCTCCGTCGCTCCAGACCAGGGGCGGGCCCCACCCATGGGGGTGAACTCGCCGAATCAGTGTCGGCAGTCGCCGAAATACGGCTAGGCGAGGGCGGGCTGCTGCACCGGCAGATGGTAGGAGTGACCGGCCGGGGACGAATGTGCCCGGTCACTGTGGGAGTTGTGCGTGGCGATGGCCGCGCCCGCACCGATGATCAGGGTCAGCAGTACAGCGGCGATCGCCACGTAGAGCAGGGGCGAGCGTGAGGAGTTGATCCTCGCAAAGGGTGACACGGTCACGGGACGATAACGAAGGTCGGGGGCCACGACAACCGCAACGAACCGACCCACCGGTCCTGCGGCCGTCCGCAGCTGCCGAGACCCAGCTAGACGAAACGGCGCGCGAGAAACTGTGAGGTAAATCACCCTCCCGCCAATGGGGGTTTCAGGCGGTGAGGCCGTACACCCGGCGCGCGTTCGCCGTGCTGATCTCCGCCAGTTCCACCGGATCCTGCGCCCGCAATTCCGCTACCGCCCGCACGGTGTAGGGCAGGCAATACGGCTCGTTCGGGGCACCCCGATACGGATGCGGAGTCAGATACGGCGCATCGGTTTCGACCAGCAACTGATCATCCGGCACCACCTTCACCGCCTCCCGCAGTTCGTGCGCGTTCTTGAAACTCGCGCTCCCCGAGAAGCTCAGGATGTACCCCTCGGCCACACAGGACAGCGCCATATTCGCGTCCGAGGAAAAACAGTGGAAGATCACCGTCTCCGGCGCGCCTTCGTCGAGCAGCACGGTCAGCAGATCGTGATCGGCTTCCCGGTTGTGGATCATCAGTGGTTTGCCGATCCGCTTGGCCAGGTCGATATGCCAGCGGAAGCCCTCGATCTGCGTTTCGATATCGGCGCAGCCGTCGAGTTTTCCCGGCCAGTAGTAGTCGAGCCCGGTCTCCCCGACTGCCACCACCCGCGGATCGGCCGCCAGCTTCTCGAGCTCCGCCCGGGCGGCGTCGTCGAGCGCGTTCGCCCGGGTCGGATGCAGTGCGACCGCCGCGTACACCCGATCGTCCCAGTGCGCGGCAGCCACGGCCCAGCGGGCGGCGGCCAGATCGTCGGCGACGGTCACCACCCGGCCCACCCCCACCCCGGCAGCCCGATCCACCATCTCCGCGACCGAGGCCGCATCGGTGGCCCCACAGGCATCGAGATGGGTATGGGCATCCACCAGCGGTACCAGCGGTTCGGGCAGCGGCGGCGCGGGACGGCGGGCACTCATCGGAGGGCCGCCGATCGCCGGCCGGCCGAGTTCACAGCTCGGTGAGACTTTCGCACGGATTCACGAAGGAGCACGGTCCTCACAGTAGAGTCCTCCACCACGTCCCGACACGACACCTCACGCAGCGACGCCAACCCCGGCCCGCGCACCCCGACAGACACAGCCGGAAACTCCGGCACGGAGCCACCCGCCGGTGCGCTGCCACTGCGCGGACGCCCGGCATCGGCGCGGAGCACCGACGTCGCAGAGCCAGGAGCCGGAATCGGCTTCCCGCCCGTGAACCGGGGCCAGTACCCTCTGATGCCATGAACACGCAGTCGAGTCGGGTTCACACCGGTCCTCATGATGGAATCAAGGCACCATGAGCGCAGTCGACCGCCCCGCCTTCTATATCACCACGGCCATCGCGTACCCGAACGGTGCGCCGCATATCGGGCATGCCTACGAGTACATCTCCACCGATGCGCTCGCCCGGTTCAAGCGGCTCGACGGGTACGAGGTGTTCTTCCTGACAGGAACCGACGAGCACGGTCAGAAGATGCAGCAGACCGCCGCCGCGGAGAACGTTCCGGTGGAAGAGCTGGCCGCGCGCAACTCCGATGTGTTCGAGCGGATGGACAAATCCCTCGAAATCTCCTTCGACCGGTTCATCCGCACCACCGACGCCGACCATCAGCGCGCCAGTATCGCGATCTGGCAGCGCATGCTCGACAACGGCGATATCTACCTGGACAACTACTCCGGCTGGTACTCGGTACGCGACGAGGCGTTCTACACCGAGGAGGAGACCACGCTGCTCGACGACGGCAGCCGCATCTCCACCGAGACCAAAACCCCGGTGACCTGGACCGAGGAATCCAACTTCTTCTTCCGGCTCTCGGCCTACCAGGACAAACTGCTCGCGCTCTACGACGAGCACCCCGAATTCATCGCCCCGGCGACCCGGCGCAACGAGATCGTCAGCTACGTCAAGGCCGGCCTCAAGGATCTGTCGATCTCCCGGACCACCTTCGACTGGGGTGTTCCGGTACCGGGCCACCCCGATCACGTCATGTACGTCTGGGTGGACGCGCTCACCAACTACCTCACCGGCGTCGGGTTCCCGGAAACCGATTCCACTGCCTTCGGCAAGTTCTGGCCGGCCGATGTGCACATCATCGGCAAGGACATCACCCGCTTCCACACCGTGTACTGGCCCGCCTTCCTGATGTCGGCCGGTATCGAACTGCCGAAACGCGTATTCGTGCACGGGTTCCTGTACAACAAGGGCGAGAAGATGTCGAAATCGGTCGGCAATGTGGTCGACCCGCTGGAACTCGTCGACACCTACGGCCTCGATGCCGTGCGATTCTTCCTGCTCCGCGAAATCTCCTACGGCCAGGACGGCAGTTACAGCCACGAGGCGATCGTGTCCCGGATCAACGCCGATCTGGCCAACGAGTTCGGCAACCTGGTGCAGCGCAGCCTGACCATGGTCGCCAAGAACTGCGGCGCAGTAGTACCCACCCCGGGTGAGTTCACTGCCGACGATCAGGCCCTGCTCGACCGCGCGAATGGCCTGCTGGAACGCTGCCGGGCCGAGTTCGACGTCCAGCAGATGCACCTGGCGCTGGAACAGATCTGGCTCACCCTCGGCGAAACCAATCGCTACTTCACCGCCCAGGCGCCGTGGACGCTGCGCAAATCCGGTACCGAGGAAGACCTCGCCCGGATGGCGACCGTTCTCTACGTCACCCTCGAGGTGATCCGCATCGTCGCCATCCTGACCCAGCCGGCGATCCCGGGTTCGGCAGCCAAGATCCTCGACCTGCTCGCCCAGCCGCGCCGCGATTTCGCCGATATCGCCACCCCCCTGGTCCCCGGTGTCCCGCTGCCCGCCCCGGAACCCGTGTTCCCGCGCTACGTGGAGCCCAAGACCGACGAGTGATCTCCTGGGCGCCGCTCCGGCGAGTACCTACGCCGTATCTCCGGCGTAGGTACTCGGAGGCCGGGCGTGGCGGCCGGACCGTCGGCGAGGTTTCGCGCGCCGGACGTCGGGGACAGCACCGGTCGCCGCCACCGATCCCGTACCGAGGTGCCTGCCGCACTCACTCGACGGCAGCGCGGCGGGCGGCCAGCACGGCATCGTAGAGTTCGCGCCGCGACACCCCCGCGATCTCGGCTATCTCCGCGCTGGCGTCCTTGAGCCGCAGCCCGGCGGCGGCGCGTTCCTCGACCTGCGCGACCAGATCCTCCGGTTCGGCGACGGTTGCGCTCGCGCCCTCCAGAACCACCGTGATCTCGCCGCGCGCACCGCCGGCCGCCCACTCCGCGAGTTCGGCCAGCGTGCCGCGTACGACCTCTTCGTAGGTCTTGGTGAGTTCCCGGCACACCGCGGCCCGGCGGTCGCCGCCGAGGATTTCGACGGCATCGGCCAGGCATTCGGCCAATCGGTGCGGAGCCTCGAAGAACACGCAGGCCCGCCGCTCGGAAACCAAAGTGCCCAGCCATTCCTTGCGCCGCCCGGACTTACGCGGCGCGAACCCGTCGAAACAGAACCGGTCGACCGGCAGCGCGGACAGGGCGAGCGCCGTCGTCACCGCCGAGGGACCGGGCAGGCAGGTCACCGGAAGGTTCCGTTCGGCGCAGGCGGCCACCAGTCGATACCCCGGGTCGCTCACCGACGGCATCCCGGCATCCGTCACCAGCAGCACGGTCCGGCCGGCGGCGATCTCCTCCAGCAGCGCGGGAACCTTCGCCGACTCCACATGGTCGTAGAAACTGACCACCCGCCCCCGGATCTCCACACCGAGCGCATCCGCGAGTGACCGAGTACGCCGGGTGTCCTCCGCCGCGACGATATCGGCGGACCCCAAGGCCTCCCGCAACCGTGCGGAGGCGTCCCCGATCTGCCCCAGCGGGGTCGCCGCCAGAACCAGTCCGCCCTGTGTCACCACACTCCTACCCGGCCCAGCGGATCCGGGCCTGCTGTGTTTATTTTGCGGCGCCTGCGGCGCCGCGGGTTTCGGCCCCCCTGAGATCCCTGCTTTCCGCACTCGACACTCGTGCCTGCGGCGCATCGCATCGAGCACGGAAAGCAGGGACGGGCCGAAACCTTTCAGGGCCTCGCCGGACTCGGCACTGCCGCTGGTTACGTCGGTTCTCCTGGGGCCGAAACCGGAGGCACGGTCCCGAGCCCTGTGCACATCGGCACCCGGCACGCTAGTCCATGTTGTGCGGTCGGAGTGCGCGTTCCCGACGCCGCGGGGCACAAGTCCCGACGGCCGGCAACAGTCTGGAACGTATCAGGCGTCCGAGCTGCGCTGCCGCCTGCCTCACCCGATTCGGCGTAAGGCGGACCTGCCGGGATCTCGCTGTCCGCTCCGGCTCGCCGAGCCGAGCCGAGCCGAGCCGAGCCGAGGAGGATCGTTAACGGTCGCACGAACTCGACTCCGATGGACGCGCCACCAAGTGCTGCAGCGCATCCGCAGCCGTCCATGGCGCGCCGGACCGGGGGCGGATCGGGCCATCTGCCGGCCCGCCGCCCTGATTCGATCCCGTCGGCGATCGCCCGGCCGGGGTTCGGTGGAAGGCGAAGCCTATGGCGAGAAGGCCGTCGGCAGATTCTCTCCGGTCCACCGTCAGGCCTTAGCTGTTCGGGTGCTGGAGGCGACCGGTTCGGGCGTGTGGCGTCGCGCGGTGGGTACCCCCATAGACTCGGGGCCGTGAATCAGCTGACCGACTCGCGCCCGAGCGCGTCCTGGCGGCCGCCGCGTACCTGGTCGAGCCCGGCGCCGCTGCGGCCCGCACCGGATTTCGGTCCCACCGATACCGTGCGCGGCTGGGTGGTCAGCCTGTTCCTGACGGTGATCGCGGCGGTTACGCGGTTCACCATGCTCAACTACCCCACCGATGCGGGCACCCCGGTGTTCGACGAGAAGCACTACGCGCCCCAGGGGTGGCAGATACTGACCGGCGGTATCGAGGACAACCCCGGTTATGGGCTGGTGGTGCATCCACCGGTGGGCAAGCAGATGATCGCCCTCGGTGAGGCACTGTTCGGTTACAACGGCTGGGGGTGGCGGTTCACCGCGGCACTGGTCGGCACCCTGCTGGTGCTGCTGGTGATCCGGATCGTCCGGCGGATGACCCGGTCCACGCTGCTGGGCGCGTTCGCCGGCATCCTGCTGATCGCGGACGGGGCCACCTTCGTCTCATCGCGCATCGGCATGCTCGACATCTTCATCACCTTCTTCGTCACCGCCGCCTTCGGCTGTCTGATGGTCGACCGCGATCAGGTCCGGGCACGACTGGCCCGCACCGACGCCGAGGGCCGGATCGCGGAAACCCCGTGGGGTCCGCGGCTGGGCGTGCGCTGGTGGCGGTTCGGCGCCGGAGTCCTGCTCGGGCTCGCGTGCGGAACCAAATGGTCGGGCCTGTACTTCATCGCCGCCTTCGGCCTGATGAGTGTGTTGTTCGATCTGTCCGCGCGCCGCGCCTACGGTGTGCGCAAACCGCTGTTCGGGACGGCGGTCCGCGATATCGGACCGGCGCTGTACGCGCTGGTCGTGATACCGCTGGGCGTCTACCTCGCCGGTTACGCCGCCTGGTTCCGCGAAGAAACCGCGGTCTATCGCTATATGGCCGGCAATCCGTCGGCTCCCGAGGACGGTATCGGCACAGGCGGTTTCTGGTCGCACCTGTTTCCCGACGCCCTGCGTTCGCTGTGGTACTTCCACTCCCGCACCCTCGGATTCCACGCCGAACTCACCAACTCTGCGGGCAATCATCATCCGTGGGAATCCAAACCGTGGACATGGCCGATGGGCCTGCGTCCGATGCTCTACTACTACGCCGACGACGGGGTCACCGGCTGCGGACAGAGCGAATGCGTGAAGGCTGTCATGCTGATCGGGACCCCGGCGCTGTGGTGGGTCGCGCTGCCCGTGCTGGCCTGGGGACTGTGGCGCTGGGTGGTGCGCCGCGACTGGCGTTACGCGGCCGTACTCACCGGATACGGTGCGGCGCTGCTGCCCTGGTTCCTGACCTTGGACCGGCAAATGTACTACTTCTACGCGGTCACCCTGGCCCCGTTCCTGGTGATGGCGGTGGCCTTGGTCTTCGGCGATGTACTCGGCACCGCACGGCGACGTGCTGCCCGCATTCCGGGTGGCACCGGCCCGTTCCTTCCGGCCGAACCCAGCGAACGACACAGTCTCGGGCTGCTCGCGATATGCCTGTATCTCGCCCTGGTGATCGCGAATTTCATCTGGTTGTGGCCGATCCTCACGGCCCTGCCCATCACCACCGGCAACTGGCAGGACCACCTCTGGCTACCCAGTTGGCGATGAGACAGGCACGGAGTCAAGCGATCAAAGCGGTTTTCACGTAGTGCAGCGCGGCCGTGTCGTCCAAGCCGAGCCGGCGGACCGTCGCCACGTATTCCGCGGCGGCTCGGCCGGCGGCGTCGGCAGTGGGATCGCCGGATGAGGCGATGAAGGTACCCAGCCGGCCGCGGGTCTCCAGGACGCCGTCCTGTTCGAGTTCCCGATAGGCCCGGGCCACGGTGTTGGGGGCCAGGCCCAGCTGCGCCGCGAGCGCGCGCACCGTCGGAATCTTGGTTCCCGCGACGAGTTCACCCGCCCGGACCCGGGCGATAACGGCCAGCCGTAGTTGTTCGTAGGGTGGGACGCCCGAATCGTGCGACACCGTGATCTCGAACATGGGTCCGTTCTTACCGCATCCGGCCGCTTCTCATACGCTATCCCGGGCAAGTGGGCAGGAAAGGCAGCGTGGGCCGCCGCGCCCCGAGCCCAACTCCGAGCCGGGTATGCGCAGCACCTCGATACCGGCGTCCTCGAGCCGGGCATTGGTCATCTCGTTGCGTTCGTAGGCGACCACCACGCCGGGCCCCAGGGCGAGCGTGTTGTTCCCGTCGTCCCACTGTTCGCGTTCGGCGGTGACCCCGTCCGTTCCGGTGTCGATCACCCGGAGTTTGCCGATTCCCATCGCCGCCGCGGCGGCGGGCAGGAAGGGTTCGGGGCCGGTGACCACGCAGCTGCCGGTATCGCCGGCGCGGCGGATCGTGTACGCGGTGAGGGTTTCCCGCACCCCGGGATACATCACCACCGCATCCGTATCGACCATGGTGCATACGGTGTCGAGGTGCATGGTGGCGCGGTTCTGCGCGATCGGCACCACCAGAACGGTGTGCGCGAGCCCGTCGTCGAACAGGCTGCGGGCCAGTGCTTCCGCACCGGCCGGGGTGGTGCGCTCACCGACACCCACGGCCACGACCCCGGCTCCCAGCAACAGCACATCACCGCCTTCGATGGGCGCGGTATGCGATTCGTAGGCCCGCCGGACCCCGAGGAATCGCGGATGGAAGGCGTAGATCAGATCGGTCAGCGAGGTTTCCCGCGCGCGGGCGGGCAGCGCCAGTGCGGTGATCGCGACCTTGGGCCCCACCCAGAACGAAGAGTCTCGGGTGAACAGCAGATTCGGTAGCGGGTCGATGACGAAATCGCCGCCGTGGTGCATGCGGCGGACGAGGGAAGTGTCGTCGGCGGCGAAGGGCAGCTCGTCGAAGGTCATACCGGCCATCAGGATTCGGGCGAGGTCGGGCGCGGGCACGCCACGCAGCTGGGCGGCCAGTTCGGCGGCCAGTGAATGGCCGAGGCGGCGCGCGTGGACGGCCGCCGAGATGCCCTGGATCCGCGCGGCCCCGCTGACCGCGAGGGTTTCGGCGAGCAGGTCGGCGAGGAGCAGTACCTCTACGCCGCGGTCGCGCAGGACGGCGGCGAAGGTGTCGTGTTCCTGCTGGGCGCGCTCGACCCAGGGGATGGCGTCGAAGAGCAGCTGATCGTTGTTGCGCGGGGTGAGCCGGCGCAGTTCGTCGCCGGGCCGGTGCAGCAGTACCGCGCGCAGGTTGCCGACTTCGCTGGTCACCCCATAGGTAGGGGCCGGGTGGTTCGTGTCCCGTTGCCGGGTATCGGATGCGGCATCTGATCCCATGTCCCGACAGTAATGCGCGTGGCGCTCGACGGCATATGCGCTCCCGCCGGGTTCGCGGCATATTTGCCCCGGATTCCGCCCACAACGCCAGCAACCCTGAAGTATGGTTGAGGATGACGGAGGAGGGCGGATGCCGACAGCGGATTGGAAAACCAAAGAACTGACCCCGGGGCAGCTCTCCGAGCGTAGCGGAGTGGCGGTGTCCGCGTTGCACTTCTACGAACGCGAAGGTCTTATCTCCAGCCGCCGGACCAGCGGAAATCAACGCCGCTACACCCGGGAGACCTTGCGCCGGGTGGCCTTCATCCGCATCTCCCAGCGGGTCGGTATCCCATTGAGCGAAATCCGCGATGCCCTGGACCGTTTGCCGGAGGGTCGCACGCCCACGCGGCGCGACTGGGAAACCCTGTCCACCGCTTGGCGGACCGACCTGGACGAGCGGATAACTCAGCTGGTCCGGCTACGGGACAACCTCACCGGATGCATCGGCTGCGGCTGCCTGTCGCTGGGTAGCTGCAAACTGGTCAACGAGTACGACCGGCTCGGCGCCGAGGGCCCCGGTGCCCGTGTCCTCGATGTTCATCTGAACTGCCCGGATTCGGGCCCGTGCGACCCCGGAGACTCGCTCAGTGCGCTGCCGGAGCGTCCGGATCCGGCGTGCTCTCCACCGCCCGATCCCGATTCACCGACTGTTTCAGCGTGCTGAACTGGCGATTGGCCTGCCGCATCAGCAATTCGTAGGGGAAGGCGAACTTCCGCTTCCACCAGTAGCCGAATCGGATATCGAACGAGCTGTACACCAGGAAGCGGTTGCGCTCGATACCCTTCAGGATCGCCGCGGCGACCTTCTCCGGCGGTACGGCATGCCGGGTGAACAGCGAGGTCACCCGCTGCACCCGAGGATTCTCCTTGTCCACGCCCACCAGGTCGAAGGTCCGCACCAGCGGCGTCGCCACCGCGCCCGGCGTCACCAGATGCACCGTGATCCCGTGCTCGGCGAGTTCGAACCGCAATACCTCCGACAAACCGCGCAGGCCGTACTTGCTGGCGCTGTAGGCGGCATGCCACGGAAGTGCCAGCAGCCCCGCCGCGGAGGAGACATTCACCAGCGCGCCCGACTGCCCCGACCGCACCATCGGCGGCACGAAACGTTCGATGACATTGATCGGCCCGAGCAGATTGATATCGATCATCCGGCGCCAATGCCGGATCTCCAGACTGTCGACGGTCCCCCAGACGGAGGTTCCGGCCACGTTCATCACCACGTCCATGCTGCCGAAACCCTCGTGCACGGCGGCGGAGAACTCGGCGACGGCGTCGTAGTCGGAGATGTCCAGCGCTCGTGAGGTGAGCACTGTTCCACCGGCGCGCTCGATCTCGTCGACCGTCGCGGCCAGCCCGTCGGCGTCGATATCGGTGAGCACCAGCCGCGCACCGCGGGCGGCAGCCGCCAGCGCGGTCGCCTTCCCGATACCGCTGGCGGCACCCGTGACCAGTGTTTTCGCGCCCTGTACCGATTTCCTGCGGTTGACCCGCCCCATGCCGACTCCCGATCTACGACTGCGCTGTCGGCAGCAGCGTACCGAGCCGAGGCCCCGGTGGCACGGCGGGTCACCGGCTTCGGCAACCCGCCCGCGGTCACAGATCCCAGGGGTCCAGCCCGAACTCGGGCAATGTGTGGTCCAGATTGGACAGTCGCTTCAGCGAGGCCGCCAGTTGGTCGCGGCGCGCGGCGGTAGGCGCGTCGGAGTAGGCGCGGGCGGCGGCCAGATGTTCGGTGGCCAGCTGGTGAGCGATGGCAGTACGCGTGTTCCGGCCGACCATGTTCCACTCGTCCGGATCGATATTCGCGCGCAAGGCCCGGTCGGAATCCCAGTGCTGCTGAACCCGGGCGATGAATGCGTGGTCGAGCTGCTCACGGGGGTCGGGGGCGAGTGTGTGGCGGGCGAGACTGTCGGCATCGCTGACAGCCTGAGCGGCAAATGCCATTTCCGCGTCCGTCCCGACGTGGTTGAGCACCGCGTTACCCGACGCGACGGCCTTCTGCAACGGCGGGAACCCATAGGGATTGCGGAATCGGGTGTCGTTACGGGTCTGCCGAGCCCGCATATGGTGATGGACTCGCTCGTGGCTCGCCCCGGCATCCAGCAGTACCGCTGGCAGCATATCGGCCGGCACCCGGTTGTTCTCGAGATACTTCAGCGCCCGGTTCAGACCGAGCTCGGTTTCGATACCGCCCCATTCGTCGGCTTCCTGGCGTGCCAGCAGGCGCCAGTTCTGCCGGCCCAGAGCGCGCCATTGATGCGATTCCAACCGGCTTGCCGCCGTAGCGGCATTCACCCGATCGCTACGCATTCTGCCGATGGCCAGCGGACTCAGCGGATTCAGCGTGCGACCGAGCAGCCAGGCAGTCAACGGTGAGGCGTTGACGGTGTTCAGCGCGGCCAGGCTCGCGAGTGTTCCCATCCCGGAACCACCGCCCGAACCTTTACCGCCGCCGCCGGTGCCGCCGATCCCGAGCGCGCTTCCACCGGAGCCCGCGGGAGCACCCTGGACGGCGAGGGCAAACCGGTTGGCAGCCCACGCCGAACCACGCGTGAGGCTCTTCGACAATCGGCCCAGCTGGAATATGGCGACGATTTCCACGACCGCGGCGATTACGATCACGGCGACCACCTGACCCCGGGCCTGCTGGAAGATATTTCCCAGCAGCAACAGGTAGATACCGACGAAGACGGTGTATGCGCACATCCGGGCTGCCGCGATGCCCGAATTCACCAGGTTTCGCACCAGGAAGGTCTGAGTCGGACCGTAGACGAAACCACCGGCGACGAACCCGAACACCGCCATGAACGCCTGGTAGATGGCGTCGAGCGCCGCCCGCATGAGCCGGAAGGAGAGCACAACAGCGAACAACAGCAGCACGGCCGCCGACGCCAGTAGCACCAGCCCGGTACCCAACTGGCCCACACGCGGATGAGCCGAGGTGACCGCAGCGGTGTCGCCGCAGGCGCCGAGTGCGCGCTGGGTCCGTTGGGTATCACCGGCCGTCATCCCCGCCGACCACGCTTGCGCACAGGCCGATCGGTCGTCGACGATATGCCCGAAATTCCACACCTGCACCGGACGGCGCGCGAAATTATCGGCCATATCGCCTTGCAGAGTGCTCAACACCAGATCCGGATTCCGGGTGTCCGACCCGTTGAGGCCGGCGGCGACCGCCACACCCAGGTCACGCCCCCGCGCCAGCAGACCGTCCGAGCCCAGGGCACCGGCCAGCGGGGCCGCCAGGAAGAGCGGACCCAACACCGCCACGATCAGCATCGTCAGTGTCTGGACAACAGCCCTGCTGTAGAAGCCGCGCACCACGAACCACGCCACGAAAAACGCCCCGATACTCGCGGCGGTGATCAGGACAGCGGGCGTGGCGAGCCGGTCGGCGAAAGCGTTCGCCGCCCCCTGCAGGGCGTCGGCGAACAGATCGAGCCAGGCAAAACTGAGTGCGTAACCGATGAACCAGATCGCCGTGGTCACGATGACCATATATCCGACGAATTCCAGACCGATCAGTGTCCAGACCACCGTTGCACCCGGATCGACGAGACCGCCACTCTCGCTGACGAAGGTGTAGTCGGCGAGATGCACGCCGGCCGAATCCCGGATATTCATCCAGGCGACGCCGTCCATCCGGCTCGGCACCGGCCCACCCGACCCGTCCTGGGCCATCGCGACCGCGCCCAGCCCGCCCGGGAAAACGGTGAGCATCACTACCAGGACGAGGCCGGAGAAAAGACGGCGCCGGCGCTGCCCCGCCCATGCTGCCGGGAGTCCACGGCCACCGAGAATACGCACTGTAGCCGCTCCGCTACGACGCCGCGGTTGTCGTGTGTTCGGGTTTCGCGGGTGGCACCCGCCGGCCTGCTCTGCCGATCATGTCGGCATTGGTAATGACGCGGAATGAAGTCCAGCTGAACTGACAGTGGCGTATCGTGCCGACCACGGTGAATTACGAAACAATATCGCGTGACGTACCCAGCGTTGAGAATAACGCTAGAATGCGCCGAAATTCCTGGCCAGAACGTTTTCCGAAATTCGGCCGGTGAGTTACCGGCCAATTGCCGAGAACCGGCCGGTCTGCAAGTTTCGGTACACAATAGTGGGTTTACGCCGCACAGTGTCTCGGTCCGCGAAATCCGGTCGCCGGGCCGGCCACCGGCACCGGCGCAGGTTGATAGCATGGCGGCTCCGGCCGACCATCCGGTCGGCTTGCCCACCAGGAGACATCTCGAAAGAGTCCTTGCATGCAGTTTGAAATCGTCGAGCGAGACGAGACGTGGGTGGCCGGACTTCCGGTACGCAGCCCCAAGCGCGCGCTCGGTGAACTACGCGACCGCGACCTCGAGGGCGCCTGGTCGTCGGTGCTGCATCACGAACTCGGTGGACCACTGGCCACCGCGTACACGGACTACTCACCCGAACTGGGCACCTACAACACGCAGATCGTCGGCTACGAGTGCCACTCCTTCGACGAGGTCACCCGCGGCCATCTGGTGGCGCGCCTGCCCCGCGGTACCTACGCGAAGTTCTCCTCGGTGGGCAACTTCCCGCAGATCATGACGAGCCTGTGGACCCAGATCGCCTACGCCGAGGAGCACAACCAGATAAACCGGACCTTCACCGGCGATTTCGAGTTCTATCCGCACGCGTACAAGATCGAGCTGTATCTGGCGGTCGAGCCCCGATGAGCTACACGATCGTGGTGCGCGGTGAATCGGTGTACGCCGGCCTGGTGGTGCCGAAGGTGCGCCCCAGCTTCAAGGTCAGCAACAGCGAACTCATCGAGTTCCTCAAGGACCGGCTCAGCGAACGGGCCGCCGAATTCGCCGGCTCGGCCGACGCGGAGCGCCCGATGTACACCGTGTACGTCCGCACCCCGACCGGGACCTACAACGCCCTGGTGTGTTTCGAGTACCCCGAGCCGGGTATCGCCCCCATCGGCGACGTACTGGTCCGGGTCCCCCGGGGTGTCTACGCGCGGTTCGTACCGAACGGCGACTACCACGATCCCGTCGAGGACGTCTGGGCCCAGGTCGACGATGCCACGGCCTCGGCCGAGATAACTCGCGCCTACCGCGAGGAGATCGAGATCTGGCACGGTTCCGAATCGGTGGAACTGTTCATTTCGATCGCCACGTGACAGCAACCCGAGCGGTTCGTTGCCGGACGATAACTAACTCCGAACCAACCGGTCTGCTGGTAACCGGTCATTTTCGAATCACCGGACCTGACCTGCGATAACAGTCACATCTCGCATCAGTTTTCGGAAGATTAACCAGAGTTCTGGTCAATTGTGTTTCGATGACGGATACTGCACTGGGCACGTCGACGAGCCGGGGCGTCGGACGAGCTGCTGGACAACATATCCCGTGCGCCCATCGGGCGTGCGGCGAAAGAGTAGGAACTGCCATGACTGTCGAAACGATCGCAGTCGGCCAGGAAGACCACCCGCGCCACGGCCGCGCTGCGAAATTTCGCGACAACGTCTCCGGCTACGAAATCTGCGCCACCACCCCCGAGCAATCCCCCGAGCTCTGGCACCGCTACCTGGCCGGTGCACAGCACGCCTACCGCCACTTCGGCAACGAACAGGCATTGGAATACGACGCCGTCGCCGACGGCTGGTCGACAGCGTTGTTCTTCGCCGCCACCGACGCCACCGGCACGGTGGTCGGGGGCCTACGGGTCCAGGGACCGTACACCTGGGTTTCGGAGGTCGACTCCCTCGCGCCGTGGGCGGGGCGGCCGGGCGCGGCGGACCTGAGTCTCATGATGGCGCGGCGTATTCCACGCGGCGTGGTCGAAGCCCGCGCGGTCTGGGTCGCCCGCGACGCGGCCCGCCGCAACGATCTCGCCGCCGCGATCTCCCGGTGCATCGCGCACGCGCCGCGGCTGCTGGGCGCTCGCTACGGATTCGCGACGGTCGCCTCGTTCACCACCGAACGGCACCGCGCCAGCGGCGGTGTGGTCGCGCAGGCGATCCCACCCGTGCCCTACCCGGACGAGCGCTACCGAACGGTGCCGATCTGGTGGGATACCAGGACCTATCACGTATTTGCTGACAAGTTGCAGTATTTGTTGATGCGTGGTGAACTTCGCGCTATGGGATTAGCTGAACCGAGGTCCTCGCGGTCGGTCCGGCCGTTGCTCCGCGGTGGGGAGGAATGCCGGTCACATGGTCGGTGAAGCAGACCTCGGAGTGGAATACCGGCCGCTGATCCTGGACCCGGGCGAT
The DNA here is from genome assembly GCF_029868855.1 of Nocardia carnea. Lineage (GTDB taxonomy): Bacteria > Actinomycetota > Actinomycetes > Mycobacteriales > Mycobacteriaceae > Nocardia > Nocardia carnea_A. The sequence continues at coordinate 23,249 of NZ_JARWOV010000078.1, read as the reverse complement.
CCCGACGACGAACGGGCACTGGCCGGGTTGCGCAGCACACCGCATATCGAATTCAACGATCTGCGCGGTTTGCTGGCCGCCGAGTTCGGCCGGCTCAACGATCCGCCGGAAACCGGCGAAGGCCCGGCGGACGACCGCTGGGTGTACTACCCGTGGCGGCGCAGCGTGCTGGTCCTCCCTGGTCCGCGGACCTTCCGCGCGATCCGGCTCGACCGCAATCGCAACAAACTCACCCGTGCCGAACAGGAGCGGCTGCAGACCCTCACTGTCGGGGTCGTCGGCCAGAGCGTGGGGCATGCCATCGCCTATACGCTGGCCCAAGAGGGGGCGTGCGGTGCGCTGCGGCTCGCCGATTTCGACGAACTCGAACTGTCGAACCTCAACCGCGTACCCGCCACGCTTTTCGATATCGGCGTGAACAAGGCCATCGTGACCGCCCGCCGGATCGCCGAACTCGACCCCTATCTGCCGGTGGAGGTGCGCGGCGGCGGAGTGGATTCCGATACCGTCGACGATTTCGTCGAGGGGCTGGGAATCGTCGTGGAGGAATGCGATTCCCTGGATATCAAGCTGCTCGTCCGGGAATCGGCCCGGCGCCGGAAGCTGCCGCTGATCATGGAGACCAGCGACCGCGGCCTGCTCGACGTCGAACGTTTCGATCTCGAACCAGGCCGTCCACCCTTCCACGGCCTGCTCGGCGATATCGCGGCCCCGCAGTTGCGCGGCCTGTCCACCCGGGACAAGGCGCCGTACGTCGTGGGGTTGCTCGGCGCGCGCGATCTGTCCGCCCGGATGGCGGGCAGCCTGGTCGAAGTCGGCGAGACCCTGAACAGCTGGCCGCAGCTGGGTGGCGATGTGGTACTCGGCGCGGCCAGTGTCGCGACGGCGGTGCGGCGGATCGGCCTGGGCCGGCCGTTGCGGTCCGGCCGCACACGGCTCGATATCGAACAGGCCCTCGACGCCCTCGCCGATCCGGACCCGGACATCGACGACCCCACTACCGACACCGGGGCCGACCCGACGCCTACGGCGCCGCTCGACCGAATCCTCGAGTGCGCGCAGCGGGCGCCGTCGGGCGGAAATATCCAACCGTGGTCACTACACACCACGGCGGACGAAATCCGGATCACGCTCGATCCGCAGTACACCACCGCCATGGATATCGGTTATCGCGGCAGTGCCGTGGCCGTGGGCGCCGCGCTGTACAACGCGCGCGTCGCGGCGGCTGCTCACGATCAGCTCGGCCCCCACGAATTCGCCGAAACCCCGGACGCCCCGCTCACCGCGGTGCTCCGGCCCGGCACCGGCACCGACCCGGCGCTGGCCGCCGACTATCCGTATGCGCTCGCCCGGGAGACCAACCGCCGGATCGGCCATGGCGGCCGGATCCCGGAGCCTGTGCTGGCCGGGCTCACCGCCGCGGCCGCCGCCGAGGGTGCACAGCTGCGGGCCGCCACCTCCTCGACCGCCCTGCGGGCGATGGCCGAGGTACTGGCCGAATCGGACCGGGTTCGCTATCTCACCCCTCAGCTGCACCGGGAGATGTTCGCGGAGATGCGCTGGCCCGGGGACGACTTCTCCGACGGTATCGACACCCGTTCGCTGGAACTCGCACCCGACGAGCGGGCAGCCATGCAGATCGGGCGACGCGCCGATGTGATGGCCCAATTGCACAGCTGGTCGGCCGGCGCCGCGCTCGGCGATTACGCCCGTGACCGAGTAGGTTCCAGTTCCGCCGTCGTCGCCGTCACCTTCCGCCGGGAACCCGGCGCCCGGGGCGGCGGATTGACCGGTTACGCCCGCGCGGGGGCGGCGGTCGGCCGGGTCTGGATCCAGGCCCAGCGGTCGGGTCTGGCGGTGCAACCGATGTCGCCGGTGTTCCTGTTTTCGCAAACCCGTACCGAACTGGCTGCACTTTCTCCGGCGTACGCGGATAGACTGTCCACACTTCAGGGTCGTTTCCTGGAAATACTGGACGTGCCGGAACAAGAAAGCGTGGCGCTGGTACTACGCCTGAGTTATGCGGCAGCTGCCAGCGTGCGGAGCAGACGTCGCCCGGTGCCGGGCGGAAGGCTCCGCGGTTAGTGTGATCGGAGATCAGGTGCCTCGGCGGACACTCGACTCGCTGGTGACTGAGGTCGCCGCGGAGCTGATGGGCGTCGATTCGGCGACCATGGTGTCGGCGACCGAGCAGGTGCTGGCCATGCTGATCGACTACTTCGATGTGGACTTCAGCTACCTGCGGCACAACGATCCCAAGAACCGGTCGACGGTGCTGGTGGCCGAATGGCCGCCGCGGCAGGACGTGCCCGAACCCGATCCGCTCAAAGTCGTATATTTCGACCAGGCCGATTCGGTGTTCCGGTCGCTCGAGCACGCCACCGAACCATTCCTGATCCCGGCCAGTGCCGCCGACTATCAGCAGACAATCCACTCCGCGTCCGGGCTCGGCGATATCAGCTCCGCGGCCGTCCCACTCGTCTCCCGCGGCAAATCCACCGGGTTGCTCGGGTTCGTCAAGGTCGGCGACCGCGACTGGAGCAATCGCGAACTCAACGTGCTCAAGGCGATCGCCACCCTGTTCGCCCAGTTGCAGGCGCGGGTGGAAGCCGAGGAACAGCTCCGGTTCATCGCCCTGCACGACGACCTGACCGGCTTGTCGAACCGGCGCGCACTCCTCGAACATATGGAACAGCGGTTGACGGCCGGCAGTCCCGGACCCGTTGCGGCCTTCTTCCTCGACCTCGACCGGCTCAAGGCCCTCAACGATTTCCTCGGCCATACCGCCGGTGACAAATTCATCCGGACCCTGTCCGAACGGCTCCGGGACAATCTCGACCCCAACGATATGATCGCCCGCCTCGGCGGTGACGAATTCGTGATCGTGCCCGCCAAACCCATGGACACCGTCGCCGCCGAACACGAGGCGACCCGGATCCGGGAACTCATCAGCCGCCGGGTGACCGTCGGCGGTGAGTCGGTGAGCCGTGGCGCCAGCGTCGGCGTCGCGGTGGGTATCCCCGGGGAGACCACCGTCGCCGATGTGCTGCGGCGCGCCGATCACGCCCTGTTGTCCGCCAAATCCGGCGGCGGCAACGGGGTCGCCCTGTTCACCGACGCGATGCGCGCCCAGTTCGAGCTGCAGGACGATGTGGAGCTCAATCTGCGCAGTGCGGTCTCCGACGGATCGCTGATCCTGCACTACCAGCCGGAGGTGGATCTGCGCACCGGCCGCATCGTCGCGATGGAGGCACTGGTCCGCTGGCTGCATCCCACCCGCGGCCTGCTGCCGCCCGGCGCGTTCGTCACCGTGGCCGAGGCCACCAATCTGGCCGGTGAACTGGGCCGCTGGGTTATCCGCACCGCCTGCGAGCAGTTCGCGCGCTGGCGGCGCCAAGGCTTGGCGACGAATATGGTCATGCGGATCAACGTTTCCCCGGTGCAGCTGGTGAGCTTGGATTTCGTCGAGCGTATCGAGGACATCCTGCGCCATTTCGGAATCGACGGCAGCTCGATCTGCCTGGAGATCACCGAACACGTGGTGGTGCAGGACCTGGCCCGCACACAGGTGACACTGCGCGGGCTCAAACGAATGGGTGTACAGATCGCCATCGACGATTTCGGCACCGGATACTCCTCGCTATCCCACCTGAAGGCGCTGCCCGTGGACGCGGTGAAGATCGACCGCGGATTCGTGCAGCGGCTCGGGGCCAGCACCGACGATCTCGCCATCGTGAAATCGATCATCGGCCTGGCCGGGTCGTTCGGGCTCGGTGTGGTGGGCGAAGGTGTGGAAACGCCGGTCGCCGCCCGCACACTGGTCGGTTTGGGCTGCTACCGGGCCCAGGGCTTCCTGATCGCCCGGCCGCTGCCCGCCGAAGAGGTCAGTGAACATCTCAGCGTGGGCCGGATCCCGCTCAACCTCGATCTGCCACGCTCCGGCCGCGGCCAACCGGAGCGGTAGCGGTCCGGCACACAAATACCACCGGGTATTAACCGCCGATTCAACAGCTCGGTTCCGGCGGGCACCCGGACCCGGCCACGATCGGCGACGTGCGCATCGTGCAACTGGCCAACTTCTACGGACCGCGCTCCGGGGGGTTGCGTACCGCGCTGCACCACCTGGGTGAAGGGTATGTGGCCGCCGGGCACGAAGTCGTGCTGATCGTGCCCGGGCCACGCCGTGCCGAGGACATCCTGCCGAGCGGGGTAGTGCGGATCACCCTCCCCGCGCTGCCCATCCCGGGGACCGGCGGCTACCGCGCCGCCGACCCGCGGCGGGTGGCCGATACCCTCACCGGCCTGCGACCCGACGCGCTCGAAGTATCCGACCGGTTGACGTTGCGCGGCTTCGGGCGCTGGGCCCGGCGCCGCGGGGTGGCGGGTGTGATGATCTCGCATGAACGGCTCGATCGCCTCCTGGGGCAGATCATGCCGCACCGGTATGCCCGCCGCCTCGCCGATATCGCCAACCGGCACACGGCAGACCAGTACGACATGGTCGTCTGCACCACCGAATTCGCCCGGGCCGAATTCCGGCGTATCGACGCCCCCAATGTCGAGATGGTTCCGCTGGGGGTCGATCTGGACCTGTTCAATCCGCACCGCCACGATCACGGCCTACGCGCGGACCTCGGTGTGCCCGGCCACCCACTACTTGTGCACTGCGGACGGCTGTCGGTCGAGAAGCGGGCCGACCGCAGTATCGAGGCAGTCGCCGAGTTGCGCCGCGATGGGGTGGAAGCGCGCCTGGTGGTCGCCGGTGACGGTCCACGGCGGGAGGCGCTGGAACGACGGGCCCGGTCGGTGCCGGTTCTTCCGGGGGGCCGGCCCGCGGTCCATTTCACCGGGTTCATCACCGATCGCACCGAAGTGGCCAGATTGCTGGCCACCGCGGATATCTCGCTCGCCCCCGGCCCACACGAAACGTTCGGGCTGGCGGCCCTGGAGGCCCTCGCCGCAGGCACTCCGGTGGTGGCCAGCCGGTCGTCGGCACTGGCCGATATCGTGACCGCCGATTGCGGCGCCGTGGCCGCCGACGACCCGGCCGCATTCGCCCGGGCAGTCAACGATGTGCTCGCCAGGCCGCCCGCGCAGCGTCGGGGCGCGGCCCGGCAGCGAGCCGAACAATTCACCTGGCCGGCAGCCGTTTCGGGAATGCTGTCGGTACTGGACCGCTGAGCGACAGGCTCCTCGAACAACCGAGACTTGCACACCGGGTGATTCGATCGTGTGCCGCCGCACAATTCGTATCGCGATATCGCGGTGCCCGGGGCCACACCGGCCGGGCACCGCGAACGATCACACCCGCGCGGGGAGCCGCCGACGGCCGCCGACGATATCGCCGATCAATTCGGTGTAGCCGTCGATCAATTCGGCCAGGCGGTGCCAGCGTTTTCGCGCGTGCTGATCGCGCGCCCCGTCGGTTTCGATCACCTCGTTGGCGTACACCCAGCCCCAGGCCAGGCGATCGATCACGGCACCCAGCGTTTCGGTGTGAATCGAACCGTCGCGAGGTAGTGATCCTCGTTCGACGATCCAGTCGTCGATCTCCTCGACCAGCTCGCGGCGGCGGTTGTCCACCTCGGCCACCAGGTGCGAGTCCCGCATGGTGGCCCGGCGGGCATGCAACGCCGCCAGCGCATGGGCCGAGCTCAGCAGATCGTGATCGGCAAATTTGGTCCCCTGAAAACTGCACAGCAGCTGCGTCGCTGTCGGCAGACCGCCCCTCGGAGGCACTACCTGTTGCCCCGTTCGAACGTCACCCGGCACCATCACACTCTGTTCAAACATGATCGGCTCTCGATTCGGTCGTACCGCGTATCGGATAGGTTTTGTTCAGTCGGTGACAATAGTTGATACACATCACCGACCGCTGGAGAAACGCACTATTGCATTCGCTCTTTGGAGCAGATCACATCCTGAGCTGTGACCGGCGGCCGCACAACACAAAGCGATCCCCGCAGATACCGGCCGAGGGTCACCTGCCGACTCGGACCCGCCCCCACGCGTCGCCTCGCCGGCAAATCCGGCATTCAGCACTCCGAATCTGGGCCGGGCGTAGTTCGGTCCTCGTGGAGATCCCGTGCCTCCCACAGCCACGACGCTGCGTAAGAAGTGGTGGCGCGGCGACGGACGACCGACCGATACCGAGCGAGAGGCCCACCGGATTGCCGGACACCCCTCGAAACAGAAAACCCCTCTGCCACTTCTTGGCCAGAGGGGTTTCTTGATTTGTGGAGCTAAGGGGAATCGAACCCCTGACCTTCTCGATGCGAACGAGACGCGCTACCAACTGCGCTATAGCCCCGTGCGGCTCGGTGAACCGCGCTGTGCCACTCTAGCAAACCGGGTTACCTTACACCGAATCGAGGTGCTGACCTGCGCATATTCCGCGGCAAGGGACAATGGGACAGCGTTGTCCGGCCTCGTTCACGCCCCGGCCGCGCGACGGATATCGCCGCCGCTGGCGCGGTGGCGCACCGTCCGCGCAATGGTGGCGTCGTAGGCGTCCAGATGCTCGAAGACAGGGTCTTCGTCATCCGGTTCGAGCAGATGCGAGCGGCGCCGCAGAGCGCGGGCGGTATCGCGGTCCATACCGGGCCGGGCGGCGGTCTGGTCGGCGGACTCCTCGGTCTCGACCGGCTCGTCGCCGAGGTCCCGATCACGGTCGGCCAGCCGGGCGCTGCGCCGCCGCCGGATCTCCTGTTCGATCCGCACCTGCTTGCGCAGGTATCCGAGATAGGTGACCAGCGACAGCAGTGCGCCGCCGCATCCCCACCAGAAGAGCGGGCCGATGGCCACTGCGAGACCGCCGCAGAGCACCGTGCCGAGGATGAGGGCCACCACGGCGCGTTGCCGGAAGGTGTAGCGGGCGGCGCGGGCGATGGCATCGGCCTCGGGGTCGTAGCCGCCGCGTCCGCGCCTCGTGGGGACGAAATCTCCCTCGTCGTCGAATGCTTCGGGCGCGCGCCGGGCACCGGAGCGGACGGGCGGAATCCGGGCGGGCGCGGTGTCCATCGCGTCCCCGCCGAGCGGTTCGGTTTCCGCCGCGGTATCGCCGGCCGGCGCGGCTTCCGTGTCGTCGTCGGAATCCGGGTCGTCCTCGAATTCTTCCGGGGTTTCGAAATCGTCGAAGATATCGGCCGACCCGTCGCCGGAGTCGGTGTGCGGTAATTTCTCGTCAGCCTCGGTGACGGTCTCCTCGGCTGTTGTGGTCATGCGATCCTCCGCATCGTTGCCGTGGTGACGCTTTCGATAGGGCCGGCCGGACCGCTTCTTGCGGACATACCCACTTCCCTTGCGCCGTTTGGAATCTCCACGATGCAGTACCCGCGTAGCCAGGGCGGTGTCCGTTGTCCGGCGAATTCTCGGGTGCCGGTCGGCGAGGATAGGAAACAGGACGAAGACCCACAGCACGACCAGGCCGATCCACAGGATCGAGTTCGGCATCGTCGTCAGCACCTCCGTCCTGCATGGTCGTCGTCCAAGCCCACGCCATGACCGGTGCGTCCCGACGCCGGAGTTCTTCCCCGCGGGCACGTCTCGCAGATCGTGGTACGAGCTTCCCGCCGATGGCGCGAGGCGCACCACCGACGTCCGTAGGTTAATTCCGAGTAGGGGTACAACACGGCAGGCGCGCCGTGCACATACGCCACATGAGTCACATTTCCACCAGCGCGGGACCGAACAGGCCGGTTCCCGGCGCGGGTTCAGCGCAGCGTCAACCGCCCTTCCCGAGCCAGCCTGTCGACCACCCTGCCCGACAACTCTTCCGCCGTCATGGCGACGAGCAGATGATCGCGCCAGGCCCCGTCCACATCGAGATACCTACGCAGCAAACCCTCTTCACGAAAGCCGACATTGCGCAACACCGCCTGACTGGCCAGATTCTCCGGGCGGACCGTGGCCTCGACCCGATGCAACCCGACCGGGCCGAAACAGTGGTCGAGCCCCAGCGCCAGAGCCGCGGTCGCGACCCCCTGTCCACCCAGATCCCGGGTGACCCAGTATCCGATCCACGCCGAACGCAGAGCGCCGCGCACGATATTGCCGACCGTGAGCTGGCCGCTGAACGCACCGTCCACCTCGATCACCAGCGGAATCATCGCCCCGCGACGCGCCTCGGCCTTCAGGCTCGACCACAACGGTGGCCAGTTCGACGCATGATTGCGCGCGTCCCAGGCGCCGCGGCCCGTCGGCTCCCACGGTTCCAGATGGTCGTGATCCCGCAACCGGATCCGGCTCCACGCCGCGGCATCCCGTAACCGCACCGGCCGCAACGTGACCTCACCGGCCGCCACGCGCACCGGACCCAGATGCGCGGGCCACCCGGGGTGCTGCGTAGCCCGGAATACGTTCATGGACTCCACTTCTAGCCGCGCTGTGCCAGGAACGCGACTCGAACCTTGTCACCGGTGCGGATTTCGGTGTCGTCGGGCTCGACCACGATCAAACTGTTGGCCTCCGACATCGCGGCCAGCAGATGCGACGAACCCCCCGCGCTGTTGCCGAGTGGCTGCACCAGGTACTCCCCGGTGGCCTCGTCACGCATCAGCTGGGCCCGCAGATAACCTTTGCGGCCCGCCATCGACTGGATCGGGGTGATGGTGCGCGCCCGCACGATCCGGCGCATCGGCTGCCGCCGGCCCAGCGCGATCCGGATCAGCGGCCGCACCATGACTTCGAAAACCACCAGGGCGCCCACCGGATTCGACGGCAGCAGAAAGGTCGGCACCTCGTCGCGACCGAGCCGGCCGAATCCCTGAACCGATCCCGGATGCATCGCGACCCGAGCGATCTCCAGTTCACCGAGCCCTTCCAGCGCCTCACACACCTGGTCGGAGGCCCAGCCGCCGACCGCACCCGCGATCACCACGACCTCGGCACGCACCAGCTGCCCCTCCACGACATCACGCAACCGGCGCGGGTCGGCGTCGACGATACCGACCCGGTTCACATCCGCACCCGCGTCACGCGCGGCCGCAGCCAGCGCATAGGAGTTCACATCGTAGACCTGCCCGGGCCCGGGCAGCCGGTCTATATCGACCAGTTCTTCCCCGATGGAGATCACCGAGAGCCGCGGCCGCGGATGCACCAGCACCTTGTCCTGTCCCACCGCGGCCAGCAGCCCGACCTGAGCGGGCCCGATGATCGTGCCGGCCCGCACGGCCACATCGCCGGGTTGCACATCGTCACCGGCGCGGCGCACATAATCGCCGGACCGCACCGGCTCGAACACCTTGAGCCGGCCCCGGCCGCCATCGGTGAAATCCAGCGGTAGTACGGCGTCCGCGAGAGTGGGCAGCGGCGCCCCGGTGGCCACCCGGACGGTCTGCCGCGGCTGCAGCCGGATGGGCTGGCGCGAGCCGGCGAGAACCTCACCGACCACCGGCAGGGTGAGATCGACCAGTTCACCGTCCTCGTCGCGGATATCGGCCCCCGCGGAGGCCACGTCCACACTGCGCACGGCGTAGCCGTCGATCGCGGCCTGATCGAAACCCGGCAGCGGTCGCTCGGTCACCACGTCCTCGGCGCACAGCAGCCCATGGGCCTCGGATATCGCGACCCGCACCGGTCGCGGCGCGACGGCCGCGGCCGTCACCTTGATCTGCTGATCCTCGACAGAGCGCATCCAGCCCTTCCCGATGTCCTCGCCGGCGCAGGCGATCTCATTCGTCCACGGTGAGTTGCGGGTCCCACTCCGGACTCAGCCGGTGCTGGAGCCACTCGCGAAGCGCCGGACCGTATTCGTCACGCTCCAATGCGAAATCCACCGCAGCACGAAGATAGCCGCCCGGGTTACCCAGGTCGTGGCGCGACCCACGGTGGACAACCACATGCACCGGGTGTCCGTCGTCGATCAGCAGCGAAATCGCGTCGGTGAGTTGCAGTTCCCCACCGGCCCCCGGACCGATCCGGCGCAGTGCGTCGAAGATCGCGCGGTCGAGCAGATAGCGACCGGCGGCGGTGTAGGTCGACGGCGCCTCGTCCATGCTCGGTTTCTCGACCATCCCCTTGACCCGCATCACGTTCGGGTTGACGGCATCGGGCACCGGAGCCACATCGAAGACGCCGTACGCACTGACCTGATCCTTCGGCACATCGATGGCGCACAGTACCGACCCACCACGTTTACGCCGGACCCGGTTCATCACATCCAGCACTCCGCACGGCAGGACCAGATCGTCGGGCAACAGCACCGCGATGGTCTTCTCGTCGGGGTCGAGCACCGCTTCGGCCTGGGCCACCGCGTGACCGAGCCCCAGCGGTTCCTCCTGGACGACGGAGGTGACGTCGAGCAGCCCCGGCGCCTTACGCACCTTCTCCAGCAGCTGGAACTTACCGCGCTCGGCGAGCGTGCTCTCCAGCACCAGATCCTGTACGAAATGCGCGGTGACCCCGTCCTTACCGGGCGAGGTGACGATAACCAGGCGCTCGGCCCCGGAACCGGCCGCCTCGCTGGCCACCAGTTCGATGCCCGGGGTGTCGACCACCGGCAGCAATTCCTTGGGAACGGTTTTGGTGGCGGGCAGGAACCGGGTTCCCAGCCCGGCCGCAGGTACGACGGCCGTCCGGAATTCCGGTTTCGACGGGTGCGCGTCCCCGTTTCCCTGCACTGCGGCCTCTGCTGTCATATACACACCCTATCCACGGTCCGCCCCGTTCAAACGGCTGTATATCGGCGCGCCTCCGGCATGCGGGTTTTCGACGCATAGGGTTGGCGCCGTGCGGATGCCCGAGGAGATCGACAAGCAGGCCTGGCGGGCGACGATCCGTGCTCGCCGCCTGCGGATCCCGGACCCCGTGCGCGCCGCTGAAGCTGCGGCACTCGCGGACGCGGCGGGACGATTGGCAACTGCCGAGTGGGTATGCGCGTATGTGCCGGTCCGCGGGGAGCCCGGATCGCCCGCGATCGCCGAGGCGCTGCGGGCGGCGGGAAGCCGGGTACTGCTGCCGGTGACCCGCGAACCCGGTCCGCTGTACTGGGGCGAATACACCGGCGCGGAGGCACTGCGTCCGGCCCGCTACGGCCTGCTCGAACCGGAAGGACCCGTGCTGTCGCCGGAAGCGGTCGCCGCGGCCGAGCTGGTCCTGATTCCCGCCCTGGCGGTGGACCGGCGCGGTGTGCGCCTGGGGCAGGGCGCCGGCTACTACGACCGGACTCTCGGACTGGCCGACCCCGCTGCACGGCTGATGGTGGTGGTCCGCGACGACGAGCTGGTCGAGCACCTACCGGAAGAACCGCACGATATCCGCATACCCTGGGCCCTCTCCCCCGCCGCCGGCCCGACCCCCCTGGACACCACCCACCCCTGACCCCCGTATGCCCGCCTCGACGGGTCCGGCCACGACCCACCCCGTCAGCCTCCCAGAACCGCTCACCCGCCGGGGTGGGTGGATCCTCCCGGCCAGAGGCGACGCCGATGACACCGGAACGACGACCAGGGTTCCGCCGGCCCCGACCCAGGCAGCTCGCCGTGACACCGAGAGCCGCAGCACACCCTTCCGACCTGCGGGAATGAACTCACGATTGGCACTGTTGGCACTGTGGCCTGTAGAGTGCTAATTCACGAATACCGCGGAGGACCCAGTGCCAACCTATTCATACGCGTGCACCCAGTGCGACAACCGCTTCGATATCGTTCAGTCGTTCACCGATGACGCGCTCACGGTGTGCTCGGAGTGCTCCGGGGCGCTGCGCAAGCTGTTCAACTCGGTGGGCATCGTCTTCAAGGGCAGTGGCTTCTACCGGACCGACAGCCGCAGCGGCGCGTCATCCGCCAGCGAACCGGCGGCGAAATCGGATAGCTCGAGCTCGTCCGGCTCCTCGGATTCCGGCTCCGCCGGCTCGTCCGCCGGTACTTCCACCACACCGGCCGCCGCCGCCAGCTGAGCGAAGACCCGGTACCCGGGTTCGGTACGGCGGGCTGATTCATCCACAGCCCGCGAGTTGTCCACATTCGTTTCCGGGGCCGGTCAGGACGGAGTTTCCGCTCATACGCTCGGCCCATGAGTCGTCGACGCCCGCACTCCGAAACCCGATACCGCAGTCGGCTGGGGTCCGGGGAAACTTGGCGGGAAGCCTTCGACAACCGGCCGCCGTGGGCGGATGTGGTGCTGCTACGGCGAATCCTGGCCGGTCTGTGCGCCGTGGCGGCCGCGATACTCTTCCTCCGCGAGGACCCCGAGCGTGCCCGTGTTTCCGTGGTGGTGGCCGCCCGCGACCTCGCTCCCGGTCAGCTGCTGGCACCCGCAGATCTCCGGGTCGCGCAGCTACCGCCCGGCGCCGCGCCCGACGGCGCCGAGACCGATCCGGCCGCGTTGACCGGTGCGGTGCTCACCGCGGCCCTCCGTTCCGGCGAGGTACTGACCGATGTCCGGATCGTCGGACCGCGTCTGGCAGAGGTGGCGACCGGCTCCCGAGATGCCCGCATCGTGCCCATTCGGCTGGCCGATTCCGCGATCACCGAAATCCTGCGCGCCGGCGACCGGGTTGATGTTGTCGCCGCCGACACCACGGACCCGACGCTGGCCGCGACGCTGGCCGAGGATGCCGCGGTCGTGCTGGTTCCGCAGTCCGCTGCCGAGGCGGGCGCGGGCCGAACCGAGCCGGTGGTGCTGGTGGCCCTCGATTCGCGGCGCGCGGCCGCCGTCGCCGCGGCCTCGCTGAACAGCGCGCTCACGGTGATCTTCCATTGACATCCGAAAGGGGCCCGCCGCGCAGTGCGGGCGGACCCCTCCAGGTATCCGATTCGGCCGGTGTGGGCTGTCTGTCCGGGCCGGGTATGCGAGGCTTGTCAGCCGAGGCTGAAAGGCTGGCCCCACAGCGTCACGACGGACATGACGTTGTCGGTTTCGACCTTGACCTTGACGAACGACCGTGCCTGCGCGTAGCCGCCGCAGCCGTTCAGGCCGATGGTGGTATCGGACCAGGTGACCGAACCGGTGTTGCCCTTGAACTTGTTGTTGGTGGCGTGATCCTCGTTGCCGTAGTCGTCCGGCTTCTCGATATCGAGGACGTAGAAGGAATCGGCCTGGCCGGGACCCAGGGTCAGGTTGCCACCGACCTCACCCGACGGGCTGACATTGCCCTCGGAATCGATTTCGGCGTCGGCGCCGCCTTCGGCCCCGCCGCCGTCGATGTTCACCTGGCAGCCCACGACGTAGCCGGGGTAGATCTTGCCGCCCACGTCCTCGCCGCCACCGGAGATCTCGACCTGGGCGCTACCGGAGGCCCACGCATTGCGGTGCACGGGGGTGGAACCCATGGACGGGCTGATGGTGGCGGACTCGCCGACCATGCGGACCGTCACGACGGTGCCGTCGGAGAGGGTTTTGACGATTTCGCCGCCGGGCAGCGGAATGAAGGTGTCGGCATTGGCGGCGCCGGTGGAGAACAGGCCCAGCGCGACCGAGGCGGCCGCACCGACGCCGGCGAGGCGCGCCAGATTCTTACGGTTGAACATGTGTTTATGCCCCTCTGGGGTTGAATTCGCTACAGCGAGAGTTTGGTGGGGTGAATTCGACCGGTGCCGGCGCGTCAGCCGATGCTGAACGGCTGCCCGTAGAGGGTGGTCTTCGAGTAGTGGTCACCGATGATCTCGACCACGGTGTAGGCGCGGGCCTGCGCGTAACCGGCGCAACCCTGGATCTCCATCTCCACGTCCTGGTACTCGACGGAGTAGACGCCGGGCTTCTCGATGTCCTTGAAGTCGATCTGGACGAACTTGACCTCACCCGGGCCCAGCTCCACGCTGGTCGAGCCGCCGAGGCTGCCGCCGTCCAGGCTGAGGCCGAGGGATCCGCCCAGGCCGATCGCGTCGTCACCGATGCTCACCTGGCAGCCGACGATGTAGCCGGTGTTGAGCTGCGAAGCACCGTGGGTGGAGGAGTTGTTGGTGCCGTCCTCGCCGGTCGGGCCGTTGTTCGGACCGGCTTCGCCCTCGGGCGTAACGGAGACATCGGCGGTGGCGTTGCCCGAGACCCACACGGTCCGGCCCGCACCGTTGGCGGCCATCGACGGCGAGACGAGCGCACTCTCGTGGGTACGGGTGATCTTGACACCGGGGCCCAGTTTCTCACCGTCCGGCAGCGGAACGAAGGTGTCCGCGTTGGCGGCACCGGTGGAGAACAGACCCATGGCCACAGCGGCGACAGCGCCCACGCCCAGGGCGCGCGCGCCGTGGCGCAGACCGGTGGTGCGGTTCTTGCTCATATTTCCCCTCATCAAGGTTTACAGCGACACCCGGCTTCGCAGCGATCGACGCCGGGGCGGCCCGAGAACAGGCTCCATAGAGCTTGGGTTACGGCTGTAGCCACTAGATGAACCCGAAACCACACAGCCGGTGAACACTTGGCTACCGCGCCACCGACTCGGTGTGGCATCCGGATGTTTCGCAGGTAACCGGAAGGTGACGGGTGCTGGGGAAATGCGACCCCAGCACCGGATATCCGGAAATGCCGGGGTAAGAGACAGGCCCGCCGCTGCTGCGGCGGGCCTGTATCCGTGCCAATATGACAGTTTGACCGGCTGTCAGCCGAGGCTGAACGGCTGACCCCACAGGGTCACGTAGCTGATCACGTTTTCGGTTTCCACCTCGACGCTGATGAACGACCGCGCCTGCGCGTAGCCACCGCAGCCGTTGAGGCCGATGGTCTGGTCGGACCAGGTCACCGAACCGGTGTTGCCGTCGAAGCCGTTGTTGGTGGCATGGTCCTCGTCGCCGTAGTCGTCCGGCTTCTCGATATCGAGGACATAGAACGATTTCGCCTGGCCGGGGCCGATGGTCAGGTTGGCACCGGTTTCAGCGCTCGGGCTGACGGTTCCTTCCGAATCAATATCGGCGCTGGCACCGCCTTCGGCACCGCCACCAGCGATGTTGACCTGGCAGCCGACGACATAGCCGGGGTAGATCTTGCCGCCCACGTCCTCGCCGCCGGCAATCTCGACCTGCGCGCTACCGGAGACCCACGCGTTGCGATGCACCGGGGTGGCGCCCATCGACGGGCTGATGGTGGCCGACTCGCCGACCATGCGCACGGTCACCACCGTGCCGTCGGACAGCGTTTTGACGAGTTCGCCGCCGGGCAGCGGCACGAAGGTATCGGCGTTGGCCGCTCCGGTCGAGAACAGACCCAGGGCGAGGGTGGCGGCGGCACCGACACCGGCGAGGCGCGCCACATTCTTTCGGTTGATCATGGTTGGACCCTTCGAGGGGAAAGCTCGCGAATCGACGCGAGGCGAGGTTCGTTTCGATACGACGGGACGGACCGGGCGGTTCAGCCGATGCTGAACGGCTGGCCGTACAGGGTCGTCTTCGAGTAGTGGTCGCCGATGATCTCGACCACCGTGTACGACCGCGCCTGCGCGTAACCCGCGCAACCCTGGATCTCGATTTCGGCGTCCTGGTACTCGACGGAGTACTTGCCGGGCTTGGTGATGTCCTTGTAATCGATCTGGACGAACTTGACCTCACCCGGGCCCAGCTCCACACCGACCGAACCGCCGACGCTTCCGCCGTCGAGGCTCAAACCGAGAGATCCGCCCAGTCCGATCGCCTCGTCACCGATGCTGACCTGGCAGCCGACGATATAACCGGTGTTGAGCTGCGAAGCCCCGTGGGTGGACGAGTTGTTGGTGCCGTCCGCTCCGGTTGGCCCGTTGTTCGGACCCGGTTCACCCTCGGGTGTGACCGTGACATCGGCGATCGCGTTACCCGAGACCCACACGACCCGGCCCGCGCCGGTGGCGGCCATGGAGGGCGAAATAACGGCATGCTCACCGGTGCGGGAGATGGTGACACCCGGGCCGGCTTTCTGGCCGTCCGGTAGCGGCACGAAGGTATCGGCGTTGGCAGCGCCCACCGACAGCAGTCCTACGGCGACAGCGGCCGCGGCACCGATACCCGCGATCCTGGCGCCACTTCGTACACCGTCGGTGCGGTTCTCGCTCATATTTCCCCTCATCATTCGGACAAACAGCAGGCCTTCGAGCTCGGACACACTGCTCTCCGGCTCCGACCAGTGTTTCGCTCGTTTGTTACCTACAGGTGACCCGTTGTTATTTCGGTGCAACGCCCAAAACAGACAATGCACACGAAAGCGACCGGCTGACCCCGTTTGCAAGCCCGCCGGACCGCCTTTGCGGCGGTCGACGCACCGAGATTAAGCGGTCGATAACAGATTGGACAAAGTCTCTTTTCGCTATACGTTGATGTGATCTATTTCACATTCATGTATAGCGACGTGCGCACGCGCAGGTCACTGCCGTAGCAGAAATGCCGCGCCACCACGCAGAAACGATAGAAATCCGTAAACAGATCGGCCCACGGGCATACGGATGAAAAAACGGCGGGCGTCGTACTACCGGCCGCCGTGAAAATCCTCTCGAGCCCGGTTCTGGACAATTGGCCCGAAAACCCACCCCGTTACCCCGCGAGATAGCGCATTCATATCGTATTCGCACGGAAAACGTTCGGCGCCAACCCTTTACCGATCAGCCCGCGTCGCCGTGATGCGGGGGAACCTGCGCGCGCAACCAGTCGTCGCCGTCGCCGTCCGGCGACGAACCGTCGTCCCATTCGTCACGGGTCGTACTCGGCAACACCTCACCGAAAACCCGGTCCACACGTGCGAGGTCCCCCGCCCGGCGCCGTGCCCGGCGGGGGACCTCGGGGGTCTCACCCTCACTCATACCGCATGCTCCGGCTCATTCCAGTAGACCGGACAACTCGCCGATCACGCGACTGGCCAACGGGCCCAAGGTCGCCATACCGTCGCGGACCGCGGCCCGGGTACCCGGAAGATTCACCACCAGGGTGCTACCGGAGATACCGGCCAGCCCGCGGGAGAGACCGGCGTCCAGTGACCCGGCCACCCGGCCGGACGCACGCAGTGCCTCGCTGATACCGGGCAGATCCCGATCGAGGACCTCGGCCGTCGCCTCGGGCGTGACATCACGCGGCGACATACCGGTACCACCGACCGAGATCACGATATCCACGCCACCGATCACCGCGGTGTTCAAGGCGTTCCGGATCGCCACCTCGTCCGCCTCCACCGAAACGGACGCATCGACCAGGAACCCCGCCTCGGTGAGCAGTTCGGTGACCAACGGACCCAGCGAATCCTCGCCGCCGTGCGCCGTTCGATCGTCGACGACCACCACCAGTGCGCGCCCCGCCACAGGAGCATCGATTTCCATACCGCTCACCGTAGCGCCGATATCGGTCGCGGCGTGGCCGCCCCCGGTCACCAACTGCATCACCGTGCTCCTTCCACCGCGGCGGCGGCGAGGGTCACCTCGACCGTCTCCGAACCACCGCCCTGCCCATTCGTGTACGTCACTTGCACTTTGTCTCCGGGCTGTTTCGACCGCACCGCGGCCACCAGGGCATCCCCGGAATCGATCGTGCGGTCGTCGAGCCTGGTCACGATCGAGCCCGCCGGAATTCTCGCCTGCGCCGCCGGCCCGTTCGGGGTGACCTCGAGAATCCGCGCCCCGTGCACGGATTCGTCGCGTTGCACGGTCATCCCGATCTGAGCGTACGTGGCGTGGCCCGTCTTGATCAGCTCATCCGCGACCCGTCGCGCCTGATCCACCGGAATCGCGAACCCGAGCCCGATCGAACCGCTCTGCTGACCGGCCGCGCCCGACGAACCCAGGCTGGCGATCGCGGTGTTGATACCGATCAGCCGGCCCTGGTTGTCGACCAGCGCGCCCCCCGAGTTACCGGGATTGATCGCGGCATCGGTCTGGACCGCGTCGATCACCGGATTCGGCACGGTGGGGTCGCCACCACCCTCACCGGTAGTGGATACCGGCCGGTTGAGCGCCGAGACGATCCCGGTGGTGACCGTGCCGGCCAGTCCGAGCGGCGAGCCGATCGCCACGACCGGCTGCCCGACCTGCAGACCGGCCGAACTGCCCAGCTCGATCGGTTTCAGATCCGATTTCCCGCGCGCCTGGATCACCGCCAGATCCGATACCGGATCGGCACCGACCAGGGTGGCCGGAGCGGTGCTGCCGTCGGCGAAGGTCACCCGCATATCGCCCCCGGCGCCGCCACCGGCCGCGACATGGTTGTTGGTCAGGATGAGCCCGTCCGAGGACAGCACCACCCCGGAGCCCTCGCCCTGTCCGCGGTTACTGGCCACCTCGATCATCACAACGGACGGAGTGACCTCCTGCGCGACCGCCTGAACCGAACCCGCCGGCGCGTTCGCGGCATCCTTGATCTCGGGCACCGGCGCATCGAGCGCATTGGTCACCGCCGGCCCGTTACCCGAATCGGTGACCAGCGCCCCCACCACACCGCCGACACCACCGCTGACCAGTGCGAGCGCGATCCCACCGGCCACCAGCCCGGTACGCAGCGAGCTCTTCCGCGGCGCCGGCGGGGGGCCGGCGGCGAAGAACTGCCCGGTATCGCCCGGCGGCGGGCCCGCGGGGGGCGGACCGCCGTATGGATGGCCCATCGTCGGGTACGCGGCGGTATCGCCGGGACGTCCACCCGGAAACGGCTGCCCGCCCGGATACTGAAGACCGCCCGCCTGCCCCGGCGGCGCGGCGGCGGGCTCATGAGCCGCACCCGGCTGGGGATGCGCATTCGAGGGCGGCACCGGTCCTTC
Organism: Nocardia carnea; assembly: GCF_029868855.1. GTDB lineage: Bacteria > Actinomycetota > Actinomycetes > Mycobacteriales > Mycobacteriaceae > Nocardia > Nocardia carnea_A. Next base: position 4,616 of record NZ_JARWOV010000078.1, on the reverse strand, counting down.
TTCCGGCCGGTCCGGCCGATTGGTGAAATCCTCGGTCATAGTCTCTCTATTCTGCTCATATTCCCTGTCCAGAGTGCCGAACACGGCTGAGAGCGATCTGAGATCGATATGTGTATTTGCGTGTTTGTTGGCGGCGGTAGACAGCGGCGAGCCGCAGCCTTCGTGCCCACGGAAGCACCGAGATCACTGACTCTCGCCGGGTAGAACGATCCGGATCATCGCGCCGCCGGTGTCCGAGGTATCGATCGCGATGGTGCCGCCGTGTTTGGTGACGACCTGTTTCACAATGGCCAGTCCCAGACCGGAGCCGGGCATCGACCGAGACGCCGTGGTCCGGTAGAAGCGCTCGAAGACCAGTTCGCGTTCGGCGGGGGGAATTCCCGGGCCGGCATCCGCAACCGACAGTTCCAGCAGTCCACGCCCGGTTTCGGCCATCCGCACCCCGACCAGTTCACCGGGCGGGCTCCATTTCGCCGCATTGTCGAGCACATTCAGAATCGCCCGCTCCAGGGCGGCTTCGTGGCCGTAGACGAACCACGGCCGCAGTTCGGCGTCGAAGGCCACGGCCCCGCGGCGGCGGACCCGTTCCAGGGCGCGTTCGGTCACCTCGCCGAGATCGACCCGCTCGTACACCGTCTCCGGAGCGTCCTCACGGGCGAGATCCACCAGATCGCCCACCAGATTGGACAGCTCTTCGATCTGCGCCATCACATCCGAGCGCAGTTCGGCCATATCCGCTTCCGGTATCGCGGGGGCGTCGGGGCGGCTCGACGCCATCAGCAATTCCGTATTGGTGCGCAACGAGGTCAGCGGGGTCCGCAGTTCGTGACCGGCGTCGGCGACCAGCCGGCGCTGCCGGTCCCGGGATTCGGCAAGCGCCCGCAGCATGGTGTTGAAACTCTCGGTCAGCCGGGCGAGTTCGTCGTCGCCGGTGACCGGGATGGGGGTCAGATCATCGGTACGGGCGATTCGCTCGGTGGCCGCGGTGAGACGCGCGATCGGGCGCAGGCCGGTGCGGCCGACGGTGGTACCGGCACCGGCCGCGAGTACGACCCCGCAGGCACCGACCGCGAACAGCAGCCAGGCCAGCCGGTCCAGCACCTCGCGGGTGGGTTCGAGCCGCTGTGAGATGACCAGGGTGACCCCGGAGTCCATCCGCTCGGCGAGTACCCGCTGGCTGTTGTAGGTGCGCAGCGACGAATCCCGTTTACCCTGCGCCACCGCGACCTCTTCGGTGCCGATGGGCGGTGTGGTCGGCTGCGGCGGCAGGTAGACGGGGATGCTCGCCGGTTTCTCGGCCTCCGACGGCGGCACCGGGTAGATCAGCGCGACCCCGATATCGTTCGAGAACAGGGTGGCGACGCCGAGCGACTGGAACGCCATATTGTCGATATCGCCGCTGATCATGGTGGCCGCGCGGGCGTGCAACTGGGCGTCGACCTGACCGTAGAGCGCCCGGGCGACCATGGCGTAGGCCGCGATCGAGGTGATCGCCACGAAGATCGCCACCAGCGAAGCCGCCAGTAACGTGACCCGCCACCGCAGTGAGACGGTGCGTGTCAACGGGGTCGGCGGGCGCATGGGCGGGGGTTCGTCCGGCCAGGACCGGCCGAGCGTCGCCACCGTATGTTTCTTGGCCGCCGAGCGGGGGGTACGTGCCATCTCGGCGGCTTACGGGGGCGTTTCGCGCAGCACGTAGCCGACGCCGCGCACCGTGTGGATGAGCCGGGTTTCGCCGTCGGCCTCGGTTTTCCGGCGCAGGTAGCCGATATAGACCTCCAGCGCGTTACCGGAAGTCGGGAAGTCGTAACCCCAGACTTCCTCGAGGATCCGGCCGCGGGTCAGTACCCGGCGCGGATTGGCCATCAGCATTTCCAGCAGTGAGAACTCGGTGCGGGTGAGTGAAATAGCTCTTTCCCCGCGCGCGACCTCCCGGGTGACCGGGTCCAGGGAGAGATCGGCGAACCGCATGGTCTCCGAGATCTCGCCGGGATCCGGGGCGCGGCGGCGCAGCAGCGCCCGCAGCCGGGCGAGCAGCTCTTCGAGGGCGAACGGTTTGGGCAGATAGTCGTCGGCGCCGGCGTCGAGGCCGGCGACCCGTTCGGATACCGAATCGCGGGCGGTGAGTACCAGAATCGGCAGGTCGTCGCCGGTGCTGCGTAGTCGGCGGCATACTTCCAGGCCGTCCAGTCTGGGCATCATGACGTCGAGCACCAAGGCGTCGGGTCGTTCGGCGGTCGCCTTCTCCAAGGCATCGATACCGTCCACCGCCAGATCGACCGTGTAGCCGTTGAAGGTCAGTGATCGGCGCAGCGATTCCCGCACCGCACGATCGTCGTCGACCACCAGAATGCGCATTGCACCAGTTTGACCGCAGCGACTGAGAGGCTACTGAGAGGCCCCGGCCGGCCCGCGAGCCGCAGCGCCCACCTGGGAGTTCATCCGATTACCGGACCGATCATTACCGATCTGTGATATGTAACGAAACCCGTTCACCGTCCGCTTTATTCGCGGTATAACCGGCTGAACGTCCCGATTGCCCGCCGCTACCATGCACGGTATGTTCCGAGCGGGAAAAACTAGACCTCTGGTCGGTTCGGTGTGACATTCAACCATAACTGAAACGGCCACGCACCAAATGAGGTCGATCGTGATGCGGAGGCGACAGAGGCGGATGGAAACCCCGCGACCGTGGCAATTCAGCCTGTCCAACTGGTCGGTCACCCGCAAGGTCGGTATCGTCCTGGTGTTGCCGGTCGTCCTGGCAACCCTGTTCGCGGTGCTCCGGATCAACAACGAGCTCCGCACCTTGGAACAGCTCGAAGCCGCGACCGAACAGTCCCGTGTCATCCAGCCGATCGTCGATTACAACGCCGCGGCCGAGAATCTGGCGGTGACGGCCACCGCGCGAGGGTCCGATACCGAGTCCCGGACCACGGCGGCACTCGCCCGGTTCGATTCGGCCCACCAGATCCTCGAACGCGCGATGGACAGCAACCGCATCTCGCCGGCGGTTTCCCGCGAACTGTCCTCGGCGCTCACCCTCGGCTCCACCATGCGCAGTGGCCTGAGCAACGGCTCGCCCGCCATGCTCGGCGACCAGGCCGACGAGATCTCGGTCCGGGTCGGTAATGCGCTGGCCCAGTCGCCGACGGTCGACAATCTCTCGGTCCAGCGCTACTTTCTGCAGCTCAGTGCCGTACAGGCGGCGCGGCGTTCGCTCACCGCCCAGCGCCTGGTGATCAGTTCGCCCAGCGCCGTGGACAATCCGGCCCTGCGCGCCCGGGTTCTCACCTCCGGCGGTGCAGAGCTGACCATGATCCAGCAGTACGGCCAGTTCCTACCGGATACGGCCGGGGGCATCCGGCCGCTGCTGGACGCGGTCCAGACCCGGCTGGCCATCTTCAGCCAGGGCACCCAGGGCGCACTGAACGATCCGGCCGCACGCGATTCACTGGATGCCAGTCTGCAGGGCTACGACGTCACGACCGAACAGCTGTCCGCGACCATCACCGGCGCGCTGCACCACGCCACCATCTCCGCCCAGAACATCGCGCTGCGGGAAACCGCGTTGCTGATCGGAGCGCTGCTGGGCGGCCTGACCCTGGCCCTGGCCGTGGCCCGGACCCTGGTCATACCGGTGCGCCGGTTGCGCCGCGACGCACTGGAGGTGGCCCATGTCCGGCTGCCCGAGGAGCTCGAACAGGTTCGCGGCGGCGCCGAGACCCCGGAAATCGCACCGGTCGGCGTCCAGGGCACCGAGGAGATCGGCCAGCTGGCCCGCGCGGTCGACGAAATGCACCAGCAGGCACTCAATCTCGCCGCCGACCAGGCCCGTCTGCGGGTGCAGATCGGCAATATGTTCGAAACCCTGTCCCGGCGCAGCCAATCGCTGGTCGAACAGCAGCTCGGGATCATCGAGGAACTGGAACACGACGAGGACGACCCCGGCCGGCTGCAGAGCCTGTTCCGGCTCGACCATCTCGCCACCCGCATGCGCCGTAACGGCGACAACCTGCTGGTGCTGGCCGGCACCGCGTTGCGCCGCGGTCAGCTCGAGCCGGTCCCGCTCTCGGATATGCTGTGGAGTGCGGTATCTCAGGTCGAGGACTATCAGCGGGTCGAGATCGGTCATGTCCCCGATGGGGTCGTGGCCGGTGAGCCGGCCGTCGATATCGAACATCTGCTCGCGGAGGTCATCGACAACGCGCTGCGCTACTCACCACCCAATACTCCGGTGGCCGTGACGGTTTCGCGCGCAGTGGACGGCGGCTACCTGATCGAGATCACCGACCGCGGGCTGGGCATGGCCACCGAGGATCTGCAGGCGGCCAACGCCCGGCTGGCCTCCGGCGGTGAGATCAATGTCGAAACCGCGCGGCGGATGGGTCTGTTCGTCGTCGGCCGGCTGGCCAAACGCCATCAGATCACGGTCGGCCTGCGCCGTACGTCGACCATGGCCCAGCAGCCGGGGATCACCGCCAGCCTCCACCTACCGGGCCTGCTGGTATCACCCGATACCGGCTCGGACAACTCGACCACCCTCACCACGGATTTCTCCCTCGGTTCCCCGCCCCAGCTCCCGCCGCAGCTGCACTCCTCCCCCGCGCTGCCGG
>NZ_JARWOV010000077.1 GCF_029868855.1 Nocardia carnea | reverse complement strand
GCCGCGGCACGCGCCGAGTCGTGGTTGGTCAATCCGGTTGGGCGCATGACGCCGGCCCGCGTTCACGGGCGGCCGCCGCGCGTCGCCCCCGCGTGCACCGCTCCCGTCGGTGTGGGGCCGGGGCGGGGGGGCGGCGGCCAGTTCGGGTTCGGTATCCGCGAGCGCGGGCCGGCCCTGTGTGAGCCGGGCGATATCGGCCGTCCAGACCTTCATGATGCCGATCAGTTCGGCGGGACCCACCTTCGGCAACAGGTCGAGTCCGGCGAATACAGCGTGCGCTTGCGGCGGGGTGGTCGCGATACCGGCTTGGTGCAGACCGTCCCAGGCGACGGTATCGGTTCCGGTGGCAGCCTCGGCGCGCTCGGCGCCTTCCGCGACACCGTAGATGCCCGCACCGACTCCCGCGGCGCCGAAGGCGGCGGCGCCCGAACCGAGCAGCCGCCGCCGGCTCATCGTTCGCCGCCGCGGTTCCTGCTCACCCACCGTGCGCGGGGGTCGAGGGCGCGGCCGGGGCACCGGCGGGATCGCCGCCGCCCGGCTGGTAGTTCTCCTGTGCACCGGCAAAGTCGCGGACCTGAGCGGTGAAGGTCTTGGTGGACCGGTCCTCGAATTCGAGCGTGATCTCGGTTTCCGCACCGGGTGTGAGCGGGGCGTGCAGATCCATGAGCATCAGATGGTCACCACCGGCGACAAGCGTGTACGTGCCGCCGGCGGGGATGACGAAACCTCCCGCCTTCGGTCGCATCACCGGCGCACCGGTGTCGCCCGGGGCGATCTCGTGGAGTTCGGACCATTCGGCCGCCGGTGAGGACGCGGCGACCACGCGAACCTCGGTATCGGCGGCATTACGGAATTCGGCGAAGGCCGCCGTCATCCCGGAATCGGCGGCCTTCACCCACTGTTCGTGGACGACCACCGAATCGGCCTGCCGGCCGGCGGAGTCCGCGCTGTCGGTGGAACACGCCCCCGCCAAGGCGGCAACGCAGGTCAGTGCTGCCAGGCAGGCACCGTGTCGGATCGATGTTTTCATCTGTGATCACTTTCGGAGTGGAAGTCGGCGAGCGCGCGGATCCCGGCTCGCGATATGCGGGCACACGGCGAATGCGCGAAACGCATTCGGGTGCACCGGGTGACGAGACAGCCCGCGGCGAGGATGCGCAGCTCCGGGTCGGGTCGAGACCTCGTCGGTGTCTCGACCTGTCGTCTGGTGAAAATCGTTCCGCCATATCGCCCGTCGGCCCCGAGCACGAGCAGAACGCGACCGGGCAACCGGCCGCGGACCTGTCGGTGGCGCTGCCGGGCTGCGGTCGGCAGCCCGTATGCTCTACAGCGCTGCCGAGAGGGCGGTGCGGCGAATCAGGCGGGGAACGGAGGGCCGCGGGTGCCGGTACCGGAGAGGTCGAAAAGCCGCGGAATACGGGTGACCCGATACCTCGTCACCGGTACACACAGCATCCGGTCGATGGGGACGGGTCCCGGGCACGGCACTATCCGCCGGAGTGTGGAGATCGCCCACCGGGAACCACGCTCGGCGGCATCGATGAGGTACGCGCCCGCGACGACCGCTGCCAGATGGGCCCAGAGCATGCGGCTGTCGGCCGCCCCGGCATGCGAGTGGGTATCCATCGCCGACAGCGCGAGATGACCGAGCGCCTGCGCAGCCGCGAGCGCGCCCATCAGCCCGGCTCGCGATATTCCGCGCATCGATGCGGCCGCACAGCCGATGGCCGAGCATACGACGACGAGAAGCAGCGAGCCCGCTTCGGACGGAATCGCTCCGCCGCCGGCGCTGTGCGCCGTGGCGGTGACGATCGCCGACAGCGCACCGACGGATGCACCACGCAGTACGTGATTCGCATCCGGTGGCATAACGGAAGTCTAGCTTCTACTACAGACGGTAGTTGCATTCAGGTGGGTGGCGGGCCGAATCGGCGAAGCGGACCTTTCGACGTGGCCCGCCGGGGTCTCACATCGGACGCCGCCCCGCCGGGTCTCGTTGTGCGTCGCCGCAATCCCGTGTCGGAAAACAACCGGCTGCAGCATGAATACCTTGCACGGACCGTGCATGGAAACCGCCGATCCGGTTCGATACCCACCGCTGGTTCCCGGGCCGGAAACGGCTCCCACGGCGCCCGGTGCTGCTAGCTTCGATGCGGTGGAGTTCGGGATATATGTACCGCAGATGGTTTCGGCGTACCCGCCCCTGCTGGATCTCGCGACAACGGCCGAACGCACCGGATTCACCGGTTTCTGGCTCTTCGACCATCTCTGGTCACCCGGAATGCCCGAGCATCCCGCCCTCGAAGCGTGGACCGCGGCGACCGCACTGCTCGCCGGCACCACGACGTTACGAGTGGGCGCCCTGGTGTTGTGCAACAACTTCCGGCACCCGGTGGTACTGGGCCGGATGGCGACCTCACTGGATGTGATCTCCGGTGGGCGGCTGGAGTTCGGGCTCGGCAGCGGTTCGATTGCCGGCGAACATCGGCAGGCCGGGTTGCCCTGGGGCTCGGCGGGCGAACGCGCCGAGCGGCTGGGGGAAGCACTCGAGATCATCACCTCGATGTTCGCCCATGAACGGACCTCGTTCGAGGGCAAGCACTACCAGGTCAGCGATATCGCGAATGTGCCCGGCCCGATTCAGCGGCCGCGGCCGCCGATCCATATCGGGGGCACGGGACCGAAATACACGTTGCCGTTGGTCGCGCGGTACGCCGATGTCTGGAATGTTCCCACCTACGGCCTGCGCGACCACCGCCGGTCGGCCGAGCTGCTGGATGCCGAATGCACCCGCATCGGCCGTGACCCCGCCGCGATCCGCCGTTCCCACCAGGCGATTTTGGCGATCGCCGAAAACGAGCGGGAACTGCCCGAGGTCCAGGCCCGGGCGCGGCGGCATTACGGGGCCGAAGCGTTCGCCCTCGACGAGGGCTACGTCGGCACGCCGGCCATGCTGGTGGACCGGCTGAGCGAACGGGCCGGGCAGGGAATCGATTCGGTGATCTTCATGACCGGAGCGAAACAGGCGGCCGCGACAATGGAATTGTTCGCGGCGGAGGTCATGCCACACCTGCCGCACTGAGTGCCGGGCACGATATCCATTCGTTTCCAGCTCATTTGACGCTGCGGGTCCGGTTCGTGAGCAGGAATTCCGACATCGCCTCCGCGACGGCCTCGGGCTGGTCCAGCATGGACAGCACATAGGCGTCCGGTATCTCGACCAGACGGCCCGCCGGGAGCAGTTCGGCCAGCCGCCGGCCGTGCTCGCGGGGCATCACCTTGCCGGCCGAAGACCACAGGATGAGCGCTGCACCGCGGAATCGGCGCAATGCCTCGGTGTGTGCGATCAGTTCGCGAGCCGAGAAACCCGATCGCGTGTAGGCGAGTAGATCGCGGCGGATACGCGCGTCGCGCAGGCCCGGTTCGGTCCAACCGCGTACCAGATCATCCGGAATCGGATAGCGGGCCATCCAGCCGAACAGCAGCGGTGTCCGCCGCAACCACGGCACCCGCAGTTGCCGCAGCGCCATGGTGATCCCGCCGGGCGCCCAGCTCGCGACGGTGGCCAGCTTTCCGGGGAGCCCGGGCGGGAAATTGTCGAACGCCTCGCACGGCAGCACCACGAGCCGGCCGACGCGTTCGTCGAGGCCGTAGGCGGTGAGGAACAGGGCCCCGCCCCAATCGCTGTGCACCAGGACGGCATCGCGCAGGTCGAGGGCGGCGAGGAAGTCCGCGACCAGCCGGTTCAGGCCCTTCATGCTCAGGTCGGTACCGGGTTCCAGCGGGATCGGATGACCCCCCAGCGGAAGGTCGGGCCGGATATAGCGGAAGCCCGGCGGCAACAGGCCGAGCACTCGGTCCCATACGGTGTGGTTCATCAGCAGGCCGTGCAGCAGCACCACCGGTGGGCCCTCACCGTCTTCCACGTAATGCATCCGACCTGCGGCGATATCTACTGTCGGCATTTCCGGCCCCTTTCGAGCGAACGCTCTAGAGTGATTGCTCTAGTCTGGAACGGTGACCGAGAAGATGTCAACCACCGGAACCCGCGATCGGCTGGTGACCGCGACGATCGAACTCCTGCGCACCCGCGGTTACAGCGGTACCAGCGTCAAGCAGATCAGCGCGGCCGCGAACGCTCCGATGGGGTCGCTCTATCACCACTTCCCCGGCGGAAAACCCGAGCTCGCGGCCACGGCGCTCCGTAACGCGGGCGTCGCCTACGGGCAGCTGATACCGCTCCTGCTCGACCCCTACGCCGATCTTCAGGAGGCTCTGCCCGCCGCCTTCATCACGGCCGCCGAACAGATCGAGCAGACCGGGTGGATCAATATGTGCCCGGTGGGCACCGTCGCGGGCGAAATCGCCGATGCCGAACCGGAACTGCGCGCGGTGGCCGCGGAGATCATCACTTCGTGGATCGAGGACGGAACGGCGTATTTCGTCGGCCGCGGCTTGGCCGAGGAGACTGCCCGCGAGCTGATCGTCGGTACCCTCACCACCCTCGAGGGCGCTTTCGTCCTGAGCCGCACCCTGCGCTCCACCGAACCCCTCCATGCCGCGGGGCGGGCGATGAGCGCACGACTGTCCGAGCTCTCCGGCCGAGCCGGCTGACCCGCTCGGTATCGAAACCCCGCCACGGCACCATCGCCGATCCTGGATTGCGGTGCGACGCAGGGTGGGAGACCGGCATCGTGAACACCGCCCGAACCAGCACCACCGTCGCTGCAATTGCGCCGCGAAGTCCCACTCAGCCCAGGTCGGCGAAGGACCCGCCGCGGCCCGCGCCGTCGGCGAAGCGCTGTGCGCCGGTGGCGGCATCGGTGAGGGAGATCAGCCCGTGTTCCCATTCGTTGGCCAGGGCTTCCTGTTCGGTCAGACCTTCCTGTTCCAGCAGGGAGAGCCGGTCCTGGCGGGCGCAGGTCTGCGGGAAGCGGGCGATCTCGGCGGCCAGCTCCTCGGCGGCCGCCCGTTCCTCACCGGCGGGTACGACCCGGTTCACCAGTCCCATGGACAGTGCTTCCGCCGCGCCGACGGGCCGGCCGGTGAGCACCAGATCCATCGCCCGGCCGGTGCCGATCAGCCGCGGCAGGCGTACGGTGCCGCCGTCGATGAGCGGCACTCCCCAGCGACGGCAGAACACCCCGAACACCGCGTCCTCCGCCGCTACCCGCAGATCGCACCAGATCGCCAACTCCAGACCACCGGCAACGGCGTGCCCGGCAACCGCGGCGACCACAGGTTTACCGAGCCGCATCCGACTCGGGCCCATCGGGCCGTGGCCGTCGGCCGCCAGCCGGTTGCCCCGCTCGGTACCCACCGATTTGAGATCCGCACCGGCGCAGAATGTTCCGCCCTCCCCCCACAGCACGGCCACCGCCGCCGACTCGTCGTTGTCGAATTCGGTGAACGCCTCGAACAATGCCGCACCGGTGGGGCCGTCCACCGCGTTGCGGGCCGCGCGGCGCGACAGGATCACGGTGAACACCGGGCCGTCGCGTTCGACACGTACTGCTGGACTGGTCATGAGCGCTCCTCGCTACCAGATGTCGGTCTGCATGCTACGTGCGGTGGTTCCATCTCGGCCTCGGCCGGGCCTTCGTCCTGGATCCGGGTTCTCCGGTCGTCGGAGAACTCGGGTCCAGGCACAGATTCGTCGGGCGCAGCGGACGGCCGGATACCGGCACAATCCCCCGCCTGACCCGACGGTGCCCGCAGGAGAAGGTCCGGCCGGCTCGACGCGACGGTGTTGCCGTCGCCCGGCCGGTGATCATCTTCGACTACCCCTGACCGGGCGCACCGCCGCCGACGCCTTTCACCACTGCCCGGTCCATGAATCCGAACAGATACCCCGCCACCCGGCGCATCTGGATCTCCTCCGCACCCTCGGTGATCCGGTAGCGGCGGTGGTGGCGGTAGATGTGCTCGAACGGGGTGTAGCGGGAGTAGCCGAGGCCACCGTGCACCTGCATGGCCCGGTCGGCGGCCTCACAGCAGAGACGGTTGGCCCAGTAGTTGCACATCGAGACCTGCTCGGATACCGCGAACGTCCCGTATCTGTCCATCGACCAGGCCGTTTTGTGTACCAGTGCGCGCAGCATCTCGCACTGGGTATGCAGCTCCACGAGCTGGAACTGGATGGCCTGATTCGACGACAGCGGTTTACCGAACGGTTTGCGCTCGTTGGCGTACGCGACCGCCCTGTCCACGCAGTACTGCGCGGCGCCGAGGCTGGAGGCGGCCTGCCGGATCCGGTTCTCGTTGAAGAAATGCTGGACCACGGCCAGCCCCCGGCCTTCCTGGCCGAAGATCGCCGAATCCGGCACCCGGACATCGGTGAGCGAAACGCGCGCGTGGTCGGTGGGCATATTGAAGGTCCACAGGTATTCCTCGACCTTGAACCCCGGTGCGTCGGTGGGTACCAGGAATGCGGTGATACCCCGGCCGTCGCCGGCTGTGCCCGACGTGCGGGCGAAGATGAGGTCGGCGTCGGCGATATGGACTCCGGTGTTCCAGGTCTTGGTGCCGTTGATCACCCAGTCGTCGCCGTCGCGGACGGCGGTGGTCTCCATATGGGTTGCGTCGGAGCCGTGTTCGGGTTCGGTGATACCGAAGGCGAAGAACCGGGTACCGGCCGCGAGTCCGTCCACCCATTGCTCTTTCTGGGCCGGTGAACCGTATTCCAGCATCAGCAGCAGGCCGACGTTGTTGGCGACGACGGCGTGCTCGTTCTGCAGATCGCAGTGCAGGCCCAGCCCGCGCCGGGCGAGATGCTCGCGGATCACGGCCATCCCGAGATTGGTACCGTCGCGACCGGCGAACTCCTTCGGGAAGGCGTAGCGGTAGTGACCGGCGGCATCGGCGCGGCGGCGGGATTCGGCGAGCAGTTCCTCCCATTCCGCGCTCGGCAGTCCGCCGCGATCCCAATCGGTGCGGGCGTCCTCGCGGCGGTGGTCGAAGAAACGAATATTGTCGCCGGTTCGTTCGAGGGGTTCGATTTCGCGTTCGATGAACTCGTCGAGTTCGGTCAGATAGGCGCGCAGATCGGCGGGAAGTTCGAAATCCACAGTGTCTCCTATGCTTTCGCGGCGGGGCGGATCTGCATGAGCAGATCCCATTCGATCTCCGAGACACGGCGCCCGCTGGCGGCCATGACGATATCGCGGACGGTGCCGTCCAGGTGGGCCGCCGCCTGCTGGGCCAGGCCGGCACCCCAGTACAGGGTGCCCATCACTTTCCACCAGCGGTAGCGGTCCGGATCGAAGCTTCCGCCTGCCTCCTCGTAGCCGCGCACGAAGGTGTCGCGGTCGGCGAAGCCACCGAATTCCTTTGCGTCCTCGCGGAACCGCCACATCCGCAAGGCCGGCCAGGCGGTATCTCGCATGGGGTCACCGAACCGTTGTGCGCCCTCCCAGTCGAGGACGGCCCGCAAACCGTCCGCGCCGACGATGAGATTGCCGTTGCGCATATCGGTGTGCACGAGCGCGGGCCGCGGCGGCGGGCCGGGCAGCCGCTTCTCCAGCCAGCGCAGAGCGAGGGAGAAGACAGGCCGGTCGGGCAGTAACTCCCGCACCACCGCTGCGACCTCGGCGAGGTGTTCGGCGGCGGGGTCGGCACCGGCCGCCGGAACCGATTCCGGTGCCTGCGCCGGGTCGATACTGTGCAGCCGGGCCATTGCCGCGCCCCACTGCCGCGCCGTCTGCTCCGCGTTCCCCGCGGCGGCGAGCGTGCGCAACACCCGGCGCGGCACGGTTTCGCCGTCGATCTGCTCGGAAATCAGGAACGGTTCACCGACGTAGGAGGTGTCGGTGCAGGTCGCGACGACCGCGGGAACAGGAACGCCGTGCGTGCGCGCCAGCTCCCGGACCCCGGCTTCCGCCTCGACGGGCATGAGTTCGAGGGCCGGCGGCACCACTGTCGCGACCAGACGGCGCGGGGCGTCACCGACGGTGGCGGTGAAGGCGATATTGCGGCGCCGCGCGCCTGCGGAGAGGAACCGGAAATCGGCGACGGTGACCTCGTCACCGAATTCTCCGGTGAGGAAATCGGCAAGGCCACGGGCGGGGTCGGTGCTCATCCCGCCTCCACGACTGCGGTGCGCGGCCTTCCGCGATCACGCGTCATCACTGTCACGCTCATTCACCCTCCCAGCTGTCGTAGCCCGGTTTGGCGATGGCGAGATCGGCCCGCACCACCTCGGTCAAAGCGTGCCAGAGCGCTTCCTCGTCACCCGCCGGAACGCCGTCCAGCAGCTCCTTCTCCCGGGTGGCCGCCGCGGGGCCGAGTTCGGCCTCACGGCCGAGAATACGAGCCAGATTCGCCCCGACCCGCGCACGATGCTGCAGATCGGCCGGAAGTGCCGGCAGCAGGGTTTCCTCCAGCAGTTCGGCGAGTGATTCCAGCAGCTCCGCTGCCGTGGGTCTGTTCTGCACTACGGCTCCCCTCGATGGATTCCGGCGCTCGGAGACACGGCTGCCGGTTCCGCGGCAGGCTCGCTGGAGGCCACGATCCGACCTCCTTGTCGTCGCTTATGGGCGCGGGGTGAGACAAACAGTAGAGGATCTTCTCACCGTCGCACCAGGGGTCGGCCCACGACACGAACCTTCGGCGGGCAGGGGAAACCGGAGCTCGCTCGCGGTGCCGGCATGTCGGCAACATGTCCACCGCGGGGCGCTGCGCGCACGACCACAGAATCCGGCAGGAGCGGCGCGCCGGTATCACGAAAGACCTCGGCACCACCGGCGATCTCCCGCTGCGGCGATCTCCCGCTGCGCCGACGCCGCCCTGTTCGGCGCGCCACCGGAGTGCACCGCGGGCAGCGTCCGAGCATTGCCGCATCGTTGCCCACGGGCCCGCATGCCCGCCGGTCGCACTCGACCTCGCGTAGCCGAGGTCTACGCCGCGAGGGCGAGGACAGTTTCGGGTTGCCCCGTTCCGACGACCCGGCCGCCGCGCAAGAGCACACAGTGGTCGGCGTGCCGGACATCGGCGAGATCATGGGTGGCGTGCACGACCGTGACCCCGGATGCCGCGGCCTCCCGGACGGCGGCGCCGATGGCTTCCTGGGCCGAGGCGTCCAGTCCCGTGCTCGGTTCGTCCAGTAGCAAGAGATCCGATTGCTGCGCCAGCGCGCGAGCCAGTAGGACACGCTGACGCTGACCACCGGACAGGGTATCGAGGCGGCGGCCGGCGAGATCGGCGATATCCATCTGCGCCAGGCAATCCGCGACCACCGCCCGGTCGGCTCTGGTAAGGCGGCGCCACAGACCACGCTGCGCCCAGCGGCCCATGGCGACGGTTTCGGTGACCGTGATCGGCAGAGTCGGCGGGACCGACTGCTGCTGGACGACCAACGCCGGGCGCCGGGTTCCGGGGCGGTCGACCGATCCGGAGGCGGGGGTCAGGATTCCGGCGAGCACCGCGAGCAGGGTGGATTTCCCCGAGCCGTTGGGACCCATCAGCGCGGTCACCCGGCCGGCCGGCAAGGTCGCCGTGACATCCCGCAACACCGGGTTGTCCCGGTATCCCGCCGACAGTCCGGTGATTTCGATATCCACCGCGCGCATACTGTGACTCCCGCCAACCAACTTGTAATGACAATCGTTATCAGCTTACAGTGTTCGATCATGGATTGGCTGATCGCCCCGTTCGAGGTTTCATTCGTACAACGGGCTCTCTGGGGCGGACTGCTGGTCTCCTGCCTGTGCGCCCTCGCCGGGACGTGGGTCGTGGTGCGGGGCATGGCCTTTCTCGGCGAAGCTCTGGCACACAGCATGCTGCCCGGCGTAGCGGTGGCCGCGCTGCTCGGCGGCAATCTGCTCCTCGGTGCACTGGTGAGCGCGTCGGCCATGGCGGCGGGAGTGTCGGTACTCAGCCGCAACCGCCGGCTCTCTACCGATACCGGGATCGGGCTGCTGTTCGTGGCGATGCTGGCCACCGCGGTGATCCTGATATCACGGTCCCAATCGTTCGCGGTCGACCTGACCGGTTTCCTGTTCGGCGATGTCCTCGCCACCCGGCCCGGCGATCTGCTCTTCCTGCTCGCGGCACTGGTCGTCGCATCGGCCATCACCGTCGCGGGGCATCGCGCCTTCGTCGCCCTCAGCTTCGACCCGCGTACCGCACATACCCTCGGGCTGCGGCCGCGGGCCGCGCAGATCGCACTGCTGGCGCTGCTCACGCTGGCGATCGCGGCATCGTTCCATATCGTGGGCACCCTGCTGGTCCTGGGCCTACTCGTCGCTCCCCCGGCCGCGGCCACCTATTTCACGCACCGAATCCCCCGGATCATGGCGCTGGCAGCCGCATTCGGCGCCCTGTCCACCGTGGTGGGGCTGCTGGTCTCCTGGCATGCGGGCACCGCGGCCGGGGCGACCATCGCGTTGACCGCGGTGGCGATCTTCTTCCTCTCCGCCCTGGTAGCGCGAGTTCGCAGCACGATACGGGCGCGCGGCGGTTCCGGGAACGACGGTGCGGGCGGGCGCGCATCGGCGGACTCCGCGGTCGACGGCTCCGATTCGGCGGTCGCCCGAACCGGGACCTCGGGCGTGGCGGGCCCATACCCCGTGCGGGCCGCGCTCTACGGCTCCCGTCCGAGGGCGAGGCGGGGGCTTCGCCCGGCCGCACGGCGGCTGAGCATGAAAACACTGGCGCCGGTGGCACTGTCCGGGCTCTTGATACTTCCGGTAGCCGCCTGCGGCAGCGAGGAACCGGCCGAACCGGTGCCGCACGGGTACGTCGAGGGCGCCGAGGAGAGCGCGAGCGCGCAGCCGCGTCTGGTGGTCGCCGACCGGAACTCGGGTGCGGTGCGGCTGCTCGACCTGGTGACCGAGGAAATCGCGGAACTGGAGCCGGTCCCCGGCGTCACCGCGATCGCGGGCGACGGGCGCTACGCCTACCTCGCCGCCGGGGACGCGACCACCGTGGTGGACAGCGGTAGCTGGGTCGTCGACCACGGTGATCATGTGCACTACTACCGGGCGCAGCCGCGACGGGTGGGGGCCGTCGACGGATCGGTCCGATCCGCACACAGCGACCCGATGGTGTCCGCCGCGGTGCTCGACAACGGATCGACCGTGCCGGCCGACCGTGCTGCTCTCGATGAGGGACAGCTGAGTACCGGTCCGGCAGTGCGGGGCGTGGCGGTTCCCTACGGTGGGCATCTGCTGGTTGCGCCTCCGGGTTCGGCGCGGCTCGAGATCCGCACCCGCGAGGACGAGCCGGTCGAGACATTGACCCCGGAATGCCCCCACCCGGGCGGGTACACGGTGACCCGGCGCGGTGCGGTGTTCTCCTGCGGCGACGGAGCGCTGCTGGTGACCGAGCGGGACGACCGGTTCACGGCCGAGAAACTGCCGTACCCCGCCGGGACGACCGGGAGCGTGGCCGGCTTCTTCCACCGGCCCGGCAGCGATGTGCTGGTCGCGGTCCGGGAGTCGCGGGTCCTGGTACTCGATATCGCCCGGCGAACCTGGCGGCCGATCGAGACCGGGCCGGTGACCGCCGCGACGACGGCAGGTGCGGGGACGGCGGTTCTCGTCCTCACCCCCGATGGCGTTCTGCATGCCTACGATCCGGCCACCGGCGCCGAAACCGCCCACCACCGCATACTTTCCGCGCCCGTCGATCCGGCCGCGGCACCGGTCCTGCTGGTCGACTCCGAACGCGCCTACCTCAACGATCCGGCCCGCCGTGAGGTCCACGAAATCGACTACGCCGACGATCTGCGCGTGGCCCGCACCTTCTCCTTCGATATCGACCCCGACCTGATGGTGGAGACCGGACGATGACCAGGATCACCCGTATCTGCGCCGCCCTCGTTGCCGGCGTACTCGCGCTGAGCGGCTGCGGTATCACCGATTCCGGGGGCGGCGGGGTGGTGGTGACCACCGATATCCTCGGCGATATCACCCGCGCGGTGGTCGGCGATACGGCGCCGGTCACGGTGCTGATGCCGCCGGGATCCGATCCCCATTCCTTCGCCCTCTCGGCACAGGACGCCGCGGTGCTCGACGACGCCGATCTCGTCGTCGAGAACGGCTTGGGGTTGGAAGAGGGCCTGGCCCGGCATGTGACGGCAGCCGCCGAGGCCGGGGTGCCGAAACTGTCGATGGGTGATCGGATCGACCCGCTCCCCTACCGGTCCGGCGATTCCGCCGGCACACCCGACCCGCATTTCTGGACCGACCCGCAGCGGGTGCACCGGGCGGTCGAGGTGATCCGCGACGAGGTGCTCGCCGCGGTTCCCGATATCGACGCCGCCGCCGTCCGCGCGAACGCCGACCGTTATCTCACCGAACTCGATGCCCTGCAGCGATGGATGACCGAGCGTTTCGCCACCGTGCCGCCCGAGCGCCGCAAACTGGTCACCAACCATCACGTATTCGGTTATCTGGCGGAACGTTTCGATTTCGAGGTGGTGGGCGCCGTGATCCCCGGCGGAACCACCCTGGCCTCACCGAGCGCCGCCGACCTCGCCGACCTGGCCGCTGCCATCCGCACCACCGGGGTGCCCGCGATATTCGTGGACTCCGCCCGGCCCGACCGGCTGGCGCAGGCACTGGCCGAACAGGCCGGTGTCCAGGTGCGGATCGTCGGGTTGTATTCCGAATCCCTGACCGCGCCCGGCGCGGGCGCCGCCACCTACCTGGAGATGATGCGCGCCAACACCACCGCGATGGTGACGGGCCTCGCACCCGCCTGACCCGCAACACCCGCGGTGGATCGCCGCCGCGGGCAGCACGAAGAAGATGAGGGAACACCATGCACAATCGATCCGGCACCAGACGAGCGGTCGCGCTGTCCGGCCTGCTCACCGCGGTGGTCGCGTTGAGCGGCTGCGGCAGCGCCGATTCCGGCGACGAGACCGCGATTGCCGAACCGCTGGCCGTCACCTACGACGGCGGTATCCATCTGCTGGACGGCACCACCCTGGAGCGGGGCGGCGGGGTGGAGCTCAGCGGATTCAACCGGGTCAATCCGGCCGGTGACGATCGGCATGTGATCGTATCCACCACGGACGGTTTCGAGGTATTGGACGCCGCCGGGGGACGATTCACCGATATCGAATTCCCCGGTCCGAAACCGGGGCACGTCGTCCGCCATGCCGGCCGCACGGTGCTCTTCGCGGACGGTACCGGGAAGGTGACCTCCTTCGATCCGGCCGATCTCGCCGGCGGGGCGCCGGAGACCACCGAATACCAGTCCGCCGAACCGCATCACGGTGTGGCCGTGGAACTGGAGAGCGGTGAACTCGCGGTCACCCTCGGTAACGAGGAAGAGCGGACCGGGATGATGATCCTGGACGCCGGCCGCAAGGAGACCGCCCGCAACGAGAAATGCCCCGGTGTGCACGGTGAGGCGACCGCTGCCGGCGATACCCTGGTCGTCGGCTGCGAGAACGGTGTCCTGGTCTACCGGGACGGCAAGCTCACCAAGGTCGACAGCCCGGATCCCTACGGCCGGATCGGCAATCAGGCGGGCAGCGACGTCTCCCCGATCGTGCTCGGCGACTACAAGACCGACGAATTCGCCGAACTCGAACGTCCGGAACGTATCTCACTGATCGATACCGAGAAGGGCACGCTGCGTCTGGTGGACCTGGGCACCAGCTACACCTTCCGTTCGCTGGCCCGCGGGCCGCAGGGCGAAGCGCTGGTCCTCGGCACCGACGGCGCCATCCACGTGATCGACCCGGTCGCCGGTGAGGTGAGCCGGACCATCGAGGTCATGGACTCGTGGCAGGAGCCGATCGATTGGCAGCAGCCGCGTCCTGCGCTGTTCGTCCGCGAGCGCATCGCCTACGTCTCCGATCCGGCCACCAAGCAGATCCACCGGATCGATCTGGCCTCCGGCGCGGTGACCCGATCGGTGACCCTGCCGGATGTGCCGAACGAGCTCAGCGGTGTGAGCTCCTGACCGACACCTGCGCGGTTCGCCGACAGTGCCGTCCGCGGGTTGCGGACCCGGATTCCGCCGGTTCCGCATCCCGCGCAGCGGTGGACACGGCTCCTTCGTGTGCATCCGGGACCGAGTCCGCCGCGACCCGGCTCCCGACGCGCGTCGGCAGCACCCACCCAGGACGGGCACCACTACCCGCTGCCCCGGCGACCCGAGTATCCCGGCCTGTACCCACCGCTCTCCCCCACCCCATGAGTCGTTCCGGCCCTACTCTGGTCGAGAACGCCACGAACGACAGGGGTGCGGATGTCCGAGACGATCGGCAAGGGCGCGAATACGGCGCTACGAGGTGGACAGGTGCGGATATCGGCGGCCCCGGCCGGGATCGATCTCACCGTGCTGTGCCTGCGGGAGAACGGGAAGGTCGGGAGCGACGCCGATTTCGTGTTCTACAACCAGCCGGTATCCCCCGATTCGGCGGTGCGGCTGGTGGCCGGCGAGATCACGGTCGATCTGGCGGCGGTCACCGGCAGCACCGACCGGATGGTGGTCGCGGCGTCGGTGGACACCGGAACGTTCGGCACGATTCCGCTCACAGTGCGGATTGCCGAAGCCGGCGCCGGTGACTACGAACTGCCCATAACCGGTCTGACCTCGGAGACGACGGTGCTGCTCGCGGAGGTGTACCGGCGGGCGGGCGGTTGGAAACTCCGCAATATCGGCCAAGGGTATGCCACCGGGTTGGCCGGACTGGCCACCGATTTCGGGATCACCGTCGACGACGACCCCACCACACCGCCACCCATCCCGGTCCCACCGGCACGGAGCACATCGACCCCGCCACCGGCGGGATATCCGGCACCATCGGCACCCGGGCACCACGCACCGGCGGGTGCGGTGCGGCATCCAGCCCCTGGTCCCCCGGGGTACCTGCCGCCGACCGCGCCGGGCTATCCGCAACAGAGCGGACCGGTCTCCCCGCAGCAGAGCGCACCCGGGTACTCGCCGACCTCGGATTTTCCGGCCGCCGCTGTGGTACCGGGTAGCCCGCCGGCCGGGTCCGCGGCTGCGCCCGGTCATCCGCCGGCGCTCCCGGGGACGACAGGCGCCGGGCATTCCCCATCTCCACCGTCCGGTGTGAATTTCAGTAAGGGCGCCGTCACGCTCACCAAAGGCGCCGGGCCGGTGTTGCTGGAGAAGGCGCCGCTGGTCCGGCTGCGGGTGGCATGGGCCAGTGGCACCGACTACGAGGCCTACGCCCTGGTCGTGCTGTCCGACGGAAAAGTCGTGCACGTCGCCACCTTTCCGGCGGCGGGTATTCCGGCGAGCCCCCAGTACGGCGATCTGGTACGCCATCTCGGTGACCGCGGGCGCGGGGATATCCAGCGTGGCGGCGGCCAGACCGAGGAGATCATCGAGGTGCGGCTGGCACCCGAGATCGTCGCGGTGGTGCCGGTCGCGTATTCGGCGATCAACAACGGGACCGGCTCCTTCCACAAGTACCGGGTCACGCTGTCCATCGAGAGCGGTGCGGATTCGGTGACCATTCCGGCCGACCAGGCGAAGAAGTCGAGCTGGATCTTCACCTGCGTACCGGGCATCGTCTACAACCGGCCCGAGGGTGTGCTCATCGAACGCCTCGAGCTCTACTCCCGCCGCTTCTCCGAACACCGCCCCGCGGTGACATTGCAGCCGGACGGGCGGGTGGCGGTCCGGATGGACAAGGGCCCGGTGAACCAGTTCAAAGCCGACCACACCTGAAGCCCGGAGGCGGCAGCGCGTAGGTCTTGCGTCCGTGCCGGCGGCGCACCGTTCTGGAGCGGATTCGGTGTCGCCCCGCGCGCGGTCCACGGTCGGCACGGGAGACAATTGTGCCGTGACGAGTTCCGCCGAACATCCGTCCTTCACCTATTCGGAGGTGGGCGCCACCCGTGGCGCGTTGCCCGCCGGGTATCACCGTCTGGAAGTCCGCCGCCGGCTCGGGCGCGGACGCGACGATTTCCGGCGCTTCGGCGACGCCGTACTTGCCTACCGGATGCAGCGTGCTCTGCGACTGCTGGCCGAGGCGGAAAAACAGCGGGCGGAACCGGGAACGCATGTCACGGTCCGGCTCGGGATCGGGCGGTTCGGCGTGCTCGCGCCGTGCCGGGTGGTGTATGTCCTGGACGAGGAGGATCGCCGCGGGTTCGCCTACGGCACACTGCCGGGCCACCCCGCATCGGGTGAGGAGCTTTTCGCGGTCGAGTACGACCGCGCCACAGCGCAGGTGTACGGAGTGGTCACCGCCTTCTCCCGGCCCGCGGCCTGGTACACGCGGTTCGGCGGACCGATGACCCGCGCTGTTCAACGGCTTGCCGCCGAAGCGTATCTGGTGGCTCTGCGCCGCACACCACCCGAATCGTGACGCCCACCGCCCGAACCGCAGCAACGGCCCGTACACCCACTGACCGAGTCCCACCCGAACCGCCTCGACAACTTCCGCAGTCACTCATCGAGTTCCACACGGCATCCGGAGACCGACGAACTGCCCCCGCCACGGCCCCGTCGCTTTCCGGCACTGTCCTATCAAATATTGCAATCATTGATGAACTAAGCGTTTCGCTATAAACTCGCGGCTATGGTGCACTTTTCCGGCCGGAAGCGGCTGTCGTGACGGCCCCGCGGCGTGGACGGGTCACCCAGCACCGGGTGGCGCAGACGGTGGCGGACGAACTGCGCACGCGCATCCTCAACGGCACCGACGACTACCGTCTGCCCACCCAGGATCAGCTGGTGCAGGAGTTCGGCGTCTCCTACCCCTCCATCCGCGAGGCGATCCGGATTCTCGAAACCGAGGGGCTGGTCACCGTGCGGCGCGGCAATGTCGGCGGCGCCGAGGTACACCGGCCCGACGAGACGTCGGCGGCGTACCACCTCGGCCTCGCCCTGCAGGGCGGCCGGGTGACCCTGCGCGATCTGGCGTCCGGGCTCCAGATGCTGGAACCGATGTGCGCGGCCGAATGTGCCCGGCGCGAAGACCGGCTCGAGGTCGTGGTGCCGGTACTCACCGAGAACATCGAGAAATCGAAGGATCTGGTGGACGACGGAGTCGCCTTCACCCAGACCGCGCGCGAATTCCACGATCTGGTGGTCTCGTTCACGCCGAACGCGACCGTCCGCTATGTGGTGAGCAGTCTGGTCGCGCTGTGGTCGGCGCAGGAGGAGGCATGGGCCGAGGCGCTCACCGGCCGCGGCGAGTATCCGTCGCGGGAGCAGGCGCGGGCCGCGGTGCGCACCCATCAGAAGATCGTCGACGATATCGCCTCCGGTCAGGCCTCGGCGGCCGAACATATGGCCTGCGCGCATCTCGCGGCGACCCAGGCGCTGCTGCTGGACCGGTTCGACGACGGCATCGTCAACGCGTCGTCCACCATGGCCCAGCAGGCGATCCGCAACGCCCAGGGTATCCGCCGCTGAACTACAGCCGCGCCTCGCTCGGGATATCGGTGACAGGCCCCCGTTCGAACGCGCGGATCATCGCTTCCTGGGTGAACGAAGCGATCAACCGGCCGCTTCCGGTGCTGATCTGGCCACGGATATGCGCGGAACCGGCTCCCACATAGGTCGCTTCGTGGTGATAGCGCAACCAGCCGTCCCATTTCACCGGATCGTGGAAGGTCACCGCGATTCCCATCGGTGCGGTCGACAGAGTGTGGTGGGCCTGTGCGGTACCGAGTCCGGGATGCGGGCGCAGCGCCGTGGAGATGCCGAGATGTCCCGTGAAATGCGCGAGTACGGCACGGTGCAGATCGTCGCGCGCCGGTACCTCGTCGTAGCGCAGCCAGGCGTCCACCACCGGCGGGCCGATATCGTCCGGGTCGTTGATATCGGCGCAGCCGACGATACGGACCTCGCGGCCGGGCAGTGGCAGACTTTCGGCCGGTAGTGCTTCGTCCGGTCCGGGCACCGGCGGTCCGGCCGGTTCGTCGCGGCGGACCAGGTCGGGTTGTGGTGTGTCCAGCAGCACCGTGCAACTCGTGCGGACCTTCAATTGCTGCCGGACGGTCACGGTGGCGCTGGCGAAACTGCGGCCGGCCTTGATCGGGGTGACGGTGAAGTCCAATGGAATATCGGGGTCGGCGGCGGAGACGAACAGGGCATGCGCGTTGCGCACGGTGCGGCCGGGCAGCGCTTTGGTGGCCGCGACGATGCTCTGCCCGAGGATCTGGCTGCCGTCGACCACTCGCCGGGTGCCGCCGTCGCTGTCGCCGAGATAGCGCGCCGGTACGACGGGGTCGGGCCGGACATCGAAGATTTCCAGCATTCGGGCCATCGACGACTCGGGGCTACCGCCCGTGGTTTCCGGCGGATGCCCGGCGTTCACGAGCGCACCCCGGTGTACCGGCCCGGACCGATGGTCACCTGCACCGCGGACTGGTCGAACGCGATATAGCCGGCCAGTCGCGCGACCTGCGGGTGCGGTTGCGGGTAAGACCACGCGACCCACGGACGGTCGCTCCCCGGCAGGGTCCAATACGACGCCTCGCCCTTGAACGGGCACACCGTATGCAGTTCGACGGGTTCGAGCAGGCCCGAGTTCACGGCCTGCGACGGGAAGTACACCACGAGGCCGTGATCCTGTTCGTCCACCAGCAGGCATTCGTCACTCACCGCCAACTGCCGGCCGTCGAGGGTGGCGGTCATCGTATTGGTGCGGGCCAGCAGATCGACCCGGTAGTCGGGGCGGTGCTGATACCCGGAAGGTACGGCTTCTTCGCTCATCATTGCTCCGAATCTCGGTAGGGCCGCCGGAATACATTCAGCGGCCGGCGATCCACTGATTTCACTGTCGCACAGGCAAGTATGGTTCGAGATCGGGTTCCGGCCGGACTCCGAACGACCGCATCGCCATGGCCGGCATCGCGTACGCACCCACGGTGAAGACGATATCCATCAGCTGCTGTTCGTCGAACTCTGCCGCAAGTGCCTGCCAGGCGGCGTCCCCGACCGTGCCCGCTTCACGCAGGTCATCGGCCGCCCGCAGCAGTGCGGCATCCGGTGAGGACCAGCCCGCGGCGGAGGGACCCTGGGCGATCCGGCGGATCTCCTCATCGGTCAGTCCGGCATTGCCGCCGAGTACGGCGTGCTGGGCCCGTTCGTAGTCACTGTCCCAGAGACGGGCGACCCGCAGAATCAGCAGTTCACGCTGCCGATCGGACAAGGCGGTGCCGTACAGCAGATGGCCGTTGAACGGCAGGACAGCCATGGTGAACCTGGGATGCCGGGCCAGGGTCCCGAGCAGATTGGTCCCCGAGCGGGTATTCGCGGGCGCGGGGCCGCCGTGGTGTACCCGAGTGCGGAAGTCGGCGAAGCACGCCCGGAGTTCCGCCGGCCATTCCGCGGGCTTCAGCGGGGGTATGCGCTCCATCTGCAACTCCTTGTCATCCATCTGCGTGGTCACGCTCCGCTACCGCCTCCGGGCCCGACTCGCTCATGCTCCGCCTGTTCGGCATGAGCGAGGGCCCTGCGTGGTCACGCTCCGCTACCGCCTCCGGGCCCGACTCGCTCATGCGATGGGTTCGGAACCGAGTACGGTCGACCGAGCCATGCGACGGGGTTCGGACCGATCGAATTCGCAGGCCCGGTGCATCAGGCCGGTGTTGTCCCACAGCACCATGTCGCCCACCGACCAGGTGTGGGTGTAGACGCGGTCGGGGGTGGTCGCGCGGTTTTCGAGATCGTCGAGCAGGCCCCGGCCGCCGGCCGGGTCGGTGCCCTCGATATGCGCGGCGGTGGCACCGAAAACCAGTGAGCGGCGGCCGGATTCGTGTTGCCATACCAGCGGGTGCACGCGGGGCGGGCGGCGCTCCCATTCGGCGATCTGCTCCGGGGTGGGATCGGGGTGGCTCAATCGCTGTACCCGCACCATTTTGTGTACGACCCGGATATCGGCCAGTTCTTCCTTCTCCCGCCCGCTCAGTTCGTCGTAGGCGACATAGGTGCTGGCGAACGCGGTTTCCCCGCCGTGGGCCGCGATCACCCGGGCGCTCATGATCGACGTCTCGGCGATCATCCGGTCCAGGCAGCCGTCGATATGCCAGTAGTCGTTGCTCGGGAAGTACGGCGCCAGCGGGTTCGCCGGATCGAAGCTGATCTCCATCACGTTCTTGTTCGGGAACTGCGGGAAAACAGCGAGCTCACCGAGTTCTGCACCGAACTCCACCTGTGCCGCATCGGTGGCGTGCAATTCGCGGAACAGCACCACCCCGTATTTTTCCAGTAGTTCCTGGCATATTCCCGGCAGATCGGGGTCGGCGACCAGCCGTTCGGCGTCGACGTCGAGAACCTCGACACCGACTTTCTCGCTCAGCTCTCGCGTGGCCACTGCAGGCATGACTGTCTCCTCACTTCCACGGTCAGCACGGGATATTCGGCCGGCGGATATTCCGCAACGGGCGCGCGTACGAGGGATCCTGCGGGCTGCGCGAAGGTGCACCGTTGGCGTGGATATCGGGAACATCGGCGAACGGTATGGGCATCGTCGGGACCATGCCCGACCATTCGATGATGTTGGTGCGCAGAATGATCCGCCATTTCCCGGCGCGCCGTTCGAGGCGGTCGAGATAGCGACCGCCGGCGAGCCAGTTGCTGTCGTCGCGGTTGCGGGCAGCGAAAAGATAGTAGGTTTCGGTGTGGGCGGTGTCGGCGTCGATATCGCAGGTGTGATTGAGCAGGTTGTGATGGGTCGCGTACTGCCCCTTCTCGTGCATCGCCGACGCCCACCCGTAGAGATCTTCCGGGCAGCCCACGAAATCACCGGCCGCGATTTCGGCGTCCGGGTGGAACGACGACAGGAACAGTGCGCGGTCGAACCGGTCCATTCCGCGACTGAAGCGGGTCAGGCAGTCGAGAATGTCCTGGCGGTCCAGGAGGGCGGCGAGCCTGGCCTGCTGATCGGTCGCGATGCTCATGATGTCCTCGGAATATCGTCGGTGCGCATGGGTTATGGGATCGGTGACCAGATCGGGGCGCCGCGGATTTCGCGCAGCGAGGGGATCTCGCGGCCGTCGATATCGGTGATGCCGTAGTCGCGACCCAGTTCCGCGGTGATGAAAGTCCCGCCGGTGCGCTGCATCAGTGCGGGATCCACGGAAAGTGCGGCGATGACCCGGCCCGGGTATTCGGGGGAACAGCCGTGCGCCGGGGTGGTGGCCGACTGCCCGGCCAGGCCCGGGACGGTCGCGAGATTGCGTTCCGCACGTTCGGTCATGGTCAGGCCCTGCCACAGCGATACCGAGGCGACGCCGAACGGTTTCAATTCGACCGCCATATCGCGGGCCATCCGGTCCACCGCGGATTTGGCGGTGCCGAACACCACCCCGTAGGTGTAGGCGACGCCCGTGTAGCCGGAAATCGCGACGATCAACCCGGATCCGTCCGGCACCATCAGTGCGGCGGCGTGCCGGGCAGCCACGAAATTCGATCGGACCCCGATATCGACCATTTCCCAGTTCGACAGCGGCTTCTTCCAGAACGGTTCCGGATCGGTCAGATCCTCCGGCAGCGAGAACGCATTGTTGACCAGGATGTCCAGCCGCCCCTGTTCGGCGGCAACCCGGTCGAACAAGGCGGCCACCTCGTCGTCGCGGCCGTGGTCGACCCGCACCGCGATACCCTGTCCGCCGCGGCGTGTGCAGTCGGCGGCGGTCGCACCGATCGTGCCGGGCAGCGCATGCTCGCCGGCGGCAACCGTACGGCCGGTGACGTATACGGTCGCACCCTGCTCCGCCAGCGCCAGCGCGATCCCCTTGCCGATACCGCGGCTGGCCCCGGTGACCACGGCGACCCGGCCGGACAGTGCACCCATCTGCGCCACCTACCCGCCGAAGAATTCTTCGCTGTAGTCACCGTGCGCGCGCCCGATGAACCGTTCCTCGCGCAGCGGGGCACCCAGCACACCCTGCGACCAGTCCGCCGAAACCCCTTCGTCCCGCACCCAGTCGTACAGCATGATCCGCTGCGCGATCCGCCACCGGCCGTCGCGGCATTCGAACCGGTCCAGACAGCGGCCGCCGAGTACCGAATCACGGTGCTCGGCGCCGGTATCGAGACGGTGGTAGGCGATCACCTGTGTTTCGGTGAGGGCGTGCTCACCGCGCAGGTCGATCGAGGTCTGCCCCAGCAGATGCTGGGTCGACACCACCGTCGGCGAGCCGGGGATCACCCAGTTCAGGTACTGGTCGAAGGTGCCGTCGAATATGCCGAAATCGACCGTGGCATCGGACCAGAACGCGTCCTTGACGAGGGTCGCATCGCGGCGATCCTCGCCCCGCGCGAGCCGGACCAGACAGTCACGGATACGCGCATGGGCCAGGATCGTCCGCACTTCGCCGGCGACGTCGTTCACCTCGGACGCCCTTATGCCTCGGCAGCTTCGGGGGCGTAACCGAGAATGCCCTTGACTTCGAGGTATTCCTCGAAACCGGCTTCGCCCCATTCGCGGCCGTTACCGCTCTTCTTGAAACCGCCGAACGGCGCCGCGAAATCGAAACCGCCGTTGATCCCGATCGACCCGGCACGCAGGCGCCGGGCGACAGCGCGCGCCTGGTCCAGATCCCGGCCGGCGACGAATCCGGCGAGGCCGTATTCGGTGTCGTTGGCGATGGCGACGGCATCGTCGATATCGTCGTAGCCGATGATGACCAGTACCGGACCGAAGATTTCCTCCCGCGCAATGGTCATATCGTTCGTGACGTCGGCGAAAACGGTGGGTTTGACGTAGTAGCCCTTCTCCAGGCCGTCCGGTCGCCCGGTACCGCCGGCTACGAGCGTGGCGCCCTCGTCGATCCCTTTCTGGATCAGGGATTGGATCTTCTCGAACTGCGCGGCGGCGACCACGGGACCGACAGCCACGTCACCGGTGGGGTCGCCGACGGTGATCGTTTCGGCGGCGGCACGGGCGGCCTCGATCGCCTCCGCCATACGAGCGCTGGGAACCAGCATTCGCGCGGGCGAACTGCAGGTCTGCCCGGAATTGCCCATCATGTTTCCGACGCCCGCGCCGACATTGGTGGCGAAATCCGCGTCGTCGAGGACGATATTCGGGCCTTTACCGCCCAATTCCTGGGTCACTCGCTTCACGGTCGGTGCCGCGTTACGGGCAATGTCGACGCCCGCGCGGGTGGATCCGGTGAACGAGATCATGTCGACCTCGGGATGCGACGACAGCGGAACGCCGACACCCGGGCCGTCGCCCTGGACAAGGTTGAACACACCGGCCGGAACACCGGCGGCAGCGAGGATCTCGGCGAAGATCTGCCCCGTGAACGGTGACCGTTCCGACGGTTTCAGCACCATCGTGCAGCCGGTGCCCAGCGCGGGGAAAACCTTCACGGCGATCTGGTTCATCGGCCAGTTCCACGGCGTGATCAGCCCGCAGACCCCGATCGGTTCCTTCACGATCAAGGTAGCGCCGCGCTGTTCTTCGAATCGGTAGTTCTCCAGCACCTCGATCGCCTGCTGCAGATGTCCCGCCGCCAGATCCACCTGGAATCCGTTCGCCAGCCCGGCGGGTGCGCCCATCTCCTCGGTGAGTGCCGCGGCCAGATCGGCGGTGCGCTTCTGGTATTCCGCGCCGACGGCCCGGAAGAGGTCCAGCCGTTCGCCGACCGTACTCGCGGCCCAGGCGGGGAAGGCCGCGCGCGCCGCGGTGACGGCCGCGTCCACATCGGCGGCCGATCCGGCCGCGACCCTCCCGGCGACCTCCTCGGTGGCGGGGTTGACCACGTCGAACGTCCGGTTTCCGGCCGGCCGGACCCATTGCCCGTCGATATAGAACTTCAGGTATTCGCGCATCACTGCATCCCTTCCGCGTACCAGGTGCGGAACTCGTCGTAGCTCGGCATCTCCTCGGAATTCGCCTTCGGATCCACCGCCACGTGGATGACTCCGGGTTTACCGCTGGCGAAAGCGCGTTTGATGGCGGGCGCGATCTCGGCGTCGGTATCGACGTATTCGCCGTAGCAGCCGAAACCCTCGGCGACCTTGTCGAGCCGGGTCTCCTTGCTCCAGTGCACCGCGGTCTCCCGGGAGCCCTGACCGAACGTACGTTTGTAGACGCCGACCTCGAGACCCCACGCGTAGTCGACCGCGACAACGGTGACCAGCGGAAGATTCAGCCGCGCAGCGGTTTCCAGTTCGGCGATCTGGAACTGGAACGACGAGTCACCGGTGATCAGCAGGACCGGCCGTTTACCGCCGTCGGCCACCGATGCACCCACCGCGTACGGCAGGCCGGTGCCCAGATGCCCGAAGTTCTGGTTCCAGACCACATCGTGCGGTTTGCACTGTGTGTAGGTCCAGCCGAAGATCGTGGTGGCGCCCCCGTCGCGGACCAGGATCCCGTCGGCGGGAAAATCCTTGGTGGCCTCCACGACCAGCCGGGCCGGATGTACCGGCGACATTCCCGAGGGCGCGGATTCGGCGAGCTCGGCCAGCCGGGTGGCGTCCTGTTCGATCCACCGGGCCAGCTCCGGGGTGGCGGTGCGCGGGGTGTCCTTCAGGGCGGCGGACAGCTGGGGCACGACGGCACGCAGGTCACCGACCAGCGGTACGTCGATGGGGCGGTTGACGCCGATGGCGGTGGGGTCCTGTTCGATCAGCACCCATTTCCGGATGGCTTCGTTCGCCAGCCAGTGCCGGCCCCGGCCGTAGTGCACCGGTTCGCCGAGTTCGGTGCCGATGGCCAGGCACAGATCCGAGTGCACGACGGCTTCCACCGCGGACGGCGAGAAGCCGTACGGGAAGGTGCGGTCCTCCAGTCCTTCGATGAAGGAGGTGCCGCCCGAGGTCTGCACGACCGGGCAGGCCATGAGATCGGCGAGTTCTTTCACCGAGGCGCCGGCGCGGGAGGTGTGCACGCCGTGCCCGACCAGCAGCACCGGCTGCTTCGCCTGCCGGATGAGCTCGGCGGCCTCGTCGATCTTGTCCTGACCGGCCGTCTGGCCGACCAGCCGGTAGCGGTGCGGCGGCAGTGGGTCAGCGACGTCGAGTTCCTCCTGGATGACGTGCGACGGGTATTCGATGTACACCGGGCCGGGTACACCGGTCAGCGCCTTGCGCAGGCCTTCGCGGATGATCTCGTCGGTCTGGTCGGCGTATTCGATACTCGCCGCGTATTTCACCGAGGGTTCCAGCAGGCCGGACTGTTTCACGAACTGGATCCGTCCGCGACGCACCCGCTGTTCGGTGATCCGCGCCCGCTGTCCGCCCAGGAAGATCACCGGGGAATTCTCCACCTTGGCGCACATCATGGCCCCGGCCATATTCGCCATACCGGGCCCGAGCGTGCCGATGCATACCGCGGCCTTACCGGTCATCCGGGAGACCGCCTCGGCCATGAACCCGGCGGATTCCTCGTGGTGCGGGGACACCACATTCCAGCCGCGTTCGTCGGCGAGATGGAACAGATGCACGAAATTCGGGTCGGGGATACCGAAAATCGTGTTGATACCTTCGGCGTCGAAGAGGTCCAGAATCCGTTCGTAAACCTTGACCGCCATATTCACTGTCCTCCCATGGCCATTGCGAAACTCCGGCCGATATGGTCGCTGTGCGCCGACGGCACCACCGGCAGCAACCACGAATCGGCGGTATCGCGTATGTCGTCCATTTGTTCGCCGACGTCCTCGATCGACCACTGCGGCCGATAGACGCCCGGCGTTTCCGCGATATAGGCCCGCGCCACCCGGCCGGCCAGCGCGACGAGCATCTCGCCGCTGATCGTGCAGGATTCGTGGGCCAGCCAACCCACGGCGGGCGCGACCAGCTCGGGTGCCATCGGCGGATATTTCGAGGTGTCCAGGCCGTCGGCGAGCCGGGTGACCGCCGCGGGCACGATCACATTCGATTTCACCCCGTATTCGGCGCCCTCGAGCGCCACCACATTCGACAATCCGATCACTCCGGCCTTGGCGACCGCGTAATTGGCGACGTTCCGATTCCCGTACAGACCGCCGATCGACGAAGTGAGAACCACCCGGCCGTAGCCGGCTTCGCGCATCGCCGGAAATGCGGCGCGGACCACGTGGAAGGCACCGCGCAGATGGACATCGAGGACGGAATCGAAATCCTCGTAGGACATTTCGGCCAGCGGCGCGTACCGGACGTTACCCGCATTGTGGATCATGATGTCGATGCGACCGTAGGTGTTCAGTGCGGTATCGACGATCGCCCGGCCGGCCTCCGGCGTGGCCACCGAATCGATACTGGCGACCGCTTCGCCACCGGCGGCGCGGATTTCGGCGACCACGCCACCGGCGACGCCGGCATCGCTGTCACCACCCGGAATACCGCCGCCCACATCGTTGACCACGACCTTCGCACCACGCTCGGCAAGCAGCAGGGCATAGGCCCGCCCCAGACCGCGGCCGGCGCCGGTTACCACCGCTACCCGGCCGTCGAAGCGCTTCCCGGAGTCCCCGGTCACCGGTCCAGCGCCAGACCCTCGAGGCGGCCGGTTCCGCGCCATTGCTGCAACAACTCTTCCAGGGCGTAGAAACCCGGCCAGTACGGTTCGCCGAGATGGGAGCGGATGTTCTGCTCGCCCTCGTTGTTGTAGTAGCCCGGCGTGCATTCCCGCTGGAAATTGCTGTTGTCCACCGCGGTTTCCTTGATGGTGGCGCACCACTGCTCGACCGCTTCCGGGGTGGGCTCCACCACCGTCGCGGCCCGGTTCAGTGCCTCGCCGATGATGTAGGAAGCGTGGGTGGCCTGCTGATCGAACATATCGGTGGTGCTCGCGGTGACCCCGCCCTGGATGAACCCGGTGAAGAAGATATTCGGGAACCCGTTGCTGGTCAGGCCGTGCAGGGTGCGGTAGCCGTCGCGCCAGTGCTCGTAGAGTGACAGGCCGTCGCGGCCGGTGAACGGGTGGATACCGAAGCGGCGGTCCAGTTCGGTGGTGATCTCGAAACCGCTGGCGAAGATGATGCAGTCCACCTGATGTTCCACACCGTTCGCGATGATTCCATCGGCGGTGATCCGGTCGACGCCCTTGGTCGCGGAAACATCGACGAGCGTCACATTCGGGCGGTTGTACGTCGGCAGATATTCGTCGTTGAAACACGGCCGCTTGCAGAGGAACCGGTAATACGGTTTGAGCGCGGCGGCGGTGGCCGGATCCTCGACGATCGCGTCCACCCGCTGCCGGACCCGTTCCATGGCCCGGTAATCCTGGATCTCCCGGATCTCCATGAATTTCTCCGGGGTCACCTCCGCCCAGCTGTTCGTCTCGTCCAGGTAGGCCTGCACATTCCGGCTGACCTCGGTCCAGCCGTCGCACACCAGATCCGGCTGCCCGGGCGCGAACGCCTCGAACGCGGCGGTGTGGAAATTTCGGCGCCGTTCCAGCTGCCAGCCGGGTTGCAGGGTTTTCACCCATTCCGGATCGGTGGGGACGTTGCCGCGTTCGTTGATATAGGACGGCGTGCGCTGGAAGACGTACAGGTGCTCGGCCGAGCGGGCGATATGCGGGATGATCTGGATACCGCTGGCGCCGGTGCCGATCACCGCGACCTTCTTGTCCTCCAGGCCGGTCAGGCCCCCGCGCATATCACCGCCGGTGTAGTCGTAATCCCAGCGCGCGGAATGGAAGGTGTGCCCGGTGAAATCGTTGATCCCCGGGATACCGGGCAACTTCGGTTTGTTGAACGGTCCCTGCGCCATGATCACGAACCGGGCCAGGATCCGGTCGTCGCGGTTCGTACCGATCCGCCAGCGCCGCAGCGTCTCGTCCCATTCCAGCGATTTCGTCATGGTCGAGAAGATCGCCTTCTCGTACAGTCCGAAATGCTTCCCGATACGCTGGGCGTGCTCGAAACATTCGTCGCCGTATGCATATTTCTGGGACGGGATGTAACCGGTTTCCTCGAGCAACGGAAGATAGCAGTACGCATCCGAATCGCATTGGATGCCGGGATAGCGGTTCCAGTACCAGGCGCCACCGAAATCACCCGCCAGTTCGATGATCCGGAAATCCTCGACGCCGGCCTGGGTGAGCCGCGCACCCGCGGTCAGCCCGGCCCAGCCCCCGCCGAGAACCACCACATCGACTTCCTCGGTGATGGGTTCGCGCGGCGTCACCGGGGTGTAGGGGTCGCCTTCGAAGACCTCGGCGAACCCGTCCTCGCTGGCGACGTACTGCTGTTGCCCTTCCGGTCGCAGCCGTTTGTCACGTTCGGCCAGGTATTTGGCCCGTAACGCGGCATGGTCGATCTCGGGGGTCTGCGTGGGTGCGCAGTTGTTCATCGGTAATCCTCGGTGGTGGATCGGGCCGGCGGCGCCGGGTCAGGTGAGGTCACGGGGTGCGCCGGTGCCCATGTACTTCGCGAGGTTGTGGTGCAGGTTGACGACACTGCGCTCGCGATACGGATTCGGTTTCGGGCCGGCGAAACCGGCGGTTTTCATACCCTGCTGAACTGCGGCCATATTGTCGAAATCCTGTGGCAGTACGGTGCGCCAGCCGGGATCGTCCTGCGGGGTGTGGATCCATTCCGTTTCCGGCGCTTCGCCTTCCGGGAACAGTTCGTAGACCGCGGCCTCGAAAATGCATTTGTCCGGGTCGTAGCCGTAGGGTCGCGCGCTGTAGCAGAGCATATTGTTCACCGCGTGCCCGATCTGGAAGTTCGGGAAGATCTGCCACGCGGTTCCGGCGGCCGCCACCTGGGACGGGGAAACGGTCGGCCAGACGACACCGCGTTTCTCGTCGGCGGCCCGGGCCGACGCCAGCCAATGCTGCATCACCTCGGGAGCCGGTGTGCCCTCCGGCAGTTCCTCGGTGAGCCGCCGCGCCGCCTCCACCATGGTCCAGGTGGTGTTGGTATTGGCGTTCTCCCAGGTGAAATTCTGCAGTTCGATGGTGGATTTGCGGGCGTCGGGCCCGTGGCCGAGGCGGATCTTGCCCTGGCTCTCCTCCTGGCCCTTCGGCGCGTCGTAGCCGATATTGCTGTGTTTTCCCTGCGCCCGCGCCCAGCCCAGGAACATGCCGAAGTTCATGAACTCCGGATGGGTGTAAGGCACGTGGTAGGTCTCCATGAAAGCCTCCAGCGCGACCTTCCAGTTGCAGTCGAATACCAGCCACCGCCGCCACCGGTAGCGCATGTTCTCCAGCTGGAACGGATCCAGGTGCGTCGCGGCCGGTTCCAGATATTCACGCAGCGTCTCCGCCGGGTTCGGATCCAGGTTGACGAAGATCCAGCCGCCCCAGGTGTCGACATGCACGTCGACCAGTCCGTCGTTGCGTTCGGTGAGCCCGCAGGGCCAGTCCTCGCGTTCCGGGACGAAGGTATTGCGGCCTTCCAGGTCATAACGCCAGCCGTGGAATCCGCAGACGAACTGCTTCTTCTGTCCCTTGGCATTGCGCTCACCCGGCGGGGTGTCGACCAGTTTCCGGCCGCGGTGTGCGCACACATTGTGGTACGCGCGGATCGTGTCCGCGGCAGTGCGCACGATGATGATCGAATCGTCGAGGATTTCGTAGGTGAGGAAATCGCCCACGCGCGGAATCTCCTCGACCCGGCCCACCTGCTGCCAGACCTTGCGCCACAGCTTGTCGCGTTCGGCCTTCACGTATTCGGGGCTGAGGTAGGCCTCCACCCCGATCGTCATCGGCGCGGACAGCGGTTCGGTGTTCGTGGCGATCTCGTCGACGGTCTCGGCTGTATTGATTGATCGCTCGCTGCGCTCGGCTGTATTGATTGATCGCTCGCTGCGCTCGGCTGTATTGATTGATCGCTCGCTGCGCTCGCTCATGGCGTTCTCCCACCCTGGGTCCGGGGACAGTCGGTGTCGGTGCAATACATTTCGGTGGCTAGCTGGTGATGGCGGCGCGGAAACCCTCGTCCTTCAGGAACAGCGAGGTGTTGTCGGCGCCCAGATGGGTCCATTTCAAGTTGAGCCCGCCGTCGACCAGGATCGTCTGCCCGGTGATGTAGGACGACAGCTGGGACAGCAGGAACAGCACGGCACCCGCCTGCTCTTCGGGCCGGCCGCGGCGTCCCATGGCGATCGCGGTCCGATCGCGTTCGACGTCCGCGTCGACGTAGGTTCCCGAGGCCGGAGTTTCGGTGACACCGGGCGCGATGGCGTTCACCCGGATATCGCTGAGCGCGAGTTCGACCGCCAGCGTGCGGGTCGCGGCGACGAGGGCGGCTTTCGCGGTGCCGTAAGCGATGTGGAAGGGGGCGGTGTTCATTCCGCTGATCGACGACAGCGAGACGATCGAACCCGGCCGCCCGGCCGCTTTGATCTCCGCGGCCACCGCCTGGCTCATGAAGAACATCGATTCGAGGTTCTGCGCGAACAGGGCCCGCCAGTCGTCACGCGTCACCCGGGTGGCGGGCATCCACGTGGCGGGCGCGGCCCCACCCGCGATATTGACCAGGCCGTAGAGGTTCCCGTCGGCCTGCCGCGCGGCTTCGAGCACGGTGGCCACGCCGTCGTCGGTCGCGGCATCGGCCTGTACCGGAACGACCTTCAGCCCCTCGTTCGCGAGCGGTTCCACATGTTTCGCCAGGTTCTCCGCGCCCCGGGCGACCCCGAGCACGGTGGCGCCGGCCTGCGCGACCAGTCTCGTCACGGCGGTACCGATCCCGCCGCCGCCCGCACCGGACACGATCACCACGCGACCGTCGAGCCCGAAGAATTCGCCTGTCATGGTTGTTTCACCCGTCCTTCCGGAACGCGAGCACACTGCCCTCGGCATCGGCGGCGATATACAGGGTTCCGTCCGGACCGGCGGCGATACCCGCGAACGGCCCTTGCGGCCCGGAGAACGGCGGCATACCCAGCAGCGGTTTCGGCGTCACCCCGGGCGGCGCGCCCACCGGGAGATTCCAGGCGAGCAGCTCGCGCGCCTTGGTCTCCAGGTCGACCGCAACCAGGTTCTTGGCGCCGGAATCGACGATCAGCAGCTGGGATCCGCGGACCAGAATGCCCTGCGGGGTGTCCAGACCGTCGACCACGGTATCCACGGCTCCGGCGGACACCGAGACGACCCGTCCCGCGCCGGATTCGGCGACCAGACAGGTCCCGTCCCCGGTGAAGGCGACGCCGATCGGCTTGTCCAGCCCCGAGGCGAGCACATCGACCCCGCCGTCGCCGCGCACCCCGAGCACCCGGCCGGTGCCGAATTCCGTGGTGACGACGAGCCCGCCCGGCCCGGCCTCGATCCCGTACAACTGGTCCAGCGGCGCCTCGGCACCGGCGAGGAATTCACTCTCTCCGCTTCCGGGCCGCCACCGAGCGACCTGACCGCCGGCCGTGGCGACGAGGAATTCGCCCGGCCCGGTGGCGGTGACACCGCGCGCGAAACCGGGATAGCCCGGGCTGAACAGCATGCCCAAGGTCTGCAGCCCGTCGGGTCCGACGGCGTAGAAGTAGGTGCCGTCGGCGACGAACAGGGTGCCGTCGGGGCCCACCGTGACGTCGAGCGGCCAGTTCAGGCCGCCCGGCAGCGTGGTGCGGGTGGTGCCGTCGGACCGGATTTCGGTGATCTCACCGGTGAAGTTGGAGACGAACAGCCGGCCGTTCACCAGCGTGCAGTTGTCCAAACCCGGATCCAATTGCGCGAGAATAGTTTTCTCACCGTTTCGCGGATTGATGCGCAACACCTGCCCCGAGGCGACCTGGGTGGAGACGATGAACCCGTCCGGATCGAACTTCACCGAATCGGGGACGCCGAGATCCCCTGCGACCCGTTCGGGTTCGCCGCCGTCGGGATGCACCCGCCAGATCTCGTTGAGACCCATCACCGGGTAGTAGAGCAATCCGTCCGGCCCGACCTCCATGGCGTTGGGCTGTTCGAGGTTCTCCAGCAGGATGCGCGGCGAACTACCGTCCAGCGGCAGTTCCATGAGCCGCCCGCCGGGCCGGCATTCGTTGACGAACAACCGGCCCTGGTACACCGTGATGCCGTTGGCGCTGGGCAGGTCCGCGCGCAGCAAGCGGGTGGTGCCGTCGGCGTTGCGGGCGCTCACGCGGCCGTCCATCACCTCGGTGGCGTACAGATTGCCGTCGGGGTCGAAGGCGCAGTCGTCGGGCGCGATGATGTCTCCGCCCTTGGCGCTGATGGTTTCGATCGCGCCGGTGTCGATATCGAGGGCACTGATCTGGCTACCGGTCACCTGGGCGATATAGATCCGCCCGTCCGGCCCGGTTCGCAATCCGTTGGCCCCGAACAGCCGGCTCGGCGGGGTGATCCGCCGCTGACTCCAGCCCGCCGCGACCCCGATCGATTGGCCGCCTCGATAGCGAGCCTCTTGCTGCAACATTCCGACTGACTCCCAACCGACCCGGCCGCTAGCGCTGATCTGCCTCGATGTCGAGGACTTTGTAAGGAATCTAACGCCCCATCCAGGCAAGCGCAATAAGTATTGCAATCTTTGTAAGGATAGCTACGAGCATGGGGTATCCGCAGCGGCACGATGTTTTCGGTGCCATCCACACGAGCGCACGAGCACCTCGCCTACACAAAGGAGAATATCATTCTCCATTTGGGAAATGGTCCGGTCTGCCGAGATCAGCGCGCTTTGGGAAAGCGCAGGCCGGACCGTGGGCAACCGCACCCGAACCAGTCCTCCCGACACCGGCTCGGCACGGCACAAGTGCTCATGAGGCAGTCGGATGGCTGCGGACGTATCGGCCGAACTATCACATCGGCGGTCGGTGCAGGCAGCTTCTGGTGCCGGGGTCACCTCTGTCGACGCCGGCAACCTGCCTTCGCCCTCTCCTCAGAGAGCGAACCGGCGACGCCGACGCCCGAGCAGATACCGTCAGAAGTACGTTCCGCTGAACGGGTGATCGTCCACCGCGAACAACGTATCCGCGGCAGACGCGGCGCCGGGGCGGTGCTCCACAGCTCGGCCCGCGAGCGCCAGATGACGCCACGGCGTACCGCCGAGATAGGCGGCCGCAAGGGTGGCGATATCGGTGCTGAGATCGGCGGCGGCGTCGGTGGCGGCCGCGCCGTTCTCGGTGATCCGGAAGGTCGCGTTGTTGGCCGGCAAGACCGGGTCCGTGACTCCGAGAACCACCGGCAGGCCGGGTTTGTAGGCACGCCGCTGTAATGCGGCGGCTACGTCGACCAGCCGCAACCAGGTCTCGTCGCGGATATCGGTGACGCCGACCGCCCGCTCGTCGGTGAGCAGATGCCGCAGCGGCGCATCGGGTGCCGCCACCGGGATCACCACGGAATCGACGATATCCGCGGCCAGTAGATGCCGGATGAGCCCGAGGTAGGCGGCGGGGGTGGTCGCGACCAGATCGTCGACCACCACCGTGCGTTGCGGGCTACGCACCCACCCGGCGGATTCGGCACCGTGGTAGCGGACGAAACCGTCCTCGGCGCCGGGTTCGCCGTGCACGGCCACATGCCCGCGGCCGCCCTTCACCTGCAGCAGCCGCCACCACTGCGGCGGCCGGTCGATGGCCCCGACCCAGGACACCCCGGCCGTGGCGTAGATCTTCGCGGGCACCTCCCACGCGTCGGCGGGCGCGAGCAACCGCACCGGGCCCGACTCCGGCACGGTATCGCGGAGCCGGGCACGCCGCCGGTCGATCTCCAGCCGCGCGGCCGAGCCGGCGACTCCGTAACCGAACCGTTCGTAGATACCGCCCTGAGTGGCCCGCAGCGTGGCGACGATCTCGCCGCGCTCCGCGGTATCGGCGAGCTGGTGACGCAGCAACGCCGACGCGATTCCCCGCCGGGCATGCGTCGGCAGGACACCGACATGGGTGACCGCGGCATGCGGTACCCGCTGCCCGCCCGGCACGACCAGCCAGCTCGTGTACGAATTGACGGTCCCGACGAGTTCACCGTCGATCCGCGCACCGAACGTACGGCCGGGTTCGTTCAGCTCTCCGGCGTCTCCCGATTCCAGCAGTGGCACCCCGACCATCGCGGTCCGGAACACCTGCTGCGCGGCCCAGAGGTGCGCCGGGTCGGTCAGGATTTCGATATCGACGGGCATATCAGCACTCCACTGTCTGGTTGGGGTCGGTGCCACTCGCCGCCGCGAACCCGGCGGCAGGGGCAGGGCCGGGCACCCGAACAGTCATACCCTGGGGCCCACTCGGCGCGCTCGGTGACAGGTCGCGCTACCAGGTGTGCGACCACCCCGGCCGGTACGCGACGGCCGCAGATGCTCACCGCGGACAATCACCGGGTACGCGATGCCGTCGGCAGGCGGGTCGGGTCCCGACACAGTGCCGATCCCGGCAAGCGAGGCCGAAACCGGGCGCGGCCGGGTTCGACACCTACGACACCGCGACCGGTTCGTGTGCGCGCGCGGGCAGCGGTGGTAGTTCGAGATTGTCGCGGAACGTCGCGCCCAGGTAGTCGGAGCCGACGATATCCCGGCGGCGCAATTCCGGAAGGAGTCCGTTGGTCACGAAATCCCGCGTGCGCGGATCGTCGAGGCCACCCAGCGAAACCACGTCGAGAACACCCGCGCGATAGCGTTCCTCGATGGCGTCGGCCAGTTGCTCGGGGGTGCCCGCTGCCGACCAGTGGCCGGTGTGCCGAGATTCCAGGATGAGTTCGCGCAGGGTGAGCCCCGAGGCGGCGAGGCGGGCGAAGATTTCCACCCGGCCGCGTCTGCGGTTAACCGAATCCACATCCGGCAGCAGCGTTTCCGGCAGCGGACGATCCAGCGGAAGGCCGGTCAGGTCGACACCACCGCCGAGCATATCCGCCAGCAGCCGGCGCCCCGCTTCGATGTCGAAGGATTCCTCCTGTTCGCGGACCAGCCGCGCGACCTCGGCCTCGGAAGCACCGTAAGTGGCGTGGAACGAACTGAAGATATAGGGCAGTCCCGGCGCGCGCCCCAGTTCCCCGGCGCGGGCCCGGATGCCGCGGGTGTAGGCGAGCGCATCGTCGAGCGTGGTGAGGGAGGTGAAGACGACTTCAGCGAAACGGGCACCGAGTTCGACGCCGGCGGCCGACTGACCGGCTTGGAATTGCACGGGCCGGCGCTGCGGTAGAGGCGGGATGTTCAGTGGTCCACGCACGGCGAAGTAGCGGCCACGGTGCTCGATCGGCCGGACCAACGCGGGGTCGAGTACGGCACCGCCACGGCCGTCGGGCCCGAGTGCCCCCGGCTGCCAGGAGTCGTACAGGGCGTGCACCACCTCCAGTGATTCCGCGGCCCGCGCGTACCGTTCCTCCGGGCTCGGCAACTCCAGATCGCTGTAGTTCTCCTCCCCCAGCGAAGACGTCACCGCGTTCCAGGCGGCGCGGCCGTTGCTCACATGGTCGAGCGTGCCGAACAACCGCGCGAGGTTGTACGGGTGGTGGAATGTGGTCGTGACGGTGGCGATCAACCCGATGTGTGAGGTGACCGCGCTGAGCGCCGAGAGGTAGATCAGCGGCTCCTGCGCTCCGATCGCGCCCTGTGCGCCGAAACCGAGCAGATCGGCCGCGAAGAGCGCGTCGAACTTGTGCTCCTCGGCGATCTTCGCGACGGTGATCGCGGTATCCAGCGTCGAGCGCGCCGGGTCCACCGCTGCTGCGTAGATATCGGTCCCACCGCTGACTCCGGTCACCGTCTTCAGATGTCGCCGAGGGCTGCTGCGCGATACCACCGCCCGACAGTATGGCGGCTTCGCCGGGCGAAAAACCGTTGCGCTCGAGGTGATTGCTGCGCATCCGCCGATCCGGTTCCGCACGACGCAATACCGGCGGCACAATTGCCGGACAGTTCTTGCACGGTCGACGATCACCGTGCAGTGGCCGATGGCGGCCGCACGGGAGCACCGCCCGCAGGTCCGTCGGTGGCGACCGAATCCGATGGCTGCACTCCCGGGGTCGGTCGCGGCAATCGCCGACACTCACACCGACGAGGCTGAGCGAGGGCCACCGGCAGCTGGGTCCGCGGATACAACCGGGTCCGTGACTGCCGGTCGGGTATCCCTGAACGACAGCGGCCGGATCCTCTATCAGAAAGCACGCCGCCTGTCACCGTTGCGATTCGGCATGATTGCATTTGCCCGGGCCGGAATAGCGCACGCCATCCGGCCGGTTGCGGCGGATATGGCACTCACCGCACCGATCGGTATCGCGCTCAATCCCGACCCCGCGGCGGCGAATACCGTCGACGATCTACTGGAGCGGTCGCGTTTCGTGCAACGCGCCGGAATCGACCGGGTCTGGTTCGCGCAGCGTTTCGACTTCGACTCGCTGTCCGTCGCCGCCGTCGTCGGCGCCGCGGTTCCCGGGCTGCACGTCGGCACCTCGGTGGTACCGATCAATCCGCGGCATCCGCTGGTGGTCGCGAGCCAGGCGCAGACCGCCCACGCCGCCAGTCATCGGCGCTTCACACTCGGACTCGGCCTCGGGGCGCGGGACCTGGAAGAACCGGCGTTCGGGGTTCCCACCGACCGCCCGATCCGCCGATTGCGCGAATACCTGACCGTCCTGCGTTCGGTACTCACCACGGGCACGGTCGATTTCACCGGAGAGACGGTCACGGCCGCCCCACGGCTTCCTGCCGCTGTCGCCGGCGGCGAGAATCCCGATATCGTCGTCGCCGCCATGGGACCACAGGCGCTGGCGGTCTCGGGTGAACTCGCCGACGGAATCGTCCCGTTCCTGGCCGGCCCACGGGCCCTCGGCGACGATATCATGCCCCGGGTCGAGAAGGCCGCCCGCGCCGCCGGACGTCCCCGGCCGCGGGTGATCACGGGGGTCGCGGTGGTGGTCACCGCCGACCCCGATCGGGTCCGCGCCGAGGCGGCCGAACGGATGGCGTTCTACGACGCGATCCCGTCCTATCGGTCGGTGCTGGACCGGGAGGGTGTCGCCAGCGCGGCCGATCTGGTGGTCACCGGCAGCGAAACCGAGGTCGAGGCGCAACTGCGCCGCTACGTGGACGCGGGCGCCACCGAATTCCTCATCACCCAGACGGATCTGGGCGGCGCCGAGGACGAGCGCGCCACCTGGCGTTTCCTGGGTTCGATCAGCGGCCGGAGGGGCTGAGTTCAGGCCCGCCGGTGGAGCGGATTTCGCTCACGGCGCGTTCAACTCTTCCCGCTACCGAACCGAGTCGGTAGCGTCGCCGCTCGTGCCGATCGCCGCTGGTCGGCTCGGCAGCCCTGGTCGGGCGGAGGTATGGAGAACGGTGTGGCCGACTCGGGGCGAATTGTGTGGTGTGAACGATGACCGCCACAGCAACACCGGTGCAATCCCCCACGGAGGCGCCGGATAAGACAGCCCGGCGTGGTTACCGCTCGCTGGTTCGTCCCGCACTGACCCGGCTCGGCGCCCTCGCGCTGGTACTCGGGCTGTGGGTGCTGGCGACGGCGGCCGGGCTGGTGGACCCGCTGTACCTCCCGTCGCCCGGCGCCGTATGGGATGCGTTCGTGCGGGCCGGTACCCGGCATCCGATCGCGCCCGGTGTCGACCGGATGGTGATCGGCGCGCAGGACTACTACCTCTGGGAGCACTTGGTGGCCAGCCTGCAACGGATCGGAGTGGGGGTCGGGCTGGCAGTTGTGGCCGGACCGCTGATCGGGTTCGTCATGGGCATGCTGGCACCGGTCCGGCTGATCACCGAACCGATCCTCAACTTCCTGCGCGCACTGCCGCCGCTCGGCTACAT
The DNA here is from genome assembly GCF_029868855.1 of Nocardia carnea. GTDB lineage: Bacteria > Actinomycetota > Actinomycetes > Mycobacteriales > Mycobacteriaceae > Nocardia > Nocardia carnea_A. The sequence goes on along the minus strand of NZ_JARWOV010000077.1, from coordinate 33,926 downwards.
CGGGTTGCTGATCGTCTGGTTCGGTATCGGCGATGTGTCGAAGATCTGGCTGCTGTTCCTGGCGGCGTTCCCGCCCATCGCGATCGCCACCCTCAACGGTGTCGCGGGGGTCCGGCAGGATTATCTCGACGCCGCCCGGTCGCTGGGCGCCGGCCGCGGGCAGGTGATCCTCCGGGTCGTCCTCCCCGCGACCCTGCCCGAAGTGATCAGTGGTATCCGCATCGCCACCGCGTTTGCCTGGACCACCGTCGTCGCCGCCGAACTGAACAACGGCATACCCGGTATCGGCGGTCTCGCCTATATCTCCGGAACGCAGCTGGATACCCCGCTGACCATCGCCTGCATCATCGTGATCGGCTGCGCGGCACTGGTTCTCGATTCGATCATCAAACTCGCCGGTGACGCGGCAGTTCCCTGGAAGGGCAAGGTATGACACGCATATTGCGTACCGTTCTGGCGCTGGCGCTGGCGCTCGCCGCCGCTGGATGCGTGGAATCCGGCCGCGGCGATACCGGTACGCCGAGCGGCGCGACCTGCCCGTTCGAACCGGACACCGGGATCACCGCCACCGCGCGCCTGGGCTATCAGGCGATCCCCAATGCCGACCTGTACGTGAAGGACCGCGGCCTGCTCGAGGCCTGCCTACCGAACGCGACCATCACCTGGAGCCGGTTCGCCTCCGGCGCCGATGTGGTGCAGGCCTTCGGTGCGGGCAGTGTCGATATCGCCACGCTCGGGTCCAGCCCGGCCACGAAAGCGGTGTCGGCGCCGCTGAACCTGCCGGTGCGGGTGTTGTGGATCCACGATGTGATCGGGGAATCCGAATCACTGGTGGCCAAGGCGCCGATCACCGAGGTCGCCGGTCTGCGCGGGAAACGGGTCGCGACCCCGTTCGGCAGCACCGCGCACTACAGTCTGCTGGCCGCGCTCGACCGAGCCGGGCTGACCGGTCAGGTCGATCTGGTCAACCTGCAGCCCGAGGCCATCCCCGGCGCCTGGACCGGTAATCAGATCGACGCCGCCTGGGTCTGGGCGCCGACGTTGCCGAAACTCATCGAGGCGGACGGTACAGTCATCGCCTCCAGCGCCGATACCGCCGCCGCGGGCTCGGCCACCTTCGATGTCGCCGCCGCGACCACGGCATTCCTGGACCGGCACAGCGATTTCGCGGCAGTCTGGGCGAAGGTCCAGAATTACGCCATCGGGCAATTGCGGGACAATCCGCAGGACGCGGCCGTGTCGGTGGGCGCGCAGCTGGGTATCGACCCGCAACAGGCGTTCCCGCAGCTGGCGGGATACACCTATCCGACCGCCGCCGAGCAGGCCGGACCGCGCTATCTGGGCGGCGAATTCGCCGGCAACCTGCGCAGTACCGCGCGGTTCCTGCTGAATCAGGGCGGTGTGGAGGCGGTCGGCAGCGAACAGGACTACCGGGCCGCCCTCTACTCGGACGCGGCCCGGGCCGCGCAATGAGCGAAACCGCCCACCGGGTCACCTTCACGGGGGTGGCCAAGAGCTATCCGGGCGCCGACGGACCCACCCAGGTGCTCGCGCCGACGGATCTGACCATCGAGAGCGGCGAATTCGTCTGTGTGGTCGGGCCTTCCGGGTGCGGAAAGACGACTCTGCTGAAACTCCTGGCCGGATTTCTGGAGCCCACGCAGGGCACGGTGCGCGTCGGGGACCGTCCGGTCACCGGACCCGACCCGGATCGCGGCGTGGTGTTCCAGCAACCCGCCCTGTATCCGTGGCTGACGGTCCGGCAGAACGTCGAATTCGGCCCGAAGGTCCGCGGGATCGCCCGCGCCCAGCGCACGGCCGAGGCCGACCGCCTGCTCAGCATGGTCGGCCTCGACCACCTCGGCAGCCGCCGCCCCTACGAACTCTCCGGCGGCCAGCAGCAGCGCGCCCAGATCGCCCGGGTCCTGATCAACGATCCGCGGATCATCCTCATGGACGAACCCTTCGGCGCTCTGGATGCCCTGACCAGGGAGAACCTTCAGGGCGAGCTGCTCGCGCTGTGGCGGGAACGCCGCAAGACCATCCTGTTCGTCACCCACAGCATCGACGAGGCGCTCCTGCTGGGCACCCGGGTACTGGTCATGGGCACCCGGCCGGGACGCGTCATCTACGACCGTCCCACCGCCCTCAAAGCCGGCCTCGGCGACGCGCCGTTCCCGGCACTGCGCGCGGACCCGGGCTTCACCGCCATGCGCGACGAGGTCGCCCAGCACATCTACACCGCCCACGCGTCCCCGTGACCGACCGCAGCAGGCCTGCTTTCCGGGCCCGGGCGACTGTGCGCGCTTCATCGCTGCTGGAGAAGTCCGGCGGCGAGTGCCCGGCCCATCTGTAGCGGCTCGATCGCATGCTCGAGTTTGGAACCGGCGAGGGCACCGTCGTAGATCAGCTGGATGCGGCGGGCCAGGGCAGCCGGCTCCGGGGTGTCGCAGGCCTCGAGCAGTTCGGTCAGGGTTTCGAGCATCCAGCGGCGGTGCGCGATCACGGGCGCGAGCGCCTCGTCCGGGAATTCCGTTGCGGCATTGGCATATTGGCAACCGCGGAAACCGCGGGACGGGGCGGAGGCCAGCGCGAGGTCGAAGAAGGTGAGGATCCGGTCGCCCGGATCCGCCACTTCGGCGACAGCCTCGCTCCAGCGGGCGCGATCACGCTGATCGAGATTTTCCAGATAGGCGATGACCAGTGCGTCCTTGGATCCGTAGGCCGAGTACATACTGGCCCGCGCCACCCCGGCCTCGGCCAGTACCCGGTCGATACCGACCGCGCGGATACCGTACCGGGCGAACAGGGTGGTCGCGGTGTCCAGCAGGCGTTGCGCCGGGGTGGGTTTGCCGCGGCGGTCCGCCGAGGACACCGCCGACTCCGTTGTTGTGGCCACGTCCCCACCATAACCATTTCCACGTATAGACAGATCGTTCTGTCTAAGGTTAGTCTTGAACAGTGACCCGCAGCAACCTCACCCGCCGCCTGCACGTGGACCTCGTGCGCGTGGCCACCGCTGCCTGTCGTCACCAGCGCTGATCCGGCTCGTCCCCACGGGCCCTATCTTTCGCGCATCTCACCGCCGGCCGCCGCGAGCGGTCGCGTCCATTCGCAGATTCCACTGTTGGAGGCAGCTGCCCATGTCGTTGTACCTGTACGAGCTCGTGCCCACCGGTCCCGCGCACCGGACCATCGAGGAGTTCGGCGCACGCGCCGAGAAAGAAGGCGGTGCGCTGATCGAGGCACAGGTCACCGGCGGCGCCTCGCGTATCTTCGCGATCACCGAATTCGCCGACTGCCGTGCGCCCGAGCTGCCCGCCGCCGAAGTACTCGCGGACACTGTCGACGGGCCGCACCAGGTCCGGCTGGTCGGCGCCGAGCTGGCGGCCATCAAGGCCGCGCGACCCACCGCGGGATACCTCGTCGAATGGGATATCCCCGCCGAGATCGATATGGACACCTACCTCGCGCGGAAGAAGGCGAACGCACCCAAATACGCCGATGTACCCGAGGTGAGTTTCCTGCGCACCTACGTCCGCGAGGACATGGACAAATGCCTGTGCTTCTACGACGCGCCCGACGAGGCCGCGGTGCGCCGGGCCCGCGATGCGGTGAACACCCCGGTGGACCGGTTGCACGAACTGGCGGATCCGCGGATATGACCGCCACTGTCACCGCCCTGTCCGCCGTCACCGGATTCGTCCGCGACCGCGCCGCCGACCTCGACGAGGGCCGTACCGATATCCGCGCCGATATCGGTGAAATCGGCGGGCAGGGTCTGCTGTCGGCCGGATTGGGCGATTCGGATATCCGCGAGATCACCGAGGTGGTGGAGCAGGTCGCGGCGGAAAGTCTAGCGGCGGGCTTCTCGCTCTGGGCTCAGCGGATGACACTCGAATACCTCTGGCGCGCACCCGAATCGGTCCGGGACCGGTATCTCGGCGAACTCTCCTCCGGCCGGCGCATCGGGGTCACCGCCATGGCCGCCGCGCTGAAACACCTGGCAGGACTCGGCGAGCTGCCGTTGCGGGCGGAAGGAGCCGAAGGAGACCGGGTCCGCGGACCGATCGCGTGGGCCTCCAACGTTTTCCGCGATTCGGTGATCGTCTTCCCGTTCCGCGGCAGCGACGGACGGGGACGGGTCGGGGTGGTGGACGCCGATACCGAAGGCGTCCGTATCCGTCCGGCACCGGAACTGCTCGCTCTCGGTGCCACCGCTTCCACAGCACTGACCTTCGAACAGGTCGAGGTTCGCCCGGATCAGCTCGTCACCGCGGACCTGCCCGGCTTCTGTGGTGCGATCCGGCCGGTGTTCCTGCTGCTGCAGTCCGCGTTCTGCACCGGTATCGCCGGCACCGCGATACAGGAGTCCGGGCACCGCCTCGACGGGCTCGGTGCCCAGTTCCGCGACGAATACCGCGTCCTCGCCGACCGCTACGCCACTACCCGGCAGGCCCTCTACGACCACGCCGCCGATGCCCACGCGACGCCACCGGCCGAGCTACTGCGGCTGCGACTCGCGGCCGCTCGGCTGGCGGTGGAGGCGACCCGGCTGGAATCCACGCTCTGCGGCGGCGCCGGCTACGCGCTGCGCTGCGGCACCAACCGGCGGTTCCGGGAAGCCGCCTTTCTCCCCGTCCAATCTCCTTCGGAAGGCCAGTTGCGGTGGGAACTGTCGCAGTACGACTAGCGGATGCCCGCAAAACCTATTCCGGCCGCGGCGCACCCGTCCTCGACGGCGTGGATCTCCGGATCGGTACGGGCGAACTGCTCGTGGTGCTCGGCGCCAGCGGCAGCGGGAAATCGACCCTGCTGCGGGTGATCGCCGGACTGGACCGGCTCGATGCCGGGGAGATCACCTGGGGCACCGACCCGACCGAGAGCCCGGCCATCGGAATGGTTTTCCAGCAGCCTTTGCTGATGCCGTGGCTCTCGGTGCGCGACAACGTCCGGTTCGGTGCCCGCTTCGCCCGGCACCGCGCGAGTTTCGATCCCGGCTACGCGGACGGGCTGCTCGAACGATTCGGGCTGGGCGGTCTCGCCGGCCGCCGCATCGACGAGCTCTCCGGCGGGCAGGCGCAGCGGGTCGCGGTGATCCGTTCGGTGGCGGTGCGACCACAGCTGCTCCTGCTCGACGAGCCGTTCAGTGCGCTCGACCCGGCGGTCCGCGCGGATCTCCAGGATTGGCTGGCCGATCTGGTGCGCGATATCGGCTGCACGACCGTGCTGGTCACCCACGATATCGACGAGGCGCTGCGGCTGGGCGACCGGATCGTGCTGATCGGGCCGGGCGGAACGGTCCGCGAAGAGTTCACCGGGCTCGGTGACAGCGGGGAACGGGACAGCTTGCGGCAGCGGATCATCGACCGCTACCGGGATTCGTCGGTGACGGTATGAGCGGGCCGTCGATCTCGCGGCGTGGACTGCTCTGCGGCTGCGCCGGACTGGTTGCGGCGGGCGGTCTCGCCGGAATGGCCGACCTCGGCCGGGCCGCGGCGCAGCGGCGCGGCACCGGCGGTGAACGGCTCCGCATCGGCTATCTGCCGATCACCGACGCGGCTCCGCTACTCGTCGCCGAACGGGGCAGTGCGCCAGTTGCTTTCGCCGAACCGGTGCTGTTCCGCAGCTGGGCGTCGCTGGCCGAGGCGTTCCTCACCCGGCAGGTCGATATCGCGCATCTGCTGATGCCGATGGCGGTGCAGTTGAAGTTCGGCCTCGGCGCGCCGGCGCGGATCCTCGGCTGGAACCACACCAACGGATCGGCGCTGACGGTCGCGCCCGGCATCACCGAACTCGGGCAGCTGGCCGGAACCCAGGTCGCGATCCCGTTCTGGTGGTCCATCCACAACATCGTGATCCAGCAGTTGCTGCGCGCGAACGGGTTACGGCCGGTGATCCGTGGTTCGGCGTCGCGGTCGGCGGGCACGGTGGAACTGGTGGTGATGAGCCCGTCGGATATGGTTCCCGCGCTGGCGAACGGTTCGATCAGCGCGTTCACCGTCGCCGACCCGTTCAATGCCGCCGCCGAAATCAAGGGTGTAGGCCGCATCCACCGGTTCCTCGGGGACCTGTGGCGCGACCACGCCTGCTGCGCGCTGGTGGTGCAGCAGGATCTGGTGGACCGGCGGCCCGCGGCCGCGCAGGCTGTCGCCGATGTGGTGGTCGCCGCTCAGCAGCGGATCGGCGCCGACCGGCCCGCGGCCGCGAAACAGCTGGCGGGCAGGTATCTGCCGCAGCCGCTACCGGCGATCACCAAGGCCCTCACCTACTCCGACGAGCTACCGGTCCGCCATCCGGAGTGGCGGCCGCAGCGGATCGGCTTCCAGCCCTTCCCTTTTCCGAGTTTCACCACCGCGCTGGTCGCCGCCATGCACGACACCGTGGTCGACGGTGACACCCGCTTCCTGTCCGCCCTCGACCCGGACCGGGTCCACGAACAGCTCGTCGACGACCGCTTCGTCCGCGCCGCACTCGACCGGGCGGGCGGCCCGGCCGCGTTCGGGCTACCGGACCGGCTCACCCGTATCGAGGAGATCGACCCATCGTGAACACCGTCGTCACCCGGCCCCGGACCCCTACCTGGCTGCCCCGGCTCGCCGCCGTCGCACTCGCGGTACTGCTGTGGTGGGTGCTCACCGATCTGGTGGCCGGGCCCGGCTCGCTACTGCGGGAATTCGGGCCGCAGCATGTGCCCGGCGCGGCCGCGCAACTGTTCGACCGCGGAGTCCTGCTCCCCGATATCGCGGTCAGTATGTGGCGGCTGCTGGTGGGACTGCTGATCGCGGTCACCGTCGGCGTCCCGCTCGGCTTGCTGCTCGGCCTGCACGCCGCCACCGAGCACGCGGTGGCCCCGGTGGTGCAGTTCCTGCGGATGATCTCCCCGCTGTCCTGGGCGCCGATCGCGGTCGCGCTGTTCGGGATCGGGAATCAGCCGGTGATCTTCCTCGTCGCGGCGGCGTCGGTCTGGCCGATCGTGCTCAACACCGCGGCGGGTGTGCGGGCGATCGACCCCGGACTGCTCCTGGTGGCCCGCTCGTTCGGGGCGTCGCGGCGCGAACAGCTGTCGTCAGTGGTGCTGCCCGCGATCCGAGGTCAGGTGCAGACCGGTTTCCGGGTGGCGCTGGGGATCGCGTGGGTGGTGCTGGTACCCGCGGAAATGCTCGGTGTGCGTTCCGGGCTGGGCTACCAGATCCTCAACGCCCGCGACCAGCTGGCATACGACCAGGTGATGGCCGTGATCGTCGTGATCGGCATCATCGGCTATGCACTCGATTCGCTGTCCCGGATACTGCTCGACCGCCGGTGACCCGCCGCCGTGCCCCCGGTGCCGGACCGCCGATTCCGGGACGGGCGCCACGGGGTGGACACAGTAGGCCCGTGGCGATACGGTCGGTCCCGGGCAGGGCGGTCGTCGACGATGTTCCGGTACCGCATGATGTGGGCGCGACTGTCGAGATCGATGGGCGCCTGTCATCCAAGCAGGCGGCGTCGGAGGTCGGGAAACCGATGCTGCCGACGACGTCCTCGCCCTGGTCAGCGGGGTTCGATCAGCTGGATCTCCAGTTCGATCTGCACCGTATCGCTCAACAATCCGGGCAGCGCGGCGCCGACGGCGAAATCCGAGCGTTTGACGGTTCCGGTCGCGGAGAATCCGGCGTGCCGTTCACCGTCGGGACCGAAATCGCCGACACCGCCCCATTCGACCGCCAGGGTGACCGGTGCGGTGAGCGCGCCCAGTGTGGCTTCGCCGGCGACCGTGAACTGCTCGGCGACCTGCACCGGCTCGGTGGCGCGGAAGCTGAGGGTCGGGCGATTGGCGACGTCCAGGAAGTCCGCGGTGCGGATATGCGCGTCGCGGTCGGAATTTCCGGTGTCGAACGAATCGAGGTGGATGGTCGCGCCGATGGTGGCCGCGCCCGAGTCGTCGACCTCGAACCGGGTGTCGAAGCGGCCGAACCGGCCACGGACCTTGGAAATACCCAGGTGGCGAATGCTGAACGCCACGGACGAGTGGCTGGAATCGAGGGCCCACGAACCGGCGCGCAGGATCGTGGTGGAGGTGTGCGGTGTTGTCGTCATGAGACCCACCATCTCCGGACGGCGGTCCGCCGGCCAGACCCTGGTTATCCCCGCACTGTCAGGGCGTGGCTGAGCTCGCCGCGGCACGGCACCATGGTGGAATGCCCCGCAACGCCTTCGCGGAATACCTGGTCGGACGGCGCGCCGAGCTGCGTCCCGCCGATCTCGGCCTGCCCGGCGGCGGCCGGCGCCGCACCCCGGGGCTGCGGCGCGAGGAAGTGGCCGTCCGGGCCGGGGTGAGCGCCGACTATCTGGCCCGGCTGGAGCAGGGTCGCGATACCAACCCGTCGATCGCGGTGGTCGAAGCGCTCGCCGAGGCGCTGCTGCTCGACGAAGGAGAACGCAGTATCTTCGGCTGGCTGGCGATGACCAGCGGCCACGAGGCCCGCTGCCCGGCGCCACCACCGGCCCGCGAGCAGGTCTCGGAGACGATGGAGACGGTCCTGCGGTCGCTGGACCCCACCCCGGCGTTCGTCCTCGGCCTGCGGCTGGATGTGCTGGGCTGGAATTCGGCATGGGAGGATTTCGCCCGCCCGCTGGGCCTGCTGGACCAGCGGGAGAGCGTGAACCTCGCCCACTACGTCTATTCGCATCCGCAGGCACGGCGGATGCTGCGCAACTGGGCCGGTGCCGCCGATACCTTCGCCGAGTTGCTACGCCGTGCCACCCTGCGCCGGCCCGGCGACGCGGTCCTGCGCGACACCATCGCCACGCTGCGCAAAAACCCTGATTTCGCGGCCCGCTGGCGACCGCAGGGCGCGGGCCTGCCGGTATCCAAGGTCCTGCGGTTCGACCATCCCGAACTCGGCGCCGTCGACGTCCCGGTCGAGATACTGGAGAACGATGCCGACCAGAGCCTCGCGATCTGGCTCCTCGACCGCTCCGCCGCGGCCGGCCCCGGCCTGCGCCTGGTACCGCCGCGGGCCGCCGGAGCGTGAATCGCGACCGGTATAGGTCAGTAGTACACCGGCCCGGGGACTCCGCCGCCCGCCGCGACGGCGTCGCCGGTGATCGCGATACTGCGCGGTGAGGCGAGGAAGGTCACCACATCGGCGACCTCCCGCGCATCGATGATCCGGCCCACGGTGTTCTTCGCGAGTTCCGCTTCGAGTTCGGCGACCGGCTTTCCGGATTCGGCGGCCTGCGCGGTCAACCGCTGGGTGAGGCGTTCGGTCCGGGTCGGTCCCGGATGCACGACCGTCACGTTCACGCCGTGCGGGCCGAGTTCGTCCGCCAGATTCTTGGTCACCGCGGCCACACTGATATTGCGGACGGTCTGCGCGATGGAATTGGCCTGCCGGGCACCGAGCCCGCTGATATTGACGATCCGGCCCCAGCCCTGCGCCACGAAATGCGGCGCCACCGCGCGGGCGGTCCGCAGATAGCCGAGAACCTTGATCTCGATCTCCCGGCGCACCACGTCGTCGGTGGTGTCGGCGAGACCCGCGACCGACCCGGCGCTCCACGGTGCCGCCGCCGCATTGACCAGGATGTCCACTCCGCCCAGCTTCGTGACAGTGCGCTGCACCAGCTCCCGGACCTGCTCGTCGTCACCGGTATCGGTAGCCACGGCGAGTACCCGCCGCCCCGATTCGCCGGCCACCGCGCGCGCCGCGGCCTCGAGCGGTTCGGCCGAACGCGCCGCCAGCACCACATCCACCCCTTCGGCGGCGAGCCCACGGGCGACGGCCAGCCCGATCCCTTTGCTGCCGCCGGTGACGATCGCGCGTTTCCCATCCAGTTCCAGGTCCATACCGGCGACGCTAACAACCGGCCCGTGCCCGGTCGCCGATCCTGATCGACTCGAGCCGAACCCGGTGTGCGCCGTGCCGGGGCACGGCGTAGCCGTATTCCGCTACGCTCGTCCCGGCGTGGCCGCGGTCCGGCGGACAGCATCGCGGGTACGCAGGGCGCCCCTGGGCTGCCCGGCCCCGGAACCTGCGCAAAATAACCAGGCCCCACGGACCGAACCAGGTTTTGGTTCAGCACTATCCGAACCATTGCCGCCACCCGGGCAGGGCGGCTGGGATTACCGCGTCGATATCGCCACGAGTATTCGGGAGCACGGGTTGAAATTCCCTCGGTTACTGACGATCCCCGCTGTGCTGGTGGCCGCGGTGCTGACCCTCACCGCCTGCGGTGGTGAATCCGAGTCCGGCGATGTGGTGCGGATCGGCACCACCGAGAGCAGTCCCGAGTGGGACGTCTTCGAGCGGAAGGCGCAGGAGCAGGGCATCACGCTGGAGATCACGAACTATTCCGACTACTCCCAGCCCAATATCGCGCTGTCACAGGGGCAGATCGATATCAACCTGTTCCAGCATCTGCAGTTCCTCGGCGAGTACAACGTCGCCGACAACGCGGATCTCACCCCGATCGGCGCCACCCAGATCGTGCCGCTGGGCCTGTACTCGAAGAAACACAAATCGGTGGCCGATATCCCGCCGGGCGGGGAGATCGCGGTCCCCAACGATCCGTCGAATCAGGCCCGGGCGCTGTTCGTACTGGAGGCGGCGGGACTGGTGAAACTGTCCTCGGACACCCTCGCCCCCTCCCCCGCCGATATCGACCGGGGAGCATCCAAGGTCAAGGTGACCCCCGTCGACGCCGCGCAGACCGCGCTCTCACTCGAATCGGTGGACGCCTCGATCATCAACAACACATTCCTCGAGCGCTCGGGTATCGACCCGCTCTCCGCGCTCTACAAGGACGATCCGGAGAGCCCGGGCGCCGAACCGTATATCAACGCCTTCGTCACCCGCGCCGAGGACAAGGACAACCCGACCTACCAGCGGCTCGTCGAGATCTGGCACGACCCCGAGGTCCAGCGGGCGGTCGCCGAATCCTCCAAGGGCACCTCGGTGGAGGTGCGCCGCACCGGAGCCGAGCTCGCGCCGATCCTGCAGCGGGTACAGCAGACCATCCGCGACGGGCAGTGAGCGGCAACCCGGGCGGCCCGGGGAGCGTTCCCGCGGTCGAATTCCGGTCGGTGACCAAAGTTTTCCGCACCGGTAAGCAGGAGCAGACCGCACTGGCCGACATCGACCTGCGGATCGAGCAGGGCGAGATCTTCGGCGTGATCGGTTATTCGGGAGCGGGTAAGAGCACGCTCGTGCGGTTGATCAACGCGCTGGAGAAGCCGACCAGCGGCACCATCGACATCGCCGGAGCACCGATCACGGGCGTGCCGGAGGCCCGGGTGCGGCACCTGCGCCGCGATATCGGCATGGTGTTCCAGCAGTTCAATCTCTTCCGCTCCCGCACCGCGGCCGGCAATATCGAGTACCCCCTGAAAGTGGCCGGGTGGCCGCGGGCGAAACGCAAGGAACGGCTCGCCGAACTCCTCGACTTCGTGGGACTGTCCGACAAGGCCCGCAGCTATCCCGACCAGCTCTCCGGCGGGCAGAAACAGCGGGTCGGGATAGCCCGGGCGCTGGCGACTTCCCCCGCGCTGCTGCTGGCGGATGAGGCCACCTCCGCGCTCGACCCCGAGACGACCGGCGAGGTGCTGCGCCTGCTGCGCAGCATCAATACCGAGCTCGGTGTCACTATCGTGGTCATCACCCATGAGATGGATGTGATCCGCGCGGTCGCCGACCGGGTCGCGGTGCTGGCCGAGGGCCGGATCGTGGAGCTGGCGAACACCTTCGACGTCTTCGCCGCCCCGCGCTCGGCGCCCACCCGCTCGTTCGTCGACACCGTCCTGCACAACCGGCCCGCACCCGACGAGCTGCGCCGGCTGAGCGAACTGCACCGGGGCCGGCTGGTAACCGTCGATATCGACGACTCCCGCGGTATCGGCCCCGCGCTCACCACCGCCGCGCAGTCCGGCGTGCGCTTCGAAGTGGTGTACGGCGGTGTGAGCACCCTGCAGGACAAAACTTTCGGCAGTATCACCCTGGCGCTGGACGGACCCGACGCCGCCGTCGACAAGGTGATCACCCAACTCGGACAACGGTAGCGAGAACACCGCATGCACACCGACTGGGACAAGTTGCGCCCACTGCTCACCGAGGCCATCGGCACCACCGTCTATCTCGTCCTGCTCACGTTCGTGGTGGGCGGGCTCATCGGCCTTTTCCTGGGCACCGCCCTCTACACCACCCGCAAGGGCGGCCTGCTCGCCAACGCCCCGATCCACTGGCTGTTGAACGTGGCCGTCAATATCGTGCGGCCGATCCCGTTCATCATCCTGCTCGCCGCCCTGGGCCCGGTGACGCTGGAGGTCGTGGGTACCACCATCGGCACCGAAGCGGCCGCCTTCGTCATGATCGTGGCCGCCTCCTTCGCCATCGCCCGGATCGTCGAACAGAACCTGGTCACGGTCGATCCCGGCGTGATCGAAGCCGCCCGCGCCATGGGCGCCGGACCGCTACGAATCATCCTCACCCTGCTCATCCCCGAGGCCCTGGGCCCGCTGATCCTCGGGTACACCTTCATCATCATCGCCATCGTCGACATGTCCGCGATGGCGGGCACGGTGGGCGGCGGCGGCCTCGGCGATTTCGCCCTCGTCTACGGCTACCAGCGTTTCGACTGGGAGGTCACCCTGGTCGCCACCCTGCTCATCATCGCCGGTGTGCAGGGCATCCAGTTCCTCGGCAACTGGCTGGCCCGCAAGGTCCTCCGCCGCTGACCCCGATACCCCGGAGCACGGTGCCGAGGCGACGTTCGGCCACCGAACGCCGACCCACCTCCCCCGCTACGGCGTTTCGACGACCTGGGTGCCGTCGGCGAAACGGTCGTGCCAGCCCTGTTTGGTGGAGCTGGAACTCACAGTGACGGCGATTCCCAGGGCGGCACCGAACCACAGCACACTGCCGAGGCAGGGAATCAGGTTCAGCAACATGTACGCGTTGCGGAACGCGGATTGCTTCAGGCTGGGCTTGGGCTCCCCACCCGCCCCATTCACGTGCAGACCCAGCAGTTTCTTCCCGGGCGTGGAGCCGGTGGTGACCTCGAATCCGAGGAAGTACAGGAAGCCGAATCCCGCGCCGGGGAGGATGGAAACCCATCCGGGTGTGTGGGCAGATTTGTTCAACAGCCAGAACAGGATTGCCCCGACGAGAGCGGCGATTATCCAGTCGACGAAGCGGGCGGCAGCGCGTTTACCCAGTCCGCCCGGGGTTACCGTGGTGTAGTCGATGCTCATCAGCTGAGTGCTCCTTCGATCGCCGCCGACGTCAGAGGTTCACGCCGTAATCGCGGGCGATTCCGGCCAGCCCGGAGGCGTATCCCTGGCCGATCGCGCGGAACTTCCACTCCGCACCGTGACGGTAGAGCTCACCGAAGACCATGGCGGTCTCGGTCGAGGCGTCCTCACTCAGGTCGTAACGGGCCAACTCCGCACCCGTCGTCCGGTCCACGACCCGGATGAACGCATTGCGGACCTGCCCGAACGACTGCTGCCGTGCGTTCGCGTCGTGGATCGAGACGGGAAAGAAGATGCTGGTGATCGTGGGTGGCGTGGCGGCCAGGTCGACATTGATCACCTCGTCGTCGCCCTCGCCTGCACCGGTGAGGTTGTCGCCGGTGTGCTCGATGCTGCCCTCCGGGGAACGCAGATTGTTGTAGAACACGAAATGCCGGTCCGAGACGACCTTCTGATCCGGTCCGGTCGCCAGGGCGCTGGCATCCAGGTCGAACTCGGCACCCGTGGTCGATCGGACATCCCAGCCCAGACCGACCGCCACCGCGGTCAGATTCGGTGCCTGTTTCGACAGCGATACATTGCCGCCCTTGGCGAGGGTCACGCCCATCCCGCAATACTCCTTCTCTCCTGTTGTTTCACGGCGGCCCGGAAACCCGTTGCGCCCCAGCCGGCCGGGGGCCACAGCGATCCGGTGTCCGAGGGCCGGGACACCTCGGAGCCCGAGGCGAACGGCCGCGGCCATGGTGCCGGGCCGATGCTTAAGCCAGCATTAACGGCGGTTCTGCTCATACTGGGCGGCGTGCGCATATTGGTGGTCGATGACGAGATCCGTTTCGCCGACGGGCTCAGACGGGGGCTGCAGGCCGAGGGCTTCGCTGTCGATCTGGCATACAACGCGACCGACGGCTTGTGGCGGGCAGGTGAGGTCCGCTACGACGCGCTGGTGCTGGACGTGATGATGCCGGGTATGAGCGGATACGCGGTGTGCCGGACTTTGCGGGACGAGGGAAATTGGACACCGATCCTCATGCTCACCGCCAAGGACGGTGAATGGGATCAGGTAGAAGGCCTGGACACCGGCGCCGACGACTACGTGATCAAACCCGCCGATTTCCCGGTCCTGGTAGCCCGGCTCCGGGCTCTGATCCGGCGCGGACGTCCGGAACGCCCGACCGCACTGCACGTGGGTAGCTTGTGTCTCGACCCGGCCACCCGGGAGGTCCGGCGCGGCGATACTCCGATTCGGTTGACGGCCCGGGAGTTCGCGATTCTGGCGTTCTTCGCCCGGGAGCCGGGCGTGATCCGGTCCAAGAGCGATATTCTGGCCGGCGTCTGGCACGGAGAGTTCGACGGTGATTCCAATATCGTCGAGGTGTACATCGCGTACCTGCGAGCCAAGATCGACAAACCGTTCGGCGTCGACACCATCCGCACCATCCGTGGCGCGGGATACCGGCTGATGCCCGATGCCTAGCCTGGGTCTGCCCTCGCTACGGGTGCGGATCACGGTGACGACCACGGCTGTCGTCCTGGCGGTCCTGGCAGTCGGTGCGGTGAGTTTCCTGATGCTGTTCCGCCATACTCTGGTCACAGCGCATTCGAACGCGGCCGATATCCAGGCCGACCAGATCGCCGCGGACGCACAGCACCGGCTCCGCGACGGCACGAACACCGCGTTGTTACCGGTCTCGGAAGTCGACAATGTCATCGTCCAGCTCCAGCAGGACGGTCGCGTGATCACCACGGCCGAGGGCGACTCCGCCACCGGCCCCGTACTGCCGGTACCGTCCGCGGAACGCTTCGCCCTCGACGGGGCCGACTATGTCGTGCACTCGGCGCCGATCACGCTGCCGTCGGGCGCGATCCAGTCCGTCGTCGTCGCGCGCTCGCTCGCGGACGCCGATGACGCGGTGCGCTCGGCGGCCCTGTTGCTGGCCGTCGCGGTGCCCGCCGTCAGCGCGTTCGTCGCGGCACTGATGTGGGCGGTGGTGGGCCGCTCGCTCCGGCCGGTCGAGCGCATCCGGCTCGACGTCGAATCCCTCGGCGCGGATCTTTCCCGGCGAGTGGATCCGCCCGCCGGGAACGACGAGGTCGCACGGCTGGCCGCGACGATGAACCGGATGCTCGGCCGCCTCGAGGCCGCACACCGGGCACAGCAACGGTTCGTCTCCGACGCCTCGCACGAACTGCGCTCGCCGGTGGCCGCCATCCGCCAGCACGCACAGGTCGCGCTGCACCATCCCGGCGCGACCGATCTCGCGTCGCTGGCCGAGGTCGTCGACAGCGAGGCCGCCCGGCTCCACGACCTGGTGGACGATCTCCTGCTACTCGCCCGGCTGGGGGAAGGCACCGGCCACAGCTGCGGCGAAGTCGATCTCGACGATATCGTGCTCGCCGAAGCGGGCAGGCTACGCCGGCTCGGTATCACCACCGATACCGCGGCCGTTGGACCGGCCCGGGTTTTCGCCGACGAAAGACTCCTGGCCAGGGCCGTGCGCAACGCCACCGACAACGCCCGCCGCCACGCGCACAGCCGCGTCGATTTCACACTGCGCTGCGCGAACGGACAGGTCGTGCTGTGGGTCGACGACGACGGTGACGGTGTCCCCGAGCACGACCGCGACCGGCTGTTCCGCCGATTCGAACGTCGCGACGACAACCGCAGCCGCACCCACGGCGGCGCCGGACTGGGCCTGGCCATCATCGCCGAAGCCGCCCGCACCTGCGCCGGCAGCGCGCAGCTGTCGAACTCGCCCCGCGGCGGAGCCCGGCTCGAAATCAACCTGCCGGAGCACACTGCCGGCTGATCCTGCGGAGATCACGCTGTCACCGCACCCGAGCACATCGGAACACTCGGCATCATCCGGTTCGGTAACTCCCCGCACCGACACCTTTCCTCCGTCCTTCGACGGGGCATCACAGGGCCGCTGCTTTGACCACCGTTACTGCCGTATTGCGGGCCCACAACGGCTTTGAAGAGCCCGTCCAGGAATGCCAGTACCGCGCCGAACTGCCACATGATCAGGGCTCCCTTTTCCGGTGTACCGCGATATCCCTGTCGCCCTCTTGGCCGGATACAGCAGCGGTTCTCGCGCCGACCCGGGCTTTCCGAAGTGGTTCGGTCCCAGCCCCTTCGCCTCGGGCGGCGGCTGAATCAGCCACTGCCCTCGGCGGATCCGGACCGATACTCGGCGATGGCCGCATATGGGTTTCCGCCCAGTCCCGCGGCGCGGCGAGCCGCTTCTCGAGCGATCGCCCGAGATCGGTGAGCCCGTAGTGCACCTGCGGTGGCACATTGTTCTCGACGCACCGGGTCACGAGCCCGTCGGCGACCAGACCTTGCAGGGTCTGCGACAACATCTTCTGGGAGACCCCGGGAATCCGCTTGCGCAACGCGGCGAAGCGCACGGTATCCGGACTGCACATCATCCCACTCGACCGGCCCGAAGACCTTCTCGCCCAGATGATCCCATTTTTGAGCTGAGACTGTCGGGCCCTCTATCCGACCCGCCCTACCGGCGCAGACGCGGTACTCTTCGAACATGCATTCGGGGGTGGGAACGGTAGCCGCCTGCCGCCCATCCGAGGGTAGAAAGGAAATCGTGAGGTCGATCCATATCATCCGGCACACCCACATCCACAACCTCCCGGCCCGAAGATGTCCATCTGGAGCAGCAGCTACTGCGCACCTGGTCGGTCCGCAAATCGCAGTTCGTCGCGCACGCACCCGCGGCCATCCTGTCGGCGAGGCACCGTGACGGTTGAGGTCGACCCCCGATTCCGAGGCGCCTTCGAGCGGCTGCTGGCTGTGGTCGACTTACTGGACTTCGACGGGTTGATGACGTGTAACGGATATTTCGACGAGCTTCCGCTCTTCACGACCTATTCCCAAATCGCTTTCCTGGACGAGCTTTCGCTTGTCGAACGCAATCGTGTGCTGATTCGGGCGGCCGTCGCTCATCTCGGCCGTATCCTCGAACACGCCGAACGCTACTTTGCCGGAGCCGAATTCGACTTCTTCTGCGCGGTGACGGTCACCGGCTGGGACTTCTTCTCGGAAGAAGACCTGCTGACACCGCGATTCTGGCGGGCGAATGCCAGCAAGGGCGTTTTCGACTACCTGAGACTCCAGCCGCCGACCAGTGAGGGCAGCAGCACAGTCGCGTACTTACTCGACCACGACCCCGATTACCTGATCAACGATGACATCGTGGACGAGTTCGGCGAGAAACGCCTGGAGCGTGTCTTCGTCCAGCACGTCGACTACCCGATTCCGAGGAGCAACATAGAGGCGCTATAAGAGCTACCGGTCAACCGGTTTCGGTAGGAGCGCGCTCCTGCACCGGGACGTATCGCGAAGAAGTGACCCATCGGGCCAGCCGAGCAGGCCCTAGCCGTACGACCGGACGAACTCGGCCCGGCCGAGGCCGCGGTTGGTACGGCACGATCTCCCCGCTCCGGACAGGGTCGCGGCGACCTTCGTATCGGCGGAAGTCGCGGAGTGCGCGGCACCGTATCCGGCGACGCTGGTGCTCATGGTGTGGTTCGGTGCCCGGCGCCTGCGGGCACAGAATCAGGCCGAGCGGAAACGTTTCTCCTTCGGCCACCGCGGCGGATGATCGCAGCACGGTCTCGCCCCCGATTCGGAGGGAATATTCATGACGACAGCCGCGGCCTCGGCCGATACCTTCACCGCCGAATGGCAGGACTGGCATCGGCAGCAGGAAACGAACCTGGCCGATCCGCACGGCTTCCTGGCCGTCACCGGCCTGCACTGGCTCACCGCGGCACCACAGCGGTTCCCCGGCGCGCCGGGTGCCTGGTCCACCGGACCCGACGGGGTCACGGTGGTGCTCGACGACGACGAGGAGCTGCTGATCGACGGGAATCCGGTGCGCGGCACACACCGGTTCGGCGTCATCCCGGAACGGAGTGGGATCAACGCGGTCTGGGGTGACGCGGTGATCGAGGTCGCCAAACGCGGCGGGCACGATATCGTCCGCCCGCGGCACCCGGACAACCCGTTGCGCACCGGTTTCCGCGGCACCCCCGCCTACGCTCCGGATCCGAAGTGGGTGGTCGGCGGGCGGTACACGGCTTTCGCGGAGCCGCGGCCGACCACGGTGGGTGCCGCGGTGGAAGGACTCGAGCACGTCTACGACGCACCCGGGCAGATCGAGTTCGAACTGGACGGGCACGAATTGCGGCTCACCGCGTTTCCCGGGAAGGCACCGGGGTACCTGACGGTGTTGTTCACCGACGCGACCTCCGGTGTGACGACCTATGCCGCCAACCGCGTACTCCAGCTCCCGCCACCCGAATCCGACGGCGCGGTGACCCTGGACTTCAACCGCGCGGTCAATCTCCCCTGCGCGTACACCGATCTCGCGACCTGCCCGCTACCGCCGGCCGAGAACCGGCTGCCGGTCGCGATCGAGGCGGGCGAGAAGATCCCCTACAAGCGCGGCTGATCCGATGGCCGCCGGCGAACCGTCGATCACGAAACTCGCGCTGCTCACTCCCGGCAACTATCCCGACGGTGATCCCGCCGCCGGGCTCGAGGACACCCTGCGGCTGTTCGAATACGGCGAACGCCTCGGTGTCGACGGTGCCTGGATCCGGCAGCGGCATCTCGAGCACGGCGTGGGGTCGGCGGCGGTGTTCCTGGCCGCCGCCGCCCAGCGCACCAGCCGGGTCGAGCTGGGAACCGCGGTGATCCCCATCGGCTACGAGAGCCCGTTCCGGCTGGCCGAGGATCTGTCGATGGCCGATGTACTCTCCGGTGGGCGGCTGCAACCCGGTTTCAGCGCGGGCACCCCGCCGCACGCGGACCTGATCGGCGATCTCGTCTTCGACGGCGACTGGCGCAGCTACGACCTGTCCTACGGCCGGATCACCCGGCTGATGGACAATCTGCGCGGCAACTACCTGGCTGGCCCGGATACGGTGATCCACTCCCCCGGCAACACCCAGCGCCCCCGCCTGCAACCGCACAGCCCCGGGCTGATCGACCGGCTCTGGTACGGCGGCGGCAGTACCCGCTCGGTGCGCTGGGCCGGGGAGACCGGGCTCAATCTGCTCACCGGGAACATCGTATTCGGCGAGCACAGCGACGATTTCGCCACCACCCAGCTGAGTTTGCTCGACGACTACCGCCGCCACATCGATCCGTCCCGGCCGGCCAGGGTGGCGGTGGGCCGGGTACTCGTCCCCTTCGACAGCGCCGGCCGCGCGACCCGGGAACGTTACCGGCAGTATGCGGCCGCCCGGCACGACCGAACCCTTGCCCCGCAAGGCGAACGGCGAATCCTGTTCGCGCCGGATCTGGCCGGCCCCGCCGAGCAGATAGTCGAACGCTTACGCGCCGACCCGGTGCTTGCCCACACCACCGAACTACGTCTCGAACTGCCCTACGAATTCCATCGGGACGACTACGAGCAGATCCTGCACGACACCGTCGAACTCATCGCCCCCGCCCTCGGCTGGAAACCCGCGGGGACGAACCCGCGACCGGACCTCCCGGCCACGGAGTCGACAGAAACGAATCACGCTGAGCCAATGCCGTGAGCGCCCGGATAAATCATCCTATGTTTCTGCGTCGGAAGTCTTCGTTACCGACGGAAAGTTTGCGACCAGTGCGTAGGAACAAGCGCTACACCCTTCTCGCGGCAGGTTTGGCCGCCGTGGTCCTGCTCACCGGTTGCTCGGCCGGCGGGAACGGCGGGACCCCCGTCGACGGCGGTGAGTTCATCAGCGGCCTGTATCTGGAACCACGCGGGCTGGACCCGCACCGGCAGACATTCTGGGAGACCTACCGGGTCTCCCGCAATATCTTCGAACCTCTTGTCGGGGAAGACCTGACCACCACGACGGGCGTACCCGGCCTGGTCCCGGTGCTGGCCACGAAATGGGAGCACAGCGCCGACGGCCGCGTCTGGAATTTCCGGCTCCGCGAAGGCGCCACCTTCCACGACGGCTCCCCGTTCGACGCGGCCGCGCTGGACAAGAACGTCCGGCGGGTCTGGGATCGCTCGTACGAGTTCTTCGACGAGGAGAGCGCGGGCCGGGTGCGGGTGTGGTTCGACAATCTGCGCGCTGCCCGCCCCACGGGTACACACAGCTACACCTTCGAATTCGACAAACCCTTCCTCGGCTTCCCGCGCATCCTGGCGCAATCCATGTACACCCTCCCCATCGGAAATCCCGCGGTGTGGGAGAAGTACGGGAACAACGGTTTCGCCGAACATCCCGAAGGCACCGGGCCGTACCGGTTCGATTCCCGCGCGATCGGCGATCGCATCGTGCTGCAACGCAATCCCGGCTACTGGGGTACGCGACCACGCCTGGATACGCTGACCTTCCGGGTGATTCCCAACAACCAGACCCGGGTCGCCTCCCTGCTCAACGGCGAAGTGGACCTGATCAGCTATGTCCCGCCCGACGATGTCGAATCCCTGGAGAACGCGGGCTTCGACGTCCCCGAGGGCACCGGCGCCGAACTCGTGTACTTCTCCTTCAACCGGAAGAATCCGGTGTTCGACGACGACCGGGTGCGCAAGGCACTCATCCACGGTTTGAACCGGAAGGCCCTGGCCAACGAGGTCTACAACGGGTACGCCGCACCCCAGTACTCGTTCCTGCCGCCGGGCAACGAAGCCTTCGACCCGGCGGTGCGGGATTTCCCGTACGACCCGGACCGCGCCCGGCGACTGCTCGCCGAAGCCGGTTTCGGCCCCGGGGAACTCCGGTTCGGCCTCGTCATCGATGTGGCGAACGAGAATGTGGGCCAATGGCTGCAGGCCCATCTGAAGGAGATCGGCGTCGAGGTCGATATCGTCAGCCTCGACCGCGTCAACTACTCGTCGCGCATCCGCAATCCGCAACCGGGCGACGGCCTGAGTATCGACGAGTTCGGTGAGACGAACGCCGAATGGCTGCACAACGGGTACACCGGTCTACAGAACCGCGGCCTGGACCCGGCCGAACACCCGGAGGTGACCGCGGCCATCGAAACGGCCCTGCACACTCCCGACGCGAAGGCGCGGATCGGGTTGTGGAAGCAGGCCGAGGAGAAACTGCGGAACGAGGCGCTGGTGATTCCGGCGGTGAACCTGAACCGCTACTACGCGACCGGCCCGAATGTGGAAGGTTTCGTGTTCCCGGCCACCAACTGGTACGACCTGTCCCCGGTCTGGTTATCGGGCGCCCGATGAACCGGTTGCGTCATATCGGGTTGCGCGTCCTCAATGTGCTGCCCATCCTGTTCCTCGTTTCGGTCCTGGCCTTCCTGCTCGGCGCGCTCACCCCGGGCGACCCGGTGGAAGCCCAGTTCGCCCTGCGGTTCACGCCCGAACAGCTCGACGAACTACGCGCCACCTACGGGCTGGACCGTCCGCTGTGGGAGCAGTACTTCGTCTGGCTGAAGAATCTGGCCGCCGACGGCGGCGGATTGTCGCTGACCCTGGGCACGCCGGTATTCGATATCCTCGTCCCGCCCTTCCTCAACACGCTGATACTCACCGCGGCCGGGACCGTGGTGTGCGTGGTGTTCGGCACACTGATCGGCGCGGTCGCCGGGATCCGGCACGGCACCTGGGTGGATCGCGCGGTGATGCTGGTGGCCCAGATCGGCAGCAATCTGTCGGTGTACTGGTTCGGGCTGGTGCTGATCAGCGTGTTCGCCCTGCAATTGGGCTGGCTGCCGGTGGGCGGGATGCAGTCCCGCGGCGGCGGTGGATTCGGCGATCTCCTGCAGCATCTGGTGCTGCCCGCGATATCGGCCGCACTGATCTCCATGCTGGTGCTGGCCCGGTTCGTCCGGATCGGCATCGTGCGCGAAACCGGCACCGACTATGTACGCACCTTCCGGTCACAAGGGTTACCGCGGCGAAAGATCTACGGCAAGAATGTCTTCCGCAATATCCTGCCGAGTCTGGTCAATATCACCGGCCTCGAAATCGGCACCTTGATCACCGGAGTGTTCTTCGTCGAAATCGTGTTCAACTGGCCCGGTATCGGCACCCAGCTGGTGAATGCCGTGAACGGTAAGGACTATCCGGTGATCCAGGGCGGGATCGTGCTGGTGGCGCTGTGCTATCTGCTGGTCAACCTCGTCACCGATGTGATCGTCGATGCGCTCGATCCACGATTGCGAGGCGCGTGATGGTCTCCGTCCGGGTATCCCGCGCGCCCCTGACCGCCGGCCGGCGACGAGTTCGCGGGCGGCGCTACAGTGCGCAATTCGTCGCCGCCGTCGTGCTCATCGGTGCCGTGGTCCTCGTCTCCCTGCTGGCGCCCGTACTCGCGCCGTACGACCCGCTGGCCACCGACCCCGCCGCCAAATTCCTGCCGCCCGGCAGCGCCGGGCATCTGCTGGGCACCGACGATCTCGGCCGGGATCTGCTGAGCCGGCTGCTCTGGGGTGGCCGAACCTCGCTGCTGCTGGCGGTACTCGCGGTGGCCGCGGCCACGGTCGCCGGGTCCGGGGCCGGGCTGCTCGCCGGTTTCGCCGGCCCGAAGGTGAGCGGTGCCGTCATGCGGGTCGTGGACATGCTGTTCGCCTTTCCGGTGATTCTGGTCGCGGTGGCGCTGGCCGCCGTCCTGAGCCCCGGGCCCGTGGTGGTGGCGGCGGCGATCGTGTTCACCGTGGTCCCCTATGTGACCCGCGTGGTGTTCACCGAGGTCAAACAGCAGGTGCGGCGGGAGTACGTCGAGGCCGCCACCGCGCTCGGTGCCACCCGGCAGGAGCTGATGGTGCGCGAGGTGCTGCCGAATGTGCGCGGTGCGATCGTCGTCTACGGCACCGGCATGGTCGCCACCATGGTGGTGTTCTCGGCGAGCCTGAGCGCGGTGGGGATCGGCGTGCAGCCCCCGACCCCGGACTGGGGCCAGATGATCGCTTCCGGCGCGAAAGTCGTGCTGTCCGGGCATATGCACGTGGCGGTGATTCCGGGTCTCGCGGTCGTGGTCGTCGCCCTGGCCTTCAACTGGCTCGGCGACGCCCTGCACGACCTGTCGAATCCCCGCACCCGAGGAAACCGCCGATGATCGCACTGTCCACACCGCAAACCCGCCCCGGCGAAACCGGTGCCGCGACCCGCACCGTCCTCGAAGTCGACAGTCTGAGCATCGCCGTCCCCGGCGACGAACCCGGCGGCCCCACGGTCGCGGATATCCGGTTCACCCTCACCGCCGGCGAGGTACTGGCCCTCGTCGGGGAATCCGGTTCCGGGAAAAGCCTCACGGCGGCCGCGATCATCGGCCTGCTGCCGCGCGCGGCACGGATCACCGGCGGCGCCGTCCGCTTCCATCCCGGGGCGGACGAGGCCGTCGAGCTCACCGCGCTGCCCGACCGCCGGCTCCGCGGCTACCGGGGGTCCGGGATCGGCATGGTGTTCCAGAACCCGCTCGGCGCGCTGGATCCGGCGCACCGGATCGCCGCCCAGCTCGACGAGATCATCGTCCATCATCGCCCGCAGTTGCGGCGTTCCGCGCGGCGCGAACTGGCGGCCGCCTGGCTCGCGCAGGTCGGGTTCGACAGTCCGGACCGCGTCCTGGCCTGCTATCCGCACGAACTCAGCGGCGGAATGCGCCAGCGGGTCGCGCTGGCACTGGCCGCCCTGGCCGAACCGCTGGTACTGATCGCCGACGAACCGACCACCGCCCTCGATACCATCGTCCAGCGCCAGATCCTCGATCTGCTCCGCGATATCACCCGCGCCACGGGCTCGGCGCTGCTGTTGATCACCCACGATTTCGATGTGGTCGCCCATATGGCCGACCGGGTGGCCGTACTTGCCCAGGGCCGGATCGTCGAAACCGGGGTCCGGGAGAAGGTGCTCTCCGCACCCGATCACCCGTACACCCGGCGCCTGCTGGATGCGGTGCCCCGGCTGGGGAAACGCGCCACGCTGCCACAATGGGACGGATCGCGGCGCCTGGCGTCGCTACCCGCCCCGCCGGTGACCGCACTTCCGGTCCCCGCACCGCCGGTCCCCGCGCCGCCTCCCGATGCCGGGAACACCGAACCGGTCGTGCGACTCGATGCGGTCTCCAAACGATTCCGGGTGGGTGGTTTCGGAACCGGGCTCGCCGCACGCGAATTCGTGGCGGTGGACAACGTATCGCTCACCGTGCGGCCCGGCGAAATCTACGGGTTGATCGGGCCGTCCGGCTCCGGGAAGTCGACCCTCGGCCGCGTTCTGGGCGGACTGCTGCCCGCCACCGCGGGTTCGGTGACCTTCGACGGGAATCGGCTCACCGGTGCGGCACCGGACGAGCTGCGCGCGCTGCGATCCCGACTGCAATATGTCTTCCAGGATCCGGTCGGCGCGCTCAACCCCGCGCTGCGTGTCGGCGAGCAGATCGCCCGGCCGCTGTACCGCTTCGGCCGGGTGCGGAGCCGGAAACAGGCCGCGGAGGCGCTGGCCCGGTCCCTCACGCTCGTCGGCCTGCCCGCGGGTTTCGCCGACCGCTACCCGCATGCGCTGTCCGGTGGCCAGGCGCAGCGGGTCTGCCTGGCGCGGGCGCTGGCGCTGGAACCCGATCTGCTGGTCCTCGACGAGCCCACCTCCTCGCTGGATGTCTCCACCCAGGCCGAGATCATCGACCTGCTGCTCGAGCTGCGCGAACGCCTGAACCTGACCTGTGTGTTCATCGGTCACGATCTGGGGCTCGTGGAATGGGTCAGCGACCGGATCGGCGTACTCACCGGCGGCCGGCTGGTCGACGAATTCCCCACCGCACTCCTCTACGACAGCGCGCGCTCCGAGGAGACCCGCGCACTGCTCGACGCCGACCTCGGCCGACGGAAAGAACAGGCGGCATGACCTCCGCACCCGGCACCCCGATCCTCGCCCTGGCGGTGACCACCGCCGAAGCCGCGGCGATCCTCGCCGACAACACCCTGCGCACCGCGTGGGAACGGCAGCCGGCCGCCTTCGCGGTGATCGGAATCGACCGGCTCACCGGCTCCGCGCCCGCCGCCACCGATCTCGACCCCAGCCTCCTGGCCACGGCACTGGCGACCTACGGCGGGCCGCCTGTGCTCTTCGCCGCGGCCGCCCATATCGACCTGCCCTACAACCTCGCCCGGCGGGCGCTCTCGCTGGATCACCTCACCCGGGGACGGTCCGGAATCCTGCTCGGCAGCCGCGATACCCGTGGCCGCACCGGCGATGCCTGGAGCGGAGCGGGACTGGGCAGCAGTGCCGAAATCGGGCCGGAGACCACCGCGGATACCGCGCGCGCCCTGATCGGGTTGTGGCAGAGCTGGCCCCGCGACAGCATCATCGGCGACAAGGACAGCGGAATCCTGGTGCGTTCCGAGCGAATCCGCCGAGTGGACCACCGGGGTGTCACCCGAACCGCCGGACCGCTCAGCATTCCGGCCTCGGCCCAGGGCACACCGGTTCTCGCCCGGTACATCACGGGGCCGGAATCGGAGATTTCCCGAACCGATACGGGTGATCTCACCGTACTCGGCGGGTTTCCCGATCGTGGTTCCGTCGCCGCCGCGCTGGAACACCGCACCACTCCCCTTGTCACCGAGTCCGCCGATATCGATACCGCCGACGTACTCCTGACCGCCGGCGCGCACGGAATCCTGCTCCGCACGGGTATCGGCGGCTCCCCCGCCGAAACCGCCACCGATCTGCTACGCACCGCAGCCGCATTCGTCGCGGACCGCGGTGGGCCCGGCGCTCTCGACTCCGACGCCACCCTGCGGAACGTCCTGGGCCTGGCACCACCCGCCGATCTGCTGGCCGACGCCCCACCGGCGTTCGCCGTACCGTCGCCCGCCGTCTACCGCTGAAACCGCGCGCAGTGCACCGACTTACCGAAGGGACCCCATGACAGCCTCCACCTCGACCGGCCTCAGATCGCTGCTGGCGGACCCCGACGCCGGATACGAATCCCTCAGCGCGACCTATCAACCCGTCTTCGACCGGATCGGCGAAGGCGACCTCGCCCGGGAACGCGCCCGCGAATTCCCCTACGAACAGGTCCGGCAGCTGGTGGACGCCGGATTCTCCCGGCTGCGGATCCCCCGCGAACTGGGTGGCGACGGCGCGACCCTGCAGCAGTTGTTCCGCCTGCTCGCCGATCTCGGCGCCGCCGACCCCAATGTGGCGCATATCTTCCGCAACCACCTCGCCTTCGTGGAGGACCGGCTGAACTCGCCGGAGCATCCGGCGACCGAGATCTGGCTCGACCGGTTCCGCCGCGGCGAGTTCGTCGGCGGCGGCTGGACCGAGGCCAACAACGCGAAATTCGGTGATATCGGCACCCGGATCAGCACCGTCGACGGAGTCACCCGGGTCACCGGCGAGAAGTTCTACGCGACGGGCAGCCTCTACGCGGACTGGCTCGATGTGATCGGCAAGGACGCCGACGACCGCCTGGTCACCGTGCTCGTCGCCCGGCATCAGCCCGGCGTCACGCTCGTCGACGACTGGACCGGGTTCGGCCAGCAGACCACCGCCAGCGGATCGGCCCGCTACCACGACGCGGTGGTCGACGAACACGGCCTGTTCCCCGCCGAGGAACGCTTCGCCTATCAGGGGCTCTTCTATCAGACAGCGCTGCTGTCGGTACTGACCGGCATTGCCCGGGCGGCGTTCCGCGACGGCGCCGCCGCGCTGCGCCGCCGGCCCCGCAACTATCCGCTGGGCATCGACGAGGTACCCGCCCGCGACCCCCTGCTCCAGCAGCGTATCGGTGTGCTGGCCGGCCGGGTGTTCGCGGCGGAGGCGGCGCTGGAGAAACAGGCGGCCACCCTCGACGCCGTCGCCGAAGCCCATTTCCGGCGGGACGCGGAGGCCGAACAGCAGGCGCTCGTCCAGGCGACCGTGCGCACCCACGAGGCGCAAACGGTGGTCATCGAAGCCGCGCTCGAGGTCACCGCGACCGTGTTCGATGCCCTCGGCGCCTCCGCGACCGCGGTCGGCGCGGGCCTGGACCGGCACTGGCGCAATGCCCGCACCCTCGCCTCGCACAACCCCCGCGTGTTCAAGGAACGAGTACTCGGCGACTACTACATCAACGGCACCCCACCGGCGGGCGGATCGAACTCCTTCCTGCGCCCGCAGGGCCAAGGAGCGTGACCGCATGACCGAACCCCGCACCGGCCACGTCCTGCTCGGTGTCAATGTGCTCGTCTACGGCTATATCCCCGCCGCCTGGCGCTCACCGCTGCTCGGAACCCAGGATTTCGTCGAACCCGAGTATTGGGAGCGGATCGGCCGGCTCGCCGAACGCGCCCGGCTCGACGCGGTCTTCCTCGCCGACGCGCTGGGTCTCGGCGATCCCGCCTACGACGCCAATCCCATCCGACTCGACCCGACGGTCACCTGGGCCCATATCGCCCGCAGCACCGAACACGTCGGTCTCATCGCCACCGCGTCCACCACCTTCAACGACCCGGTGGACCTGGCCGCCCGGATCCTCACCCTGGACCACGTCTCGCACGGCCGCGCCGGCTGGAACCTGGTGACCACCCGGGACGACCGGTCCGCCGCGAACTTCGGTCTCGAACAGGTGATACCGCGCAGCCGGCGCTACGAACGCGGGGCCGAATTCGCCGAACTCTGCCACGCACTGTGGTCGGCAGCCGGAACCGGCGCCCGGGTCCACCATCACGGCACCCATTTCGACTACGACGGCGAATTCCGCGCCCCCGCCTCACCGCAGGGAATGCCGGTGCTGTTCCAGGCCGGCGGTTCCCCCGGCGGCCGCGATATCGCCGCCCGCTACGCCGACGGCGTATTCACCGCCGAGATCACCCTCGAGACCGCGCGCGAGCACTACCGGACTGTGAAGGACGGTGCGGCGCGGGCCGGACGCGACCCCCGCGACGTCGCGATCATGCCCGGCCTGCTGCTGACCCTCGGCTCCACCGAGGAGGAGGCCCGGCGCCGCGTCGACGAACTGTACGAGTCGAGCCCCAGCGCGTATTCGGCGGCTTGGCTGTCCCACGCCATCGGGGTCGATATCGCCACCCTGGATCTCGACGAGCGGTTCCCGGACGAGATACTGCGCGGCCCCGCGGATCCGGAAATCTTCACCGGCAGCATCGGTTTCCGCGAATCCATCCTCGAGCAGATCCGGCAGACCCGCCCGACCGTCCGGGAGTACCTGCGTCAGACGCGCTACTCCGGTTCCGGGCACGGCGGTTTCGTGGGCACCCCCGAACAACTGGCCGACCGTATCGAGCAGTGGTACCGCAGTTACGCCTGCGACGGATTCAACCTGCAACCCGATATCCTCGTCGACAGCCTCGAGGTGATCGCCGACGAACTGGTCCCGCTGCTGGCGTCCCGCGACCTTTTCCGTGCGGACTACGAAACCACCACGCTGCGAGGTCATCTCGCCGCCGCAGCTCCTCGCGACCGGGTGGCCGCCGACCCCCTGTATCGCTGACAGCGGCACTGCGCCGGGGTAACCGGGTACGCGGCCCCGGAAGGCATCCAGTGGCCTCGCGATCGTCCGGCGCGAACAGGGCCGAACGGTGGCGAAGGGGCGCGGTTCCGGCATCTACAGTGGGACCGTCGCGGCGTGAATCGGATCGTAGAAGGAGCGCAATGCCACGTGAACTGGCCGAGCTACCGTTCGCACAATGGCTGGAACCGGCGGGCGCCCCGGATCTCGAGCGTGAGTACGACTGCACGCGGTTCGAAGACCTGGTGCTGACCGAACCGGACCTCCGCCATACGGTGTTCGACCAGTGCGCCTTCCGCTCGGTGCATATCGACCGCGGGGTGTCCGGTGGTGCGCGGTTCGCCGATGTCTGGTTGCACGGTGTCCGGTTCACCGGTACCGATATGCCGGACGCCGCCTGGTTGGACGCGGAAGTGATCGAGGGCGCCTGGTCGGGTGTGGAGGCCAGCGGCGCCGAACTACGCCGGGTGGTCTTCCACAACTGCAAACTCGACTCGGTGAATTTCCGGAACGCCCGGTTGACCAAGGTCCGCTTCGTCGATTGCGTACTGCGCCACGTCGATTTCGGTAGCGCGAAACTTTCGGAAGTGAGCTTTCCCGGTTCCGAGATATCGGCCTTGACGGTGCGGAACGCACAGCTGAAGAAGGTCGACTTCCGGGGTGCCCACAGTATCGGTATCGCCGACGGCGTGGAGTTCTTGCGCGGCGCGCTCGTCACACCCGGTCAACTCCTGGACCTCGCGCCGACCCTGGCCGCGGCGATCGGGCTGGCCGTGCAGGAGTGAGCCCACCGGGTACATCCGCCCCGCCTTCCCCGTCCTGCGTGGCAGGTACCCGGCGAGTTCAGTTCGTCACGGTCTCCAGGACCGCCGTGGTGGCGTCGGCGATAGCCTGATCGCTGGGGGCGGCCATCGGGTAGCCGGTGGTCGAGCGGCTGAAGACGACCAGTACGACCGAGGTTCCGGTGGGGCTCCACACCACCCCGGCGTCGTTGACGGTGCCGTAGGCGCCGGCACCGGATTTATCGGCCGCGACCCAGCCGACCGGCAGCCCCTCGCGCATCCGCTCGCCCGAGGTGACGCTCGAACGCATCCAGCCGGTGAGCATCCGCCGGTGTTCGGGGATCAGCGCATTGCCCAGAACCAGCCGATGCAGACCACCGGCGAACGCGGCGGGGGTGCTGGTATCGCGGGTGTCCCCGGGAAGAGCCTCGTTGAGTGCCGGTTCCCAGCGGTCCAGCCTGGTCTCGGTATCGCCGATCATGCGGGCCAGGGCGGTGACCGCGGACGGTCCGCCGATACGCCGGAGGATGAGATTGGCGGCTGTATTGTCGCTGCGCACCAGGGCGGCTTGGCACAGGTCGTACCAGCTGAGGGTCTCACCGACCCGGTAACTGGTGGTCGGTGACGCGATCACGATGTCCTCGGGCCGGATCGGCACCCGCTCGTTCAGGTCCACTTCCCCGCGTTCGGCGAGTCGCAGCAGCGCGGCGACCGCGTACACCTTGAAGGTGGAGGTGAGGGCGAACCGGTCCGCGGCATTCCACTCGAAGGTCCGCGCACCCGTCGGGCTGTAGGCCGCGATCCCGAACAGCACGTCGTGGCGTTCCTGGATCTCCATCAGCGTATTGCTGAGGTCGGCGACGGCCGGCGGGCTGATCGTGGCCGGCGTCGAGGTGGTGGACTCGCCCGGATCGGAACCGCATGCGGTGACGGCGAACGCGGTGACGGCGAGTACGGCCGCCAGCGATCGGCGCGGGACGCGGAATTCGGATCGGATCGCTTTCACATCGGCAGCACACACGGGTACGCGGCCGGTCGCCAATATCCGACACTCCCGCACACGATACGCAATAGATATAGAAGCAGGTAGACGCAGGTTTCGCCGTGCTGTACCGGCGCTGAAACCGCAGTTGGACGGTGGCCGGGCGTACCGCTGGTTCAATATGGCTATGGATCTCATCCGCCACCTCGGCTATTTCGTCGCCATCGCGGACGAGGGCCATTTCGGGCGGGCGGCCACTGTTCTGGATATGACCCAGCCGCCGCTGTCCCAGGGGTTACGACGACTGGAGGCACAGCTCGGTGTCGAACTCGTGCACCGCACCCGGCAGGGCGCGGTACTCACGGCGGCCGGCCGGCAACTCCTGCCACGGGCCCGGCTGCTCGTCGACGATGCGGCCCGGCTGCTGGCCGAGGCGCAGCGCATCGCCCGCACCCGGGGCACCGTGCACTGGGGCGCGACCACCGCACTCTCCGACCGGATCCTGACCGCCTGCGTCACCGCGCTACGCACCGAGAAGAACAGCGGCGACGCGGTTTCCACGACGGTGGCCGCCACGGTCGATCTGGTGGCGGCGGTGCGGTCGGGATTGTGCGATGTGGCGGTGATCGAACATCCGGCGCTGGTGGACGGTGTGGCGGCCCGGCCGGTGGTTAAGCTACCGCGCTGGATCGTGGTCCCCGCCGAACATCGCAGCGCCGCCACCGAACGTCCGGCGTTCCCGATGCTCGCCGACCTCACTTATGCGGCGTATCCGCGTGCCGCCAACCCCCCGGCCTCCGATACGGTCCGGGACCTGCTGCGCGAACGCGGACTCGACGCACCGACGGTCACCGTGCACGACGACCGCTCGATACTCGCCGCCGTGGCCGCCGGAACCAGTTTCGGTCTCACCACCACCCCACCCTCCGATATCCCCGGCGTCGCCTGGCTGCGGATGGCGCCGCAAGCGGTGGCATTGCGCTGCCGGGTGATCCACCGGCCGGGCGCCGAGGAACAGGCCGACGCCTTGGACGGCGTGCTGTACCGGGAACGAGTGCGGTGACCGTCGCCGAGCGGATCCACGCGGTGTTCGCCGACGCGGGCTGCACCGGCCGGTTACACGCCAGGCGGTGTGACGGTGGCACCGCGGAGGTCTCCATCGGCGGCACCGAGCGGGTGGTGACCGCCTCGGTGTACAAACTTCCGCTACTGCTCGCGTACTGCCGCGCGGTGGACGCCGGCCGGATCGACCCACTGGAGCGGCTCACCCTCACACCCGCCGAATGCACACCGGGGCCCACCGGAATCTCCGCCCTGCACGATCCGGTCACCATGAGCCGCCGGGATCTGGCGACCTCGATGATGACCGTGTCCGACAATGCCGCGGCAGATCTGCTGCTGGGTGAGATCGGGCTCGCCCGCGTACACGACCTGCTGGAATCCCTCGGACTCACCCGGACCCGGCTGGTCGGCGGCACGGCCGATATCCAGCGCAGCCTGATCTCCGATACCGATACCCACAGCACGGTCGAGGCCTTCGCGGCCCTGGCCGACAACGACGAGGCATGGACGGTCTCCGCCTACGATCCCGCCTACACGAGCGCGACCACACCGGAGGAGATGACCCGGCTGCTGTCGGCACTGTGGCGCGGCGAGGTGGTGTCGGCGCAACAAACAGATTTCGCGCGCGCAGTGATGCGCCGTCAGGTCTGGCCACACCGGATCGCGGCGGGCTTCCCGCATCGCGCGGTATCGGTGGCGGGTAAAACGGGAACCATCGGCATCATCCGCAACGAGGTCGCGGTGGTCGAATTCCCGGGCGAATATCCGGTGGCAGTGGCGGTATTCACCCGCGCCGCCCGCGCCGACCCGGCACTACCGGCCGTGGACGCCGCCATCGCCGAGGCCGCCCGGATAGCAGTCACCGAACTCCGCCGCGCCCTGCCCGGAGAATGAGTCCCCGATAGCACCGGCCTCAGAAGGCCAGTGCCGACCAGGGGATATCGATCGGAAACGGGTAGCCGATCGATATCCGCTCGGAATCTTGCGGCGTCCATTTACCGGCCAGCAAATAGTTGGCGGGGTAGAGCGGGCGGACTCCTTCCGGTAACCGGCCGTGAGTGGTCTGCAGGGCGAATGCCCTGACCGTCTCGATGGCACTTTTCTAGAGCACCTCTCCGGCGAGAAGGACATCGTCGGCACGGAGATCCTGATAAGCCTCCGCAAGGCACCGGGCAACCAGGAAATCCGGGGTGACGAAATCGGATTTGCCGCTGCGGCCGAAAAAGATATTCGTTTCGGTATGCACCCGCCAGCACAGCTCGGCGCTTCGCCCCATCTCGTATCGGGCGCATCGGCGTAGCTCGCTCCACAGCAGATTGGTGAACTCTTGGTGCTCAGCCGGCCCTCGGCGGACCCAGACGACTCGACCGTCCCAGAGTTCGATCTGCTCGGCGATCTCCACCGGTAGCTCCTCGAGCTCCTCCCACGTCATGTATTCGGGGAGGTCAGGATGATCGACAGATAGCCGAGACATGCCCATATCGTAGCCGCCGCCACGATCGTGACCCATGAAGTGAACGGAATTATTCCCGGGTGACCAGCAGGTTCACGCGATAATCGGAAAGGGGGATTTCACTGGTGGATCCCGGCGGCGCTATCGACCGCAGCGCGATCCGGTAGCCGCCCGTCAGTACGTCGGCGGGGAACTGCGGGTTCGAATGGAGCTCATGGGCCGACCGTGTACCGTCGACCGTGACCTCGGTGAGCACGGTGGCGTCGCCCGCCCACACACAGTCCACATCGGCGGGGCATCTGCTGTCCTCGGGGACATCGCGAAACAGCACCGTCACCCGGCCCGCGTCCAGGACAGCGGTATCGCCGCCCGACAGGGTGAATTCGGAGCCCAGTTCCGGGGGTGGCGCCGGCTCGGCCGGCGCACAGCCCGCCGCGGCCCCGATGATCCCCAGGGCGACTACCCACCGACCCGCGCTCGCGGCATTCATAACACCCGATCCTCGCACAGGGGTGTCGTCGGACAAGTCGATTCGGTGCGCTCGGTCTCTCTCCGAGCCGAATATCGATCGCCGGAAAAATACTCACGGAGGTACACCGGCCCCGTCGACACCGAGCATCCGCCAACAGTCGGGACCACTGATCCTCTCCGGCCGCGGCGCGCCGATGCAGTCGGGCCGGAATCACACCACTGCGGAGAAGGGCTTCCCTCCGCCACCCGCGGGGTTGCCCGGCGGCCCGGTGGGGGGGGGCGGGGTGCCGGGGGGGGCCCCCCCAGGGGGGCCCCCCGATTTTTGGGAAGGAACGCCCGCGGCCGGGCGCGGGGGGCCCGGGGGGGTTCGCGGGGCTGCGGGCGCGACGGCCCGGGTAACCCTATACCGCTAGCGGCACCCCGAGCGCGGGCCGCGGTGAACGCGCACTCGACGATCTGATCGGTATGTTCGTCAACACCCTGGTGCTGCGGACACCGGTCGAT
>NZ_JARWOV010000076.1 GCF_029868855.1 Nocardia carnea | reverse complement strand
GGGCCCCTCCGGGGGCGGGCTGGGGGCGGGGGTTTCGGTCACGCCCTCACTTCCACTCCCCGGGCTGCCCGGGGGCCGGGCTGTGCGGGCGCCCGCACCCGCCCCGGGGCCGCCCGGCCCCCCCCAGTCGGCCGGAACGGTCATCGCCCGGATCGCCTCGACCCGGCGGCGCAACCGCGGCGGCATCACCTGCACCACCTTGGCCAAGGCCCGCACCGAGGATTCGGCGACTCCTTCGACCATGCCCTGCATCGCGACCTGTAGTCCGATGACCAGCGCGACCGCCTCGTCGTCGTCGACCATCAGCGGAGGCAGTGCGGCGCCCGCCGCCAGCTGATAGCCGCCGTCGACCCCGCGTTGCGCCTCGACCGGATAGCCGAGGTCACGCAATCGGTCGATATCCCGCCGCAATGTTCGCGGCGAAACCCCGAGACGCTCGGCCAGCTCGGTACCCGGCCAGTATTTGTGGGTCTGCAGCAGCGACAGCAGACGCAGGGTCCGCGTGCTCGTATTCGCCATACTTCGATTGTGGTCGAATTGCGGCCGGTTTCTGACCGCTGTACGGGGTTAATTCGAATTGCCGTGCATGGAGATACCCGCGATGGTGCGGGCGGTGATCGACCCGTCCGCGTGTTTGCGGCCCCATACCCACACGGGGGCGCCGATATCGATACCGGCCGGATCGCTGGCGATCAGGACGTAGAGCTTGGTCGAACTGTCGGGATAGACAACGACCTCCGCCCTGGTGATCTCGCTGCGTACGGTGAGTATCCCGCCGTCGTTTGCGCGGACCTTGCCGAAGACGAACCCGAGTCCGACCTCCGGCGATGCGGGCCCGGCCGGCGCGGGGCGGGGGGACGCCACAGCGGGGCCCGGTTCGGCGGTGACCGACTGCGGCGTTGC
Source organism: Nocardia carnea (assembly GCF_029868855.1). Lineage (GTDB taxonomy): Bacteria > Actinomycetota > Actinomycetes > Mycobacteriales > Mycobacteriaceae > Nocardia > Nocardia carnea_A. The sequence goes on along the minus strand of NZ_JARWOV010000076.1, from coordinate 15,044 downwards.
CGCGACGAAAGTGGTGACCGCCGGCTCCCCGGCCGCATGCGGGTCGGTGGCGCGTCCGAGGTAGAAACCACCGACCGTCAGCAGAACAGCGATTCCGAGCACGAGTCCCAGCAGAGCGTGGCCACCCCAATACGCCGGACCTGTGCCACCGTCCCTGTACAGATAACCGGCGGGCTCCCGCCCACCTGTTCCGGACGATGCCCTGCGCCCGGCCGCCGGACGCGACTGTTCGCCGACGGTAACGACCGGACTCGAACCGTGCGAGCCGAACCCGGTCGCGGATGCGACAGCCTCGTGGCCCGTTGCCGGGTGATCGACCGAGGGCCGCCGCGCCGCGTCGATTATCCGCGGATCCAGGTGGCCGAACCGGTCGGTGGGCAAGTCGACTCCGCGGCGTGAGCCTGACCACGGAGTGCGCTTGCTGGACATAGTGCCAGGCTAGGCGGTCTGTTCAGTCCCCTATCGTCACTGGCGGGGAGAAGTCGTCGGATGAAAACAACCCGCAGGCAATACCTTTCGCGTCGCAGTCAGTCCGCGGTGACCACCGCCAGTACCTGCTCGCCGTACCGGGCCAGCTTGCTCTCACCCACACCGCTCACCGCACCCAGCGCCGGGAGATCCCCCGGTTTACGGGCCGCGATTTCGCGCAGCGTCGCGTCGTGGAACACCACATAGGCCGGGACCCCCTGCTCCTTGGCGGTATCGGCACGCCACTGGCGGAGTCTCTCGAACAGAGCGGTGTCGGCGCCGGCGAGTTCGACCGGCGCCGATTTCGCGGCCTTGGCACTGCGCGCCGCGCGGGAGGGTGTCGGGCGTTCGGGTTCCCGGCGCAAGCGCACCGTACGACCGTCGAACAGCACGCTGTCACTGGCCTCGGTCAGGGTGAGGACACCGTAGTCACCGTGCACCGCGAGCAAGCCCTGCGCCAGGAGTTGCCGGACGACTCCACGCCACTCGGTATCGCGCAGATCGGTACCGACACCGAACACGCTCAGCTCGTGGTGGTCGTACTGCTGGACCTTCTGGTTCTTCTTGCCGAGCAGGATATCGATGAGGTGGCCCGCGCCGAAGCTCTGTCCGCGTTCACGTTTCAGGCGCAGCACGGCCGACAGCAGTTTCTGCGCGGCTACGGTACCGTCCCATGATTCGGGTGGGCTCAGACAGGTATCGCAGTTCCCGCACGACTGTGCGCGCTGCCCGAAATACGCGAGCAACTGCGCACGCCGGCAATCGATCGTTTCGCAGAGGGCCAGCATCGCGTCGAGATGCAATTGCAATTGCCTGCGGTGCGCCGCGTCCCCCTCCGAGGCATCGATCAGCCGGCGTTGCTGCACCACATCCTGCAGCCCGTACACCATCCAGGCCGTCGACGGCAGGCCGTCGCGGCCGGCGCGGCCGGTCTCCTGGTAGTAGCCCTCCACCGATTTGGGCAGATCGAGATGGGCGACGAAACGAACGTCGGGCTTGTCGATACCCATGCCGAACGCGATGGTCGCGACGATGACGAGCCCGTCCTCGCGGAGGAACCGGGCCTGGTTCTCGGCACGGGTGCGATGATCCAGGCCCGCGTGATAGGGCAGCGCGCGAATACCGTTCTCGGTGAGGAATGCCGCGGTCTTCTCCACCGAATTCCGGGACAGGCAGTAGACGATTCCGGCATCGCCGGGGTGTTCGGTGCGCAGGAAGTCGAGCAGCTGGCGATCGGGCCTGTTCTTCGGCTCGATCCGGTACTGGATATTGGGCCGGTCGAAACTGGCGACGAACCGGCGCGCTCCGCCGAGATCGAGCCGGGTGATGATCTCGTCACGTGTTTTAGCGGTGGCAGTGGCGGTCAACGCGATCCGCGGAACATCCGGCCAGTGCTCGTGCAGTACCGACAGGGCCAGGTAATCGGGCCGGAAATCGTGACCCCACTGCGAAACACAGTGCGCCTCGTCGATCGCGAACAGCGCGATCCGGCCACGACCGAGCAATCCGATCGTGGACTCCATCCGCAACCGTTCCGGCGCCAGATACAGCAGATCCAGTTCCCCGGCCGCGAACTGTGCCTCGACCGCCCGGCGCTCGTCCGGGAACTGCGTGGAATTGAGGAACCCGGCCCGCACGCCGAGCGCGCTCAGCGCATCCACCTGATCCTGCATGAGCGCGATGAGCGGCGAGATCACCACCCCCACCCCATCGCGCACCAGCGCGGGAATCTGATAGCACAGCGATTTGCCACCGCCGGTCGGCATGAGCACCAGCGCGTCGCCACCGCCGATCACCTGCTCGACGATCGCGTGCTGTTCACCACGGAAGTGGTCGTACCCGAAAACCCGGCGTAACACCTCGTGGGCGGCGTCGTCGGGGTGAACGGGAGCTGCCACTGCGGTGTCTTCGGCGGTATCCACGCGGCCATCCTACGAGCGAGGTGCCGCGCGGTCCCGCCGGAAAGAGGGTCCACGCGAGCTCAGCGCCGCGGTTGTCCACATGGGGACAACCCCGGGGGGCACCAGCCGAGGCCGACTGCTGCCGGTGCGCAGGCCGCCGAGCAGGCTCGCCTGGGTAGTCGGTAGTCCCAAGCCACGACCAGGGGCCATCCGCCCCGGTGAGCACGGACGTCGGCCGGCCGAAAGGACAGTCTCGCGTTTTCCGGTCGAGAAATTTCGATTCGTCGCTATTGAGGTCAAAAAGTGGCCGCTATAGGTCATAACGTGGTTCTCGAACACGGAATCAACCGCTCAGCCCATACCGACGAAAGGCGACAATCATGGCCGCGACCTCCACCCTCGACAAGACGACCCTCTCCCCGGAGCGCGCCGATATCCTGGCCGAACTGAACAATGCGCGCCATTTCCTGCGCTTCACCACCCGCGGTCTCACCGACGAACAGGCCGCGTCGCGGCCCACTCACAGCGAGCTGTGCCTCGGCGGCCTGATCAAGCACGTCACCGGGGTCGAACGCGGGTGGGTCGATTTCATCGTCGACGGCACCGCGGCAATGAAGGACTTCGACGACCTGACCGAGGAAGACTTCGCCGGACGCGCGGACGAATTCCGGATGCTGCCCGGAGAAACACTGGCCGGGATTCTCGAGGCGTATGCCGAGGTCGCCGCACGCACCGACGAGATGGTCGCCACGCTGCCCGATCTGAACAGTGCATGGCCCCTGCCCAAGGCGCCGTGGTTCCAGGAAGGCGAGTGGTCGGCGCGCCGGGTGCTGATGCACATCATCGGTGAGACCGCCCAGCACGCCGGTCACGCCGATATCCTTCGCGAAGCCATCGACGGTGCGAAATCCATGGGCTGACAGCACGGTTCGGCCCGCCTCCGCATCGGGGCGGGCCTCCGCACCGGATCCCGCGCGGCCGCACAGCCGGAAGTGGAGGAGTGGCCGGCCTCCGGTTGTCGACTCCGGGGCCGGTCTACCGGGCGAAACGGTCGAGGATCAGCTGGTGCAAACGTCCGTTGGTCGCGACCGCGTCCCCGCCGTGCGGGCCGGGCCGGCCGTCGAGGGCGGTGAAGGTGCCACCCGCCTCCCGGACCAGGATGTCCAGCGCGGCCAGATCCCACAGCGAAACCTCCGGTTCGGTGGCGATATCCACCGCGCCCTCCGCGACCAGGCAGTAATTGAGAAAATCGCCGTAGCCGCGCACTCGCCAGACCTCGTCGGTGAGGTCGATGAACTGCTCCCGCAGACCACGGTCACGCCAGCCGGAGAGGCTGGAGAACGCGAGACTGGCCGAATCCAGTCCGGCGACGGCGGAGACGGTGATCGGCCGGGGCGCCCCGGGATGGAACGTCGTCCACGCGCCCTGCCCCGCGGCGGCCCACCAGCGCCGCGCCAGTGCGGGGGCGCTCACCACCCCCACTACAGGTACTCCGTCCTCGAGCAACGCGATCAGCGTCGCCCACACCGGAACCCCACGGACGAAATTCTTGGTGCCGTCGATCGGATCGACCACCCATTGCCGGCCGGTGAATTCGGCACTGCCGCCGAACTCCTCCCCCAGCACCGAATCCTCCGGGCGGCCGTGCCGCAGCATCCGGCGGATCGCCTCCTCCACGGCCAGATCGGCGTCGGAGACGGGGGTGAGGTCGGGTTTGGCGTCGACCTTCAGATCCAGTGCGCCGAATCGTTCGCGGGTGATCGTGTCCGCCTCGTCGGCCAGGCGTAACGCGAGTTCCAGGTCAGAGGAGTGAGCAGCCACACCGGAAACCCTAGCGCGGCTCTCAGGCTGCGACCGCGCGCGCCGCGACCAGCGCCTCCGCCCACCAGCGCACCCGGTCCAGCATGAGCTGCGCTGCCTCTTCGTGTTCGGCGGGCGAGAGCAACTGCCCGTCCGCACCGAACAGCAGGTAGTAGCGCGGGAACGAGACGTATTCGCGGACGGTGTGCGCGTCCAGCTCGCTGAAGACCTGCCGCAGGTGTTCGATCGCAGTGAGCCCGCCGGTGGCGCCGCTGTATCCGACGAAGGCGACCGGTTTGCGCTGCCACTGGGTGAAATGCCAATCGATCACGGCTTTCAGCGAAGCCGGGTAGCTGTGGTTGTAATCGGGCGTCACGATGACGAACGCGTCGGCGGCCGACAGCCGCTCGGTGAGATCGCGCATACCGGCGGGGCGTTCGGGGTTCGGCTCCACCGCGGGCGGCACGGCGGGCAACACCAGCGGGATATCGGCCTCGGCAAGATCGATCACGTCGATCTCGAACCGCCCGTGGGCGGCGACCTGCGCGGCGAACCACGAGGCCACGACGGTACCGAAACGGCCCTGCCGGACACTTCCGATGATCACCGCGAGACGCAGCGGGGTAACGGACATGGTGTGGTGCTCCATCCTGCCGGGCGGCCCGGTGGCCGCCGTCTGATCTCGAACCTGCCGCGCCGCCGCGCGCGCAGGGAGACCGCGCGAAGAGTGGTAGTGACAGGGACACCCTGAGCGGGCCCGGCCCGGATACCGTGATCGAGTGAGCGAGAACGAGATGGGGCTGTTCCTGCGCAGCCGGCGTGAGGCGGTTCGTCCCGCGCAGGTGGGGCTGCCCACGGGGCCGCGCCGCCGGACTCCCGGTTTGCGCCGGGCGGAGCTGGCCACGCTGGCCGGGGTGAGCGTGGAGTACATCATCCGGCTCGAACAGGGCCGGGATCGCAATCCGTCACCGCAGGTGCTGTCCGCGCTGGCGGACGCCCTCGGCCTGTCCACCAACGAACGGGTCCATCTGTACCGGCTGACCAAAGCCGATACCGGTTTCAGCTGCACCGGCCCGGGGGCACCGGTCCGGGAGATCCGCCCGACGGTGCGGGCGTTGCTCGACCAGCTCGAACCCGCCGCTGCGGCCGTGGTCGACGGCCGGACCGAGGTGCTGGCCTGCACCGCCGGCTATCGGCGGTTGATGGAACCGGCCGGCGTATTCGACGCCGACCACGGCGCGAATCTCGCCCGTTTCACCTTCACCGATCCCCGGGCCCGCACGGTCTACCCCGATTGGGGCCATCAGGCCGACCATATCGTCGCCACCCTCAAACAGGGTCCCTTCCGCGCCGACCCCCATATCGCGGCGCTGGCCGATCAGCTCACCATCGCCGCGGGTGCGTCCTTCACCGAACGCCTGGCCACGGTCCCCAACCTCCCCGCTCCCACCGGGATCACCCGGCTGGAGCATCCGGAGGCCGGGCCGCTACGCCTCGCCTTCGAAACCCTGACTCTGTCCGCCGACGACGATCAGCAGCTCATCGTCCACCTCCCGGCCGATCCGGCAGCCGCCGAAGCCCTGGACGGTCTCGCCGGCCGGCACCACGGCGGTCTCCGCGCGGTATCCGGCTGACACTCACGCCCCGGGGTTCGCATCGGAACCGCGCCGTGGCAGGCGGCTCGTCGGCACGGATCCCGTGGATGGGTTCCCGTCGGCGGCGAACAGGTCGGCATGCCTGTGCGGTTTCATCGCACCCGGCGCTGCTAGTAGCCTTGAACATCGTGCATCCAGACGTTACCGCCGACCTCGCCGAACTCGACGCGACCCTGAAGACCGTCGAGTCGGTCCTCGATATCGAGGAGCTGCGCCGTCGTATCGACGAGCTGGAGCATCAGGCCGCCGATCCCGAGTTGTGGAACGACCAGGATCACGCGCAGCGGGTGACCAGTGAGCTATCCCACGCGCAGGGCGAACTGCGCCGGGTCCAGGAGTTACGGCAGCGTCTGGAAGACCTGCCGGTGCTCTACGAGCTGGCCGAGGAAGAAGAAGGCGAGGCGCGGACCGGGGCGCTGGCGGACGCCGATGCCGAACGCGCTGCGTTGCACACCGATGTCGAGGCCCTCGAGGTCCGCACACTGCTGTCCGGCGAATACGACAAACGTGACGCGCTGGTCAATATCCGCTCGGGTGCCGGCGGGGTGGACGCGGCCGACTGGGCCGAGATGCTGATGCGCATGTATATCCGCTGGGCCGACCGGCACAAGTACGGGGTCGAGGTCTACGACACCTCCTACGCCGAAGAAGCCGGGATCAAGAGCGCGACCTTCGTGGTGAAGACCCCGTACGCCTACGGCACGCTCTCGGTGGAGATGGGTACGCACCGGCTGGTCCGGATCAGCCCGTTCGACAACCAGGGCCGCCGCCAGACCTCCTTCGCCGAGGTCGAGGTGCTGCCGGTCGTCGAGACCACCGACCATATCGACGTTCCGGAAACCGATATCCGGGTCGATGTCTACCGGTCGTCGGGCCCGGGTGGGCAGAGCGTCAACACCACCGACTCGGCCGTCCGGATCACCCATATCCCCACCGGGATCGTGGTCACCTGCCAGAACGAGAAATCGCAGCTGCAGAACAAGGTTTCGGCCATGCGGGTGCTGCAGGCCAAACTGCTGGAACGTAAACGTCAGGAAGAGCGCGCGCAGATGGACGCGCTCAAGACCAACGAGGGTGCGTCCTGGGGTAACCAGATGCGCTCCTATGTGCTGCACCCGTACCAGATGGTCAAGGATCTGCGCACCAACTACGAGGTGAACAACCCTTCGGCGGTACTCGACGGCGATATCGACGGTTTCATCGAATCCGGAATCCGCTGGCGGATGAGTACAGTTCTGCAGGAGAGCTAGCGCGCCCCGATCCCGGGGAGGCGCAAGGGATCCGGTGTGGATGCAGGAGCAGGTGGTCTGATGAGTGCGGAAGGGACCGAAACTCTCGCATTGTCGCTGGCGTTGTCTTCGGACGTGACGTCCTGGCTGCGTTCGTCCGGGCTCGAGATCGTTCTGCTGATCCTCGGGGCCATGCTGTTCGCCCGCTTCGCCACCTACGTGCGCGACCGGGTGACCCAGCGCATCGATTCCGGATTTCGCGGCGGCGATGCGCTGGTGCGTTCCGAGGAGGCCAAACACCGGCATGCGCTGGCCCAGGTGCTGACCTGGGTCGTCCTGACCGTCGCCTATGTGCTGGTCGCCATGGAAGTGCTGCAGCGGCTCGGATTCTCCATGTCGGGTCTGGTCGCCCCCGCCGCCGTTCTGGGCGCGGCACTCGGTTTCGGTGCGCAGCGCATCGTGCAGGACATCCTGGCCGGGTTCTTTCTCATCACCGAACGCCAATACGGTTTCGGCGATGTGGTGCGGATCGCGGTGACCGGGGTCGCGGATCCGGCCGAGGGCACAGTGGAGGATGTGACCCTGCGGGTCACCAAACTGCGGAACTCGGACGGTGAGGTGATCACCGTCCCGAACGGACAGATCGTGAAAGTGACGAATCTGTCGAAGGATTGGGCGCGCGCGGCGATCGATGTGCCGGTCGCGGCGAGCGCCGATATCCTGCGGATCAACGAAGTGCTGCACGAGGTGGGCGGGCAGGCCTACCGCGACCCCCGCCTCGAACCGCTGCTGCTGGACGAGCCGACGGTGATGGGTGTGGAGGACCTGACCGTGGATCAGATGAACATCCGGATGGTGGCCCGGACACTGCCGGGCAAACAGTTCGAAGTCAGCCGGGAGTTACGTGTGCGGGTGGCCGCGGCGATGCGCCGGGAGGGTTTGAATGCGCGCGCGTAGATCGACGCTGGTGCTGGCCGGGAGCTGGATTGCGACCTTCGTGTTGTACCTGTTCGTCAAACCGGACGATATCGCACAGCACAAGCCGGCGCCCGCCCCCGCGGCACCGGTGCAGCAGGTGCCGGCGCTGGTGGTTCCCGGCCGGTAGCGGCCCTGGGACGGCCCGCCGACGGGTTCGTTATCGAATGGTTACACTGACTCCTCGTGATCACCCTGCGCGACGTCAGCAAGTCGTATCCGACCGCGACGCGAGCCGCATTGGAGAACGTCACCGTCCACATCGACAAGGGTGAGTTCGTCTTCCTCATCGGCCCCTCCGGCTCCGGTAAATCGACCTTCATGCGGTTGCTCATCAAAGAGGAGATCCCGTCCTGGGGCGAGGTCCATGTCGCGGATTTCCGGGTGGACCGGCTGCCCGGGCGGCGGGTCCCCCGGCTGCGGCAGCGGGTGGGCTGCGTATTCCAGGACTTCCGGCTGCTGCAACAGCGGACCGTCGCCCAGAATGTGGCGTTCGCGCTCGAGGTGATCGGCAAACGACGCCAGTTCATCGACCGGACCGTGCCCGAAGTGCTGGAACTGGTGGGGCTGGGCGGTAAAGCCGACCGACTGCCCAGCGAACTGTCCGGCGGTGAACAGCAGCGGGTCGCGATCGCGCGGGCCTTCGTGAACCGTCCGCTGGTGATGCTCGCCGACGAACCCACCGGCAACCTCGACCCCGAGACGAGTTACGAGATCATGCTGCTGCTCGAGCACATCAACCGGATGGGCACCACCGTGCTCATGGCCACCCACGACCCCCTGATCGTGGACGGTATGCGCCGGCGGGTGGTGGAACTCTACGAGGGCCGGCTGGTCCGCGACCAGGCGACCGGTGGTTACGAGGTGGGCCGGTAATGCGCGCGGGATTCCTGTTCGGCGAGGTCTCCGAGGGACTGCGCCGCAACGTCACCATGACGATCGCGATGATCCTGACGACCGCGGTCTCGCTGACCATGCTCGGCGGCGGAATCCTCGCGATCCGGATCGCCGACAAGACCGAGCAGTACTTCCTGGATCGCCTCGAAGTGCGGCTGTATCTGACCGAGGACATCTCCGCGAACGATCCGGATTGCACCAGCGATCCCTGCCGGATCCTGATGGCCGATCTGAAATCGGTCGACGGCGTGGAGACGGTGCAATACCTCAATCGCGACGCCGCGGTACGCGAGGCCAAGGAGAAAACCTTCAAGGACCAGCCGGAACTCGCGGAGTACGTGAGCGAGACGCCGCTGCCGGCATCGCTACGGGTCAAGATGACCGACGCATCGCTGTATCCCACGATCTACGAGCAGTTCTCCGAGAGCCCCGGGGTGGGCATGGTGCGCAACGACAAGGACATCGTGGACCGGCTGGTGAGCCTGTTCGACGGACTGCGTAACGCGGCGTTCGGGATGGCTCTGTTGCAGGCGGTGGCGGCGCTGTTGCTGATCGCGAACATGGTCCAGATCGCGGCGTTCACCCGGCGTACCGAAGTGCACATCATGCGCCTGGTCGGCGCCACCCGCTGGTACACCCAGTTGCCGTTCCTGCTGGAGGCGGTGGCGGCAGCGCTGGCGGGCGGCCTGCTCGCGACGGTGGGCCTGTTCGCCGCCCGCCCGCTGGTGATCGACCGGGCACTGGGCGATCTGTTCGCGAGCAATGTTTTCCCGGCGATCACCTTCGACGATATTTTCACCACCGCGCTGATGGTCGTACCGGTCGGCGTGGTGTTCGCCGGGCTCACCGCGTACGCCACTTTGCGCTGGTACGTGCGCGAGTAGCGTCCGGCCCGGGGTCGCCGGCCCAGGTCGATCACAGCCCGCCGACCAGGCCGGGATTCCGGATTCCCGTCAACCTGCCCCCGGCAAGCTGTCCCCGGTACCGCTCGTCCGCTCCGGACGGGCGGTACTGCTCTGTGGCCGCCACCGGGTATGTCCGCTCACCAGGACAGAACTGGCACTCGACGTCTTTCTTACTCTTCAGTAAGATAGCCTTACTCCGCAGTAAGATAGCTGGGGCCAGACCCTCACCCCGCGCGAGAAAACAGGTGATGATGAGCATTCGAGACAGCGCTACCAAGCGGCGTCCGGACAACGGCGTCCGCCAGGAGAACGGGGTGGGCCTGCACCAACCCAAACGGGATTGGATGGGCGCCGCCATGCGGGTCATGTCGACGATCACCGGCTCGGAGCTCGCCGAGAAATACAACCTGCGCAAACAGATCGACCGGGTCACCTACGAGAGCACCAAAACCGGATTCCGGACTCTCGGCGCCGCGACCCGCGCCTTCAACAAGGTCGCCGGCGGTGGGGCGCCCAAACGTCTCCCCGACAACGAATCGAAGACCAAGGACTACTTCGATCTCACCCCCACCGACGAACAGCAGATGATCGTCGAGACGGTCCGCGAGTTCGCGGCCGAGATCCTGCGCCCGGCCGCGCACGACGCCGACGAGGCCGCCGCCGCGCCGAAAGACCTGCTGGGGCGCGCCGCCGAACTGGGTATCACCCTGATCAATGTGCCCGAGGAACTCGAGGGCGCGGCCACCGAACGCGGCGCAGTCACCAATACGATGGTCGCCGAGGCACTCGCACACGGGGATATGGGTCTGGCCCTGCCGCTGCTGGCACCCAGCGGCGTCGCCGTCGCACTGTCCCAGTGGGGCACCGATGCCCAGCAGCAGACGTACCTGCCCGCGTTCACCGGCGAGAATGTGCCGCAGGCGTCGGTCGTCATCAGCGAACCGCGTGCCCTGTTCGATCCGTTCACCCTGCAGACCAAGGCCGTGCGTTCCCCCAGCGGTTACCGGCTCAACGGCGTGAAGAGCCTGGTCCCGGCAGCCGCCGACGCCGAAATCTTCGTGGTCGGCGCGGAGCTCGACGGCCGCCCGGCGCTGTTCATCGTGGAATCCGAATCCCAGGGGCTGTCGGTGGAGGCCGACCCCAGCATGGGTTTGCGCGCCGCCGGTCTCGGCCGGCTGGTCCTGGACAACGTGGCCGTCGGTGCCGACGCGATCCTCGGTGAGGGCGATGCCAAACAGCACGCCGCCGACTACCGAGACGCGGTGCAGCTGGCCCGCCTGGGCTGGGCGTCGCTGGCCACCGGGACCGGCCAGGCGGTACTCGACTACGTGATCCCCTACGTCAACGAGCGTGAGGCGTTCGGCGAACCGATCAGCCATCGGCAGGCGGTGGCCTTCATGGTCGCCGATATCGCCATCGAACTCGACGGCCTGCGGCTGGTGACACTGCGCGGCGCCGCCCGCGCCGAACAGGGCCTCACCTTCGCCCGCGAGGCCGCGCTGGCCAAGAAGCTGGCGACCGACAAGGGCATGCGATTCGGTCTCGACGGTGTGCAGCTGCTCGGCGGGCACGGTTTCACCAAGGAGCACCCGGTCGAGCGCTGGTACCGCGATCTGCGCGGTATCGGTGTCGCCGAAGGAATCGTGCTGGTGTAGTTCCAGCCGCTGCGGATTCATACCTTCTCAGGAGACTTTCCATGATCAATCTCGAACTGCCGAAGAAGCTGCGGGCCAGTGCGAACCAGGCGCATCAGGTGGCCGCGCAGATCTTCCGGCCGATCTCGCGCAAATACGATCTCGCCGAGCACGAGTACCCGGTGGAACTCGACACGATGGCCGCCATGGTCGACGGCCTGAGCGATTCGGGCACCCAGAAGATCAGCGGCGCGGCCGGCGGCCGGTCCGATGAGGGCGAAGGGCCCGCCACCCTGCCCGTCAACGCCAACGGCGGCAATATGTCGGCCCTGCTCAACGCGCTGGAAACCTCGTGGGGCGATGTCGGGCTGATGCTGTCGATCCCGTATCAGGGCCTCGGTAACGCCGCGATCGCCGCGGTCGCCACCGACGAGCAGCTGGAACGGTTCGGCAAGGTGTGGGCTTCCATGGCCATCACCGAACCGAGTTTCGGCTCCGATTCGGCCGCCGTCACCACCACCGCCGTTCTCGACGGCGACGAATGGGTGCTCAACGGCGAGAAGATCTTCGTCACCGCGGGCCAGCGCTCAACCCATATCGTGGTGTGGGCCTCGGTGGACCGCAGCCTCGGCCGCGCCGCCATCAAATCGTTCGTGGTCCCGCGCGACGCCCCCGGCCTGTCGGTGGCCCGGCTCGAGCACAAGCTCGGCATCAAGGCCTCCGATACCGCGGTATTGCTGCTACAGGACTGCCGGATCCCGAAGGACAATATCCTCGGCAGCCCGGAAGTGAACGTGGAGAAGGGTTTCGCGGGGGTCATGCAGACCTTCGACAACACCCGCCCCATGGTCGCGGCGATGGCCATCGGCGTCACCCGGGCCGCGCTGGAGGAACTGCGCACCATCCTCACCGACGCGGGAATCGAGATCTCCTACGACACCCCGCCGAACAGCCAGCACGCCGCGGCGGCCGAATTCCTGCGCATGGAGGCCGACTACGAATCCGCCTACCTGCTGGCGATGCGGGCGGCCTGGATGGCCGACAACAAACAGCCCAACTCGCTGCAGGCCTCGATGTCGAAAGCGAAAGCGGGCCGCACCGGCACCGATGTGACCCTGAAAGCGGTCGAACTGGCCGGTGCCGTGGGTTATTCGCAGCGCCTGCTGCTGGAGAAGTGGGGTCGCGACTCCAAGATTCTGGACATCTTCGAAGGCACCCAGCAGATCCAGCAGCTCATCGTCGCCCGCCGGGTCCTGAACAAGACCAGCGCCGAACTGAAGTAGGCAGGTCGGACACGTAGAACCGGTCCGAGTCGCCACAGTGACCAGGACCGGTTTCGCGTTTCCGGCGCGCCTGCATCAGCTCTCGGACCGCCTGTAGGCCGTCATCGGCGGGACGCTCCCATATGCCGGCGGCACCTGCCCGTGCTGGACGGGAGCCGAGAGACGTCGGTATGACGGTGCGTCGGCTGGGCCGCCGCCGTCGAGGAGCACTGGGATCTGTCCTCGACGGTGGCTCCTGACCGACGGCCCTATTGTCCGCAGTCGGCCCGACGGTTCGGCCTCACTTCAGATGCCGGGTGAAGAACCGGCCCGCCTCCTCTCCAGCGTGCTGGGGGACGCCGGTGTGCCCGCCCATATTGGCGTGCAACGTCTTCTCCTCGGAGCCGAAGGCGTCGAACAGGTCCAAGGCCATCTGCCGGTCGTTTCCTTCGTCGTCCCACTGCAGCAGGACATGCAGTGGAATGGTGACCTGCCGGGCCTCGGCGAGTATGGCGCGGGGCACGAAACTACCGGCGAACAGAACGGCGGCCGCGATACGCGGCTCGACCACCGCCAGCCGGGTGCCGATGGAGATCACCCCGCCCGAGTAGCCGACCGGGCCGCCGATCTCGGGCAGCGCGAGGAGGGCGTCCAGGGCGGCCTGCCATTCCGGGACCGCCCGGTCGACCAGCGGGAGGATGAGCCGGTCGACGATATCGCCGGTGACCGGTCCGCCGGTCCGCAGCGCCCGGTGCAGGTCGGCGCGAGCCTGATCGGTGGCAGCTGAGCTGGGCCGCTCACCGCTGCCGGGGAGTTCGATCGTGGCAGCAGCGTAGCCCGCCGCCGCGGCCTGCCGGGCGCGGGCCAGCAGTCGCGGGTACATCTTCTGCAGGCCGAGCGGAGGATGGCCGAGCAGGATCAGCGGCACCGGTGTGGGTGCGGGTCCGGGCGTCCACAGAATGCCGGGAATCTCGCCGAGGGTGAATGCCCGTTCGAGGATGTCGCCGTCGAGGCGCTGTTCGGTAACGAATTGCACGGTCGTGCCTTTCGGGAGTGCTGATGAACGGCGCTCCCGGACGACCTATCGCCCGACCGTGACCCCGGAGGGGAGCACCCATGTCGATACTGCGTTCACGGATACCACCTCCTGGTTCTCTGGCACGGCCTCCGGAAAGGTAGCAGTGGTCGCAGTCGTTCGCCAACGGATTTCTGCGGCGGCTCCCTACCGGCTTCGGTGAATCCCGGGACTCGGATGCCGCGGAACCGAGATTGCGCCCGCGACGCCCGCGCGGCGGTCTGGACAGTGCGCCGACCGGGTGACATGTTGGTGACGACGTTTTTCGCGATTTGCTCGACCCGGCGGATTCGCCTCGGTTCAACGCCCGGATCCGCCGGTACGTGTTGCCCCTCTCCACCCTGCTGAACCCACCCCCGGGACGGCATCCCGGACAACGTATCTGCAAGGAGACTGGTTATGCGCACAAAGGGCTTCGCCCGTCGGCTCGTCACCTCGCTCGCCGCTACGGCCGCGGCCACCATGCTCTTCACCGGGCACGCCACTGCCGAGCCGGCCCAGGTCGATTGGGTTTCGGCGACCCAGCAGCTGCGAACAGCCGCCGCGGGCAACCCCGACGCCGAACGTGCCGTCGATACGCTCATCGGTGACCCGCGGGTCACCGATGCCGCTCGGGAGGCCGCGCTGCCGGCCCAGCCGTTCCAGATCCCGGCCGAATCGAATATCGGCCGCGGCGGCGGGCCGGGTATGTACGGGTCGGGTGTGGCGCTGAATATCGACGGGTTCCGGTTCGCCTTCTTCGGCGGCCCCGGCACCATCGCCCCGAATCAGGCCGGGGCGCGACTCGAGGTGGTCTGGCTCAACCTGTCGAACGGCCGCAGCGGTATGGAACCGCTGACCGAGCATATGGACATCATCGCCGATACGACGATCCGCACCCGGGTGATCGATCCGGGGCCCGGCATGGTCGTGGCCGCCGTCTACGGCAGCCTGTGGCATCGGTGGCCGGTTCCGGTGAGCCCGGAACACCCGGACGGCTTCCAGTACGCGCGCGGCGAGATCACCTTCCCGTCGCTGGGCTCGGTCTACAACTGAGCCGGCGGCAGATAAGCACAGCTCGGGGACGGCGCCGGGGAAAAGGGGGGGGGGGGGGGAGGGGGTGTGGGGGGGCGGTGGGGGGGGGGGGGGTTTGGTCGGGGGGGGGGGGGGCGCTTATTACCGCGGGGTGCGGGTCCGCCTTCTGCGGCGCCCCCGCCACCACCCCCCCTAACCGGGCCGGGCCGCGACTCGAGGTGGTCTGGCT
>NZ_JARWOV010000075.1 GCF_029868855.1 Nocardia carnea | reverse complement strand
TTTTCTCGGCCCGGGCGCTGTGGCGGCGGGGGGCCGACGCCGACGCGACAGTGATCTACCTGCTCGGCGCGATGGTCGCGATGCTCGCCGGGCAGCCGCCGGGCTCCCTCGACCGCGCCCATCGCGCTACCCGCGCCCTGGCGCCGGCCACCCCCGCACATCTGTACGAGCCGTTCCGGGAACGGTTCGGGATCGAGCTGATCGACGGGTTCGGCAGCACCGAAACCAACCTCGTCCTCGGCAGTCGGCCCGGCGCCCGGCGAGCCGGGTATCTGGGCACGGTCCTGCCCGGATACGAAGCCGTGGTTGTCGGCGAATCCGGTGCCCGGGTCGCCGACGGTGTGCCGGGTGAGCTGGTGGTACGCACGAAACTCCCCGGTGCGTTCGCGCTCGGATACCTCGGTGAAACGGTTCCCGAACCGGGTTCGTGGCGGCGGACCGGTGATCGGGTGATCCGCGAGCCCGGCGGCTGGTTCCGATTCGTCGACCGGATCAAGGATGTCATCCGCCGGCGCGGCGAGAACATTTCCTCGGTGCAGGTGGAGCAGGTGCTGGCCGGACATCCGGCGGTCGCCCAGGTGGCGGTGTTCCCCGTTCCCTCCGAACTGGCCGAGGACGAGGTCATGGCGGCTGTGGTCCCGCGCCCCGGAGCGTCGGTGGACCCGGCCGGGCTGCGTCGCTTCGCGTCCGCGCATCTTGCCGAATTCGCGCTGCCGCGCTACATCGATGTGGTCGCGACCCTGCCGCTCACCGAAACCGGCAAGGTCCGCAAGGCCGATCTGCGCGCCCGCGGAGTGACCGCGCGGACGTGGTCGGCCGGCGACCATCGACCGAATCGGGCACGCACGGTTTCACCACCGGCTACCGGATCACCGGCCACAGCCGTTGAGTGAGCACAGCGCGGGGGTGCACATGGCGGCGCTGTCGGGCGAGCTGTGATGGCAGCGCATCGCCTGCAGGGCCCGGCTGATCCCGACACCCGCGGTACGCAGCGCCCCGGTGACCCGGCTGACATTGAGTCGCGCGGTGGGCCCGGTGACCGAGAGCGCCCCCGCGATCGTCTGCGGCCCGCTGAACACCGGCACCGCAACGCTCATATAGCCCAGCCGGGTCTCCTCGACCTCGACCGCGATCTGTTCCTTGCGCATCCGGTCCAGCTGCTGCCGCAGCACCGATACCGACATCGTGGTCCGTGAGGTGAGCGCGGTGAACCCCTGTTCGACCACCTCGGCGAACACCGATTGCGGGGAGAACGCCAGGATCATCTTCCCGGTGGCGGTGCAGTACAGCGGCAGGCGGCCCGCCACCCGGGACTGCTGTTTGAGGCCGCGATGGCCGACGATCTTCTCGATATAGAGCACATCGATCCCGTCGCGGACCGCGAAATGCACGGTTTCCTGGGTCGCGATCAGCAGGTCTTCCATATAGGGCAGTGCCGCGTCGCGCAGGATCCGCTGCCGGGGTACCAGCTGGCCGAGCTCGAACAGGCGTAATCCGAGGCGGTATTTCGTCCCCGACCGTTCCAGCAGGCCCCATTCGACGAGTTCACCGGCCAGCCGGTGCACCGAGGCCTTCGCGACCCCGCTGCGCCGGGCCAGCTCGGTGAGCGCGAGGTCGCGGTGTTCGTTGTCGAACGCGTCCAGGATCATCCGGGCCTTGCTCAGCACCGAGGACATCTCGGTGCCCGCGCCGGGCGCCGTTTCGAGGGATATCTCCGGGACCGGATCGGCCGGGCGGTGTGCGGCTGTCGTCATGGTGACCTCCTGACGCCTTGCGGGGCCCCGTCCCTCGAGGAGCCCGACCGGCGAACCCGCCGGACTGGTGACGCTAGCGGGCGCGCCGGCGATCCGCAGCACAATCGGGTCCGCTGAGCGGACCCGGTTCATCATGTCTGCTCAGCGGACTCCGGTTCACGACCTCCGCCGACCGGGTCGTCTCCCTGTCGAACACCCCGGAGGAACCGGCGTACCGATTCGGCGATTCCCGGCGCCTCGCGTTCGATCAGCGCGACGGTGCCTTCTTCGAAAACGATCTGCTCGACAATCGGTGCGCCGGTCAACCGGGCGCGCAGCGTCGGCAGATTCCCGATCGAGAAGGGGTCCGCCGCCGCGCCCAGCAGCAGCACCGGCGCGCGGACAGCACCGATCCGTTCCTCCATGCGGTAGCGGGCACAGGCCCGATGCCCTTCGGCCGGATCCAGCCCGAAGGTGAGCGCGT
Source organism: Nocardia carnea (assembly GCF_029868855.1). Classification (GTDB taxonomy): domain Bacteria; phylum Actinomycetota; class Actinomycetes; order Mycobacteriales; family Mycobacteriaceae; genus Nocardia; species Nocardia carnea_A. The sequence goes on along the minus strand of NZ_JARWOV010000075.1, from coordinate 7,848 downwards.
CGTGCACGAACCGGTCCAGCAGGTCGGTGCCGGGTTGCGGATAGTAGGGGCGGCGCAGCTCCCAGAGGGTTTGCAGATGCCTGCCGTCCGGGGTGCGCTCGGCACGATCGACCGCCCCGCCGCCGGCGTGCCCGGCCCGGTAGGCCTCGTCCGCCCACGGGCAGGACGACAGGATCACCGCATCGAGACGGCCGGGGTGCGCGGCAGCCATCTCCAGCGCCACCGCGGCGCCGGTGTGATGCCCGAGCACCGCGGCACCAGGAATATCGAGCGCGTCCAGCAGCGCCCACGCACCAGCGGCGAACGTCTCGATGGTCTGCGGTGCCGGTAACGCGGCACTGGCCCCGAACCCGACCATATCCATCGCGATCACGCGATGATCGGACGCGAGCAGCGGGATCAGCTCGCGGAACTCGTCCCACGAGCGCGGGGTCTGGTGCAGCAGCAACAGCACCGGCCCCGAACCTTGTTCGACATAGTGCAATTGGCCGAACGAGGTGTCGGCGTAACCGAACCGCACACTCATCAGAATGCCGCGACCATCGGGGTGTCCACGCCGATCACATCGACCTTCGCGGCGCCACCCGGATTGCCGAGCGGTTCGGCGCGACCGGGCAGGATCTCGGTGAAGAACCGCACCGCGTCCTCTTTGAATTCCGGGTCGGCCTTGCGGTCCACCGTGATCGCCTCGACCGGGCAGGCCAGTTCACAGGCGCCGCAGTCGATACATTCGGCCGGATTGATGTAGAGCTTGCGGTCGCCCTCGTAGATGCAATCGACGGGGCATTCCTCCATACAGGAACGGTCCGTGGTGTCGATGCACGCCGCACCTATGACGAATGGCATGGTCAGTTCTCCTGTTCGGTGGAATGGCCGGGGAAGATATCGGCTTCGGGGTCGAGTTCGGCGGCGGCATTGTTCACCGCGGTGGCCGCCTCACCGAAACCGACAGCGATCAGCCGGACCTTGCCCGGATAGTCGGTGATATCGCCGGCGGCGTAGACGCGCGGGACGCCGGTCCGCATACGGGTGTCGACGACGATATGGCGGTTCTCGATCCGCAGACCCCATCCGGTCAGCGGCCCGAGATCGGCGGTGAAGCCGAGCGCGGCGATCACCGACTGCGCCGGCAGTGTCGTGGTGGTCTTGTCGGTCTTGTGGTGGACGTCCACCTCGGAGATCCAGCCGTTGCCCCGCACCGCGGTGATATCGGAGTTCACCAGGATCCGCACACTGCTGTCACGGACCTTGGTAACGGTGGCGCCATGGGCGCGGAATCTGTCCCGCCGGTGCACAAGGGTCACCGACGACGCGACCGGTTCGAGGTGCACCGCCCAGTCGAACGCGCTGTCGCCACCGCCGACGATGACGACGTCGCGGCCCGTATGAGCGGAAAGGTCCGGTACGAAATAGCTGAGCCCGCGATCGAGGAAGTCCGATCCCTTCGCCAGCGGGCGCGGAGTGAATGTCCCGATCCCGCCGGTGACGACCACGGCACCGGCGGTTACCCGGCGTCCCGCACTGGTGCCGATCACCGCCCGGCCGTCCGTGGCGTGGGTGATCGTCTGTGCCTGCTCGCCGAGCAGATAGACCGGGTCGTAGGGCGCGGCCTGGTCCAGCAACCGGTCGATCAGATCGCGGCCCTTGACCGAAGGGAACCCCGCGATATCGAGGATTGCCTTCTCCGGGTACATCGCGCTCACCTGACCGCCCGGCTCGGACAGCGCGTCCAGCACGGCAACACGCAGTCCACGGAAACCCGCGCAGTACGCGGCGAACAGTCCGGCCGGTCCGGCGCCGACGACGACGATATCCACCTCGAGTCCGGTACCGGCCGGTGCTGTGGGCAATTCGTTCATACCGTGCACGCTAAGAGCGTTGCGGCGCAGGTTGAATGAAACGGGTCCGGCCAGCAGACCCGATCCGGGAAAGCATCCCGGGGCCGGAGACGACGAACGGCGGGCCCCGGCGCGTATGCCGGTACCCGCCGCGTTCGGTGGCGCTGTCAGCTCACCCTGGTGCCCTCGACGAACTCCTCCCGGACGCACTCGACCAGCTCCGGACGCGCGAACAGCTGCGCCGCGGTCATCGCCAGCACCAGTGCGCCGTCGGTCACCGCACGGTCGCCCTCGGGGCCGCCCGCGTACGCCGCGGCCTCGCGGGTGTGCATGGACAACCCGGGTACGAATTCGATATTCGGATGGATGGCGGGAATCACCTGACTGATATTTCCCATATCGGTCGACCCCGGGAACACCTCGGTGCGCGGTGGTTCGGTCACCCGCCCGATCCGCGCGAAATTCGCGTCGACCAGTTGCGCCAGTACCGGATTCGGTCGCAGACCGGCATAGGTCGGCGCCTGTTTCGTGATGTTCACCGTCGCCCCCGTGGCGAGCGCGGCACCCTGCGCACACCGTTCGATCCGCGGCTGGAAATTGCCCACCAGCGCTTCGGTGTCCGCGGCCCGGATGTAGGTGCGGATCACCGCGCGTTCCGGGATCACATTGGGTACTTCCCCGCCGTCGCGTATCACCGCGTGTACCCGGACATCGTCGGGAAGCTGTTGCCGTAGCAGCCCGATGGCGTTCAATGTCAGCACCGCGGCATCGAGAGCGTTCACGCCGTCGTGCGGGGAGACGGCGGCGTGCGCGGCTTTTCCGGTGAACTCGAAGTCGAGGGCGACCCGGCCCAGAGTCCGCATGGCGGCGAGGTTCTCACCCGAGGGATGCATCATCATGGCGGCATCTATTCCGCCGAGCCGGCCGCTGTCGAGCAGATACGTTTTGCCGCCACCGCCTTCTTCGGCGGGACTGCCGACAGCGATGATCCTGCCGCCGGCACCGGAAGCGGCCAGCCGGCGCCGCACTGCGATCGCCGCACCCAGTCCGATTGCGGCGATCACATTGTGACCGCAGGCGTGGCCGATCTCCTCGAGCGCGTCGTATTCGAGGAATATCGCGACCGTCGGCCCGGTATCCGCGGAACCGAACTCCGCGAAGAACGCCGTGGGGAGGCCGGCGACCCCCGTCTCGACGGTGAACCCTTCCGCGGCCAGCGTATCCGCGAGCAGTGCGCTGGCGTGGTGTTCGGTGAACCGGACCTCCGGGTTCCGGTGGATATCGTGACTCACCGACAGCAGTGTCTCCCGCAAACCGGCGATATCGTCGCGCAATTGCTTCTCCACCCGCTCGTCCAGCGCGGTGTCCACGTACCCCGATGTATCGGTCATTCCCACACTTCTTTCGGTTTGCTTGTGCACTAGGAGATTTCGTGCAGCGTTTGCCCGGGTCCGATCGGTACACCCAGCAGAACCCACACCACGAAGAGAACGATCCAGATCGCGTAGAAGGCGATCGCATAGGGGATCATCAATGCGAACACCGTGCCTATTCCTGCCTTCTTGTCGTAGCGCTGGATATATCCGAGCGCCACGGCCAGGATCGGGCTGAGGGGTACCAGCATATTGGTCGACGAATCCGCGATGCGGTACGCGAGCTGCGCATACGCGGGGTTGACATCGTTCAGCATCATCATCGGCACGAAGACCGGTGCCATGATCGACCACAGCGCGGAACCGCTGGAGATCACCAGGCTGAGAACCAGGGTGACGATACTCAGAATGACGAGGGCCACCACCCCGTGCAATTCGAGGTTATCGAGCACTTCCGCACCCTGTACCGCGATCCACAACCCGATATTGGTCCATTCGAAATACGCGAGCGCCTGTGCCACCGCGAAAACCAGAACCAGGATTCCGGCCAGCTCCCGTGCCGACTCGATCATCAATTTCGGCACATCGCTGCTGGACCGTACGGCACCGGTGGCCGCGCCGTACACCACGCCCACCGTCACGAAGAAGAGGAAGATGATCGGCACCAGCGAATCCATGAACGGCGAATCGATGATGCCACCGTCGTCGCCGCGCAGCAGACCCTTCGGTGGCACGATCAGTGCACCCGCGGCCACGAGGTAGACCATCGCCGCCAGCGATGCCCGGCGCAGGCCGCGCCGCTGCTCCACCGAGATCGTGAACTCCCCTGTCTCCACCTGACCCGATCGCTCGTACGGTCCCAGCCGCGGTTCGACGATTCTCTCCGTCACGAAAACGCCCACGAGTGTGAGCACCACCGTGGACGCCGACATGAAATACCAGTTCGCTACGGGTGTCACGACGGCGTCACTGTCGACGATTCCCGCCGCCGAGGTGGTGAGCCCGGACAGCAGCACATCGGTGCCGGCGATCAGGAAGTTCGCCGAGAACCCTGCCCCCACTGCCCCGAATCCGGCGGCGAGTCCGGCGATCGGATGCCGCCCCACCGCCAGGAAAAGCATCGCGGCCAGCGGCGGAATCACGATGGCGGCCGATTCCGAGGCCACATTGCTCACGATGCCGACGAAGATCACCACGAAGGTGAGCATCCGCGACGACGCCCGCGCCACGATGGCCTTGAACGCGACCTCCAGCAGGCCCACCTGGTTGGCCAGGCCCACCCCGAGCAGCATCACGATCACCAGACCCAGCGGCGGGAACGATAGGAAATTGTCGATCATCGAGGTGAGCGCGAACTGCAGTCCCTCGCCCGAGATGAGGCTCTGGATCGCGACCGGTGTGTTCTCCTTCGGGTCGATCACCGTCGCACCGGCCAGCGAGGCGATGAGGGAGGCGACCGCGATCGCCGCCGCGATCAGGAGAAAGAGTATGAACGGATGCGGCAGGCGATTCCCGACCCGCTCGACCCCGTTGAGAAAATTACGCGGAATCCTGCGCGCGTGTGTACGGATCGCATTCACCGGATCGGGCACCCATCTGATTATTTGACGCCATAGCGCGCGAGGAACTTGGTGGAGGACAGGCGCAGGACGCGGTCGAAGAGGAAGCCCATGATGCCGAGCACGATGATGCCGACGAAGGTCCAGTCGATACGGCCGTAGTTACGGGCCTGCCAGATCATCGAGCCGAGACCGTGCTCGGAGGCGACGATCTCCGCGGAGACGATGGTCAGGAAGCTGTTGCCCATCGCCAGCCGGGCGCCGGTGACGATGCCCGGAACCGCGGACGGCAGCACCACCGTCTGCATGATCTGGAGCCGGCCGGCACCCAGATTGGTCGCCGCCTGCAGTTTGTTCTCGCTGATCGAGACAGTGGCGGCGATCGTGCTCACAGTCACGATGAACACCGAGGTGTAGAAGATCAGCACCACCTTGGAGGTCTCACCGATACCGAACCACACCACGGCCAGCGTCACGAACGCGATGGGTGGGATGAACCGGAAGAACTCGATATAGGGGTCGAGCAGCTGCCGCACCAGGTTGAACCGCCCCATCAGGATGCCGATCGGGGCGCCGACGATCACGCCGAGGCTCCAGCCGAGCAGAATGCGCTGCCCCGAGGCGACCACCGAGGTCCACAGGACACCGCTCTCGGCCAGTTCGCCCGCCGCCCGCCATACCTCGGCGGGCGAGGCGATCGTCGTCGGGCCGTACCACCACGCCAGGAACGACCAGACAGCCAGTCCGATGAGTGCCGACCCGAGCCACAGTGCCCCGGTGCGCAGTACCTGATTACCGATTCGCATTCCGGCGCTGCGCGCCGAGACCGTGCCACGTGGTGTACGGATTTCCGCTACGACGGTCATACCTTTTCCTCCTCGCCCCGGACGCCCGCGAGGTCCGGTTCGCCTTCGAACCCCTGATTACGCAGGGCCGCGACGACTTCGGCCCGGATATCGTCACGCAGCTGCTCGTACAGTTCGATCACCTCGGGATGCGCCCGGTCACGGGGACGCGGTGCGGAAACGTCGTAGACGCTCTTGATCCGGGCTGCGGGGCCGGCCGTCATCACCACGACACGGTCGGCGAGGGTGAGCGCCTCGTCGATATCGTGGGTGACGAAGACGACCGTGCAGCCGGTATGCCGCCAGATCTTGTCCAGTTCGGTCTGCAGGACCTGCCGGGTCTGGGCGTCCAGCGCACCGAACGGTTCGTCCATCAGCACCAGCGAGGGCTGGTTGGCCAGAACCCGGGCGATCTGCACCCGCTGCCGCATCCCGCCGGACAGCTGCGCCGGGAACTTCCCGCCGGCATGCGGCAGTCCGACCATTCCCAGGTATTCGGCCGCGATCCGCGCCTGCTCGGCTTTTTTGGCGCCGTGCATTCGCGGACCGTAGGCGACGTTCTGCGCGACGGTCATCCAGTCGAACAGTGCCTCCGAACTCTGGAAGACCATCCCGGCATGGCGATTGCTGCCGTCGATGTCCGCGTCGTCGCAGACGATGCCGCCGGCTGCGGGCCGGACGAACCCGGCCATGGCGGAGAGCAGTGTCGATTTACCGCAACCGCTGGGCCCGAGCAGGCAGACGAATTCGCCCGGCCGTACCGCGAGATCGATACCCGCGACGATCTCGGCGGTTCCGAAATTGATGTCCAGATCCCGGATCTGCACCGAAACGCCTTTGTCGGTAGCGCCCGCTCTTGCGACATCAGGTGTGGTCACGGTCATTTCTTCTCCTCCTTGTACCAATCGAGCAGCATCGCCGACCCCAGGTCGGGCTGCTCGGAGAGGACGCCGATGTCCTGATAGAAATCGACGATCTGCTGCGCCGAATCCACGTCTTTCTCGGTCAGATTCGTGACCCCGAAGTCGATTTCACGAATCGCGACGAGGGTCTGGTCGTCGGCCACGTTGACTGCCGTCCGGGTGGCCGCCGCGGCCCGGGCGGGGTCCTGTTCGACCCGCTCGCCGGCCGCCGCCAGCACTTGCGCGAACCGCTGTGCCTCGGCCGGATTCTTCTCGAGCCACGAATCGGTGGATACCGCCCAATGGTGGTAGATCCAATCGAAATCGCCGGTCACCCCGACGACCCGGCCGGTTCCCTGCGTCACCGCGGCGGCCGGCCACGGCTCCCACAGCACATAACCGTCGATATCGCCGCGGGCGAGCAGTGCCGGCATATCGCTGGGTGTCGCCGAGATCATCTCGACGGAATCGGCCGCGATACCGTTGGCCCGCAGATATTTATCGGTCGACACCTGTCCGAGGCCGGGTACGAATCCGATCTTCTCGATATCGGCCGCGGTCTGTATACCGTTGCGCAGGACGACCTTGATGTAATCGCCCGACGCTTCATAGGCGAATATCGCCCGCATATCCGGGTTCTGCCGCAACTGCGAAATGGTCGTGGTGTCCGAACTGCCGGCGAGCTGAACCTGACCACTGGCAAGCGCGTCGACCGCTTCCCCGCCGCTGCCGAACTGCACGAGTTCGATATTCAGGCCCGCGTCGCGGAACATTCCCTCCTGGTCCGCGAGAAAGAACGCCGCGAACGACGAGTCGATCCCCACCGCGACCCGGATCGTTCCGCCCGCGCTCGCTTCCGCTTCCTGCGTCGCGGGCCTGGTGCAGGCTCCCAGCGTGATCGCCAGTGCCACCGCGAGTACCGCGAACGACACTCTCCTGTATCTAGATCGCCACGCCATTTTCTGCACCCTCACTCTGTGATCTGCACCGCAATCGCCGCGCCTTGGACAGGGAACCTATCCGCTGTCTCCGAGCACGCGAACGAACGCGGTCCGGGGAGCGGACCCGCATATCGGCAACGGCGGCGAGCGACCCCGATGACCACGGACGGCCGGATACCGACCTGGTCATAGGATGAATATTGGTCTATTCCATGCTGATGACCAGGACGTTTCCCGAATATTTCCGGGCCGTTGCCCATATGCGCCAAGCGACCGGTCGGCTCCGCCCGCCACCGCGCGCATCCGGCGGCCGCCCAGACACGTCTGCCCGCGAAAAGCACCGGGGGGGGGGGGGGGGGGGGGGGGGGGGGGGGGGGGGGGGGGGGGGGG
>NZ_JARWOV010000074.1 GCF_029868855.1 Nocardia carnea | reverse complement strand
ACCTTCTTTTTTCTGGTCTTCTTTCCCCGCCCCGGCCTGGGTCGTCGTCCCCCCCCTCGCCCCCTCCGCCGTGCTTCCTGGCCCCGCCGGGCGGCCCCCCCCCCCCCCCCCCCCCCCCCCCCCCACCCGCAAGTCAGAAGGGGCCAGACTGCGGAAACTCGACCGGCAGCGCCGCCAACGACCGATGGAACCCGCCCGGGCGCCACACCAATTCATCCGGCCGACAGGACAGCATCATCTCGGGAATCGCATCGAAAAGCTGATCGATGGCATTCTGCGCGACGGAGTACGCGACGGACTTCGCCGGGCACGTGTGCGGACCGGTGCCCCACGCAAGATGAGACCTGTTGTCGGTATAGGCGCCGACGATAGCCGGGTCGTTGTTGCAGGCTCCCAGGCTCGTGATCACCGGCTGATCAGCAGGTAACCAGACCTCGTCCACCAAGATCGGCTGCCGCGGGTACGTGATGAGGAAGTTTGCCAGAGGCGGGTCTTTGAACAACAGCTCATTCAACGCATCCCGGGTGGTCAAAGCAGCCTCGCCCTGGAACCGGCTGTCGCTGAGCATCAGCAGGAGGGTGTTGGCAATCAGGTTGGTCAACGGCTCGATACCCGCGCCGTAGATGGTCACGAGTTGCTGGACGAGTTCGCTATCGGTGAGACCGGCCGGGTGGGCAATCAGACGAGACGTCAGGTCCTCAGCGGGGACGGTTCGCTTGAGTGAGACCAGCCGAGCAAGCGCACCCTCGAACAGCGCGTTGCCCTCAGCCGCGTTTGTGCCCTCGAACATCTGCGCCATGCCTTGTGCGACATCCTGGCCGATCTTAGGAGGGCAGCCGACCATCTGGTTCAGGTATGCGAACGTCAGGGGAAACGCATACTGACCTACCAGATCGGCTTGTCCTGACCTGCAGAACTGGTTGATCTGCGGTATCGCAATGTCCTCGATCTCCGAGTTCAGATTGAACAGGTTGATCTCTTCGATGCCGTCTACGCTGGCCTTCCGAAAACGCCGGTGCTCTTCACCCGCACTGCGTAGCGCATTGGGGCGGTACGCCATCATGGGTTTCACCGGGCAGTCGTCGGGCACCCTCTCCTGCCAGGTGCGCGGGTCCGCGGGAAAATGGGCGTCGTCGTTGTTGATCCGGATGGCGGTGAAGTACCCGATCACCAAGGTAGCCGGGACGCCTGGCGCCAGCTCGACCGACGCCAAGCTCTTGTGCTGGCGGCGCATCTGATCGTAGGCCCCGTGCGGATCGGCCGCGAATTCCTCCGTGTAGGTCGGAAACCGTTGCAGACCGGTCAGAGGCGGTGGCTCGCCGAATCCGCGCCAAGCGGACCGTTGCGGTTGGGGTTCGTGCTGTGTCGTCAAAGAGTTAACTCCAGGTATGGAATGGGAACACGGCTACCTTCAGGAGCGTCGGGCGAGCATCCGGTCCGGTCCGAATCCTTGCCGTAGCGTCCACCGGCGAGGCTTGTGGGTGGAATCCGTTGCGATGCTCGACGATCTGTCGGATGGCCCGCCCTGGAAATGGGACTGTTGGGTCATCCGATGCTCCGCACAGACCGTGACGGTTGCTGTACGGGTGCGTTCGCGTACCGCCGGGTGGTCACACTGGACCACGGCGACTGGCACAAGACAAGCTCCACGTCGCCAGATCATACTCACCTGCCGGGCTGTCCAGCATCCGATACGGAAACGCCGGGAACCATGGGGTGCAAGCGATCCCGAGTGTCCGACGAAGTGCCAGGCCGACGGCTCAGCGGGGAAACTCTTTGCACGGCAACGTGTCTCCGAAATAGCAAAACGAGAACAAGGCACCCACGTACGCGGTTGGTTGCTCCCCTGGCTCCATTGTGGACGGAGCAGGTTGCCGGCCGCGATGCCCTCTGCTGTGGTCGATGTGCCTTGCCGCGCCACTATCCACTTACCGTCCGTCCGGGTGCCGAACGAGACACAGAACTCATGTGGGTCGCCGTACAGTCCGCGCCGTGGTTCGAGTCCGGCTATCGCCGCTGACCTGAGCCTGAAGTCCGCGATGACCACCTGGGGTCGACGCATAACAACCGGTCCGGCGGGTAAGCGCGACGCATGAGCAATGGGGCGAACTCCGGCGCACTGGGATCAACGCCGACCGCGGCCGTGCCTGGGCCGAACCCTGACCACCCGGACATCCCCCACGACCGATGAATGCGGTCTGGGAGGCGGCACTCGCGTGGTCACGCGCGGGATGCGGGGCCGTTGTGGCGCGAGTGGTGGACAGTTCATCCGGACGACCACGTGCGTCGGGAACCGCGCTGGCGGTTTCGGAATCGGGCCAGGTCGTGGGCAGTATCTCCGGAGGGTGTGTCGACGGCGATATCTGTGCGCGGGCGCACGCCGTCATCCACGGCGGTGGTCCGGAGGAACTGCGGTACGACGGTGCGGAGGGTGATCTCTCCAGCCCGGGCCTGCCGTGCGGGGGTTGGCTGGACGTGTTCATCGAGCCTCTCGACAAATCACTGCGTGCGGTGCTCGCGCCCTTGCTGGCAGCGATTCGGCGCGGGTATCCGGTCACACTGGCAACAGTCCTCTCCGGAGCCGAACACGCGGTCCGTCATACCCTGATCCCAGCTCATGCCGGAGACACCATTCCGGCGGCGGATGCCTCGCTGGATCGGGTGCGTGCACTGGCCGATACGAGTACCACCCGGATACTCGACATCCCGGGCACCGATACGGCCCGCGACCTGCGCGTGTTCGTACACTCCTTTCCCGCGCCGCCGCGCATGCTCGTCTTCGGCGCGGATGATTTCGCCGCCGCACTCACCCGCATCGGCCGATTCCTCGGCTATCGGGTCACCCTCTGCGATGCTCGGCCGGCCTTCGCCACCGCCTCGCGTTTCCCGGCGGCGCACGAGGTGGTCGTGCGCTGGCCGCACGAATATCTGGCAGCGACGCCGGTGACCGAATCGACCGTGATCTGTGTGCTCACCCATGATGCGAAGTTCGATGTGCCGTTGCTTGCGGCGGCGCTGCGCAGCGAGGCCGGGTACGTCGGCGCCATGGGGAGCCGGCGCACCCACGCCGACCGCGTGCGCCGGCTTCGCGAGGTGGGGGTCACCGAGGCCGAACTGGGGCGTCTCGCCGCGCCGACCGGCCTGGATCTGGGTGCCGATACCCCGGAGGAGACGGCGGTGTCGATAGCCGCGGAGATCGTGGCGCAGCGGCGCAACGGGAGTGGTGCGCGGCTGCGCGATCTCGATATGCCCATTCATCGCACCGGTGCGGCGGCGGAGTCGGCTCGATGTGCGGCCCTCCGGTTTGGGACGTGAGCCGGGGGTATCCGGCGGCTATGACAGCTGCCGAGAATCACAGCGATATCGCGCTGGACGTGGACGGGCAGCGGCGGACGCTGCGCGTGGACAATCGCACCACTCTGCTGGACGCGCTGCGGGAGCACCTCGGTGTCACCGCACCGAAGAAGGGCTGCGATCACGGTCAGTGCGGGTCGTGCACGGTCTTGCTCGACGGCCGGCGCGCGACCACCTGCCTCACCTTCGCCGCGGCCAACGACGGCGCCGAGGTCGTCACCGCGGCCGGACTGCCCGACGGCGAATCGCTGCACCCCGTCCAGCAGGCGTTTCTGGAGCACGACGGCTTCCAATGCGGCTACTGCACGCCCGGACAGGTGTGCTCGGCGGTGGGGATGCTGGCGGAAGCGAAGGCCGGGAACCCCAGTTACGTCACCCCGGATCTCACGGCTGCCGCGGACCTCGACGGCGCCGAGATACGGGAACGGATGAGCGGCAACCTGTGCCGCTGCGCGGCCTACCCGAATATCGTGGCGGCGATCCGGCAGGCGGCGGCCCGGTGATCCCGTTCGAATACCGGCGCGCGACCAGCGCCCGGGAGGCTGTGGCGGTGGTGGCCGACCGGCCGGAAGCGGCGTTCCTCGGCGGCGGCACCAACCTGGTCGACCATATGAAGCTGGGCATCGCCGCGCCCGAGCTGCTGGTCGATATCACCCGGTTGCCGCTGGACGAGATCGCGGAGACCCCGGACGGCGGGCTACGGGTGGGCGCGGCCGTCCGCAACAGCGATCTGGCGGCGCATCCGGTGGTCCGCGCGCGCTATCCGGCACTGTCGCGGGCCCTGCTCTCCGGGGCATCGGGACAGTTGCGCAATCTGGCCACCACCGGCGGCAATCTGCTGCAGCGGACCCGGTGCGTGTACTTCCAGGATGTGACGACTCCGTGCAACAAACGCGAGCCCGGCAGCGGTTGCGCGGCGTTCGGCGGGTACGTCCGCTATCACGCGATCCTCGGTGCTTCCGAGCACTGTGTGGCGGTGCATCCATCGGATATGGCGGTCGCGCTCGCGGCGCTGGATGCCCAGGTGGTGACCGAGAGCACCGAGGGCGAGCAGCGGATCCCGATCACCGGCTTCCACCGGCTGCCCGGCGACCGCCCCGAGCGTGACACCGTCCTGGCCCATGGTCAGCTGATCACCGGAATCGAGATCCCGGCACCACCGGACGGGGCGGTGGCGGACTATCGCAAGGTGCGAGACCGGGCGTCCTATGCGTTCGCACTGGTCTCGGTGGCGGCCGAACTGGCCTTCGAATCCGACGGCAGCACCCTCCGGTCCGCTCGGCTGGCTCTCGGCGGCGTCGCGCATCGCCCGTGGCGTGCGCGGCGGGCCGAAGCCGCACTCACTGCCGCCGCGGCGACCGGGCAGACCTTCGAACGGGCCGCCGACGCCGAACTCGCCGAGGCCCGCCCGCTGGACGGTAACGAGTTCAAGGTCGGACTCGCCCGCCGCATGCTGGTCTCGACCCTGCAGACCCTCACCGAACAGGCGCAGCGATGACACTGATATCTGCCGATTCGATGGGTACGCCGCTGACCAGGCTGGATGGTCATGCCAAGGTCACCGGTACAGCGCCGTACGCCAGCGAACATCCCGTGGAAGACCCCTTGTATCTGCATCCCGTCCAGGCCACCGTGGCCCGCGGCCGAGTGGATGCCATGGACACCGGCGACGCACTGCGGCTTCCGGGAGTGGTCGCGGCGCTGACCGTATTCGACTCCCCCGCGCTCGCCGACACCTCCGACGGTGAACTGAGCATTCTCCAGGACGACCGTGTGCACTTCCGTGGACAGCTGATCGGCGCGGTGCTCGCCGAAACCGCCGAAACCGCACGCCACGGCGCCGATCTGGTGCGGGTCGAGTACCGGACCGAATCCCACCACACCGAACTGCGCGCCGACGACCCGGCCCGCTACGCACCCGAGCAGGTGAACCCCACCTTCTCGACCGATACCGAGGACGGTGACGTCGAGGCGGGGCTGGCGGCCGCGGAGGTGCGTATCGACCGGACCTACACCACGCCCGCCGAGCACAACAATCCGATGGAACCGCACGCCTGTATCGCCCGCTGGGACGAATCGTCCGGCCGGCCCCAGGTCACGCTCTACGACTCCACGCAGGGCGTGCACACCGTCCGGTCGACGCTGGCGCCGCTGTTCGGGCTCGAGCCGCCGCAGCTGCGGGTGCTGGCACCGCATGTCGGCGGCGGCTTCGGTTCGAAGGGGGCGCCGCACGCCCACAATGTGCTCGCGCTGCTGGCTGCCCGGCGATGCGCCGGACGACCGGTGAAATTCGCTCTCACCCGGCAGCAGATGTTCGCGCTGGTCGGATACCGCACACCGACCGTGCAGCGGATGCGGCTGGGTGCGGATCGCGACGGCCGGTTGACCGCACTGTCGCACGAGGTCGTCGAAACGACCTCCCGGATCAAGGAATTCGCCGAGCAGACGGCGGTCGCCTCCCGGACGATGTACGCCGCCCCGAACCGGAAGACCACCCATCGCCTGGTCGCGCTGGATGTGCCGGTGCCGTTCTGGATGCGCGCACCCGGTGAATGCCCCGGTATGTACGCCGCCGAATCGGCGATGGACGAACTCGCCGTGGCCTGCGGGATCGACCCGATCGAGCTGCGGATCCGCAACGAACCGGACACCGATCCGGAGACAGGCCGGCCGTGGTCGGGACGGCATCTCGTCGAATGTCTCCGCACCGGTGCCGAACGTTTCGGCTGGGCCGGGCGCGATCCGGCCCCGCGCGCACGAATCGACGGCGACTGGCTCGTCGGCACCGGGGTCGCGGCGGCCACCTACCCCGCCATGGCGATGCCGGGAAACACCGCCCGGATCGAATTCGGCGACGACGAACGCTACACCGTCGACATCGGGGCCGCCGATATCGGAACGGGCACCTGGACGGCGCTGACCCAGATCGCCGCCGACGCACTGGGCTGCACCCCGGACGCCGTGCGGCTGCGGATCGGCGATACCGATCTGCCCGAAGCCAGCGTCGCAGGCGGCTCCAGCGGAATCGGCTCATGGGGTTCTGCCGTGGTCGCCGCCGCCCGGGCCTTCCGGCACGAGCACGGCGACACCCCGGCCATCGGCGCGCGCAGCAGCGCACAGGCGGCGGAGAACCCGGACGCCGAGAAGTTCGCGCTGCACTCGTTCGGCGCCCAGTTCGTCGAAGCCCGGGTCCATCGGGACACCGGTGAGATCCGCATCCCGCGCATGCTCGGGGTGTTCTCGATCGGCCGGGCGATCAACCCGAGCACCCTGCGGTCACAGCTGATCGGCGGGATGATCATGGGAATCTCCGGAGCCCTGCACGAGGACAGCGTCCGCGACCACCGGTTCGGGCATGTCGTCACCCACGATCTTGCGTCCTATCACATCAGCGCGCACGCCGACGTCCAGGACATCGATGCGATCTGGCTGGACGAAGTGGACGAGCACACCAACCCGATGGGGTCGCGCGGTGCCGGCGAGATCGGGATCGTCGGAGCCGCCGCCGCCGTGGCCAATGCCGTCCATCACGCGACCGGGGTGCGCCTGCGCGCGCTGCCCCTCACCGCCGACGCAGTATCGAGCCATACCGCCCGGTCCTGAATTACGACCACCTCCACTTCCCGGCGGCCGGATCCCGGTGCCGCCGCCGGTCCGGGCAGAATATGCGCGGTGAGCGCAACATTGCAGGCCAGTGGTCTCTCGGCCGGGCACGCCGAACGCACCCTGTTCGCCGACCTCGATCTCACCCTCGCCCCCGGCGACGTGATCGGGCTGGTCGGCGTCAACGGCGCGGGTAAATCGACACTGCTGCGCATGCTCGCCGACGGAACTCCGGGCGAAGGCAGGATCACTCTCAGCCCGCCCGACGCCACCGTCGGCTACCTGGCTCAGGAACCCGAACGCACCGCCGGCGAGACCGTGCTCGAATTCCTCGCCCGCCGGACCGGCGTCGCCCACGTCCAGCGGGTCATGGACGCGGCCGCCGAGCGACTCGCCGACGGCGGAGACGACGACTACTCCCCCGCTCTCGAGCACTGGCTCGCTCTCGGCGGCGCCGACCTCGACCAGCGCGCGGCGGAGGTGGCCGCCGATCTCGGGCTCGTCGACGGCCTCGCCGGCGGACTGGACGCCCCGATGACGGGGTTGTCCGGTGGGCAGGCCGCCCGCGCCGGACTCGCTTCGGTCCTGTTGTCGCGCTTCGATATCCTGCTGCTCGACGAACCCACCAACGACCTCGACCTCGACGGTCTCGACCGCCTCGAACGATTCGTCACCGGCGTCCGGGTGCCGCTGATGATCATCAGCCACGACCGCGAATTCCTGACCCGCACGGTGACCGCCGTTCTCGAACTGGATCTCGCCCAGCAACAGGTCAACTTCTACGACGGCGGCTACGACTCCTATCTGACCGAACGCGAGATCGCGCGCCGGCACGCCCGCGAGGCGTACGACGAATTCGCCGATACCAAAGCCTCCCTCGAAGCGCGGGCGCGGATGCAGCGCAACTGGCTGGAGCACGGTGTCCGCAACGCGCGCCGGAAGAGCAAGAACGATTCGGACAAGGTCACGCGCAAGACCCGCGCCGAATCCACCGAGAAACAGGCCGCGAAGGCCCGTCAGACCCAGCGTCGTATCGAACGACTCGACGTCGTGGAGGAACCGCGCAAGGAGTGGGAGCTGCGGATGGAGATCGCTGCGGCACCACGCAGCGGTTCCGTGGTCGCCACGGCGAGCAATGCCGTCGTCGCCCGCGGGGACTTCGTACTCGGACCGGTCACCACGCAGATCGACTGGGCCGACCGCATCGTTCTGACCGGCGCGAACGGCTCCGGCAAATCGACGCTGCTGGCCCTGCTACTCGGCAAGCTCGCCCCTGATACCGGCACCGCGGCGCTCGGGTCCGGGGTGCAGATCGGCGAGGTCGACCAGGCCCGCGGCCTGTTCCGCGGGGGCGAGACGCTGTCCGCGACCTTCGGCTCGGCCGTCCCCGACTGGCCGGATGCCGAGGTACGGACGCTGCTCGCCAAGTTCGGGCTGCGCGGACCGCACGTCACCCGCGCCTGCGACACGCTCTCTCCGGGTGAACGCACCCGCGCCGCGCTGGCCCTGCTACAGGCCCGCGGCGTGAACCTGCTCGTTCTCGACGAGCCGACCAACCACCTCGATCTTCCGGCCATCGAACAGCTCGAGCAGGCCGTCGACTCCTTCACCGGCACCCTTCTGCTGGTGACACACGACCGCCGCATGCTCGACTCCGTGCACGCGACGCGCCGCTGGCATATGGCGGCGGGCCGGCTCACCGAGGAATAGCGGCCGGCGCTCGCCGCCGAGCTGTTTTCGCACCGAACCTGCCGGCGTCGCGTACGGTGGAGACAACGGGACCGTTCAGGTCCGGCGAAACGTAAGGACATCCATGTCCGATAAATCTCCCCGTGGCGGCGCCACCAAGAAATCCGGAAAAACGCTGAAGGAAAAGCGTGCGGAAAAAAAGGCCAAGGCTGTCGCGAAATCCGATGTCGAGTCCACGTTCGACCCCAAGCGCCGCTGACGGGAACCGGCGCTCGATCGTCCCTGAACCATGTTGTCCGTCAACGTCTTTCGCAGTCCATAGCGGGTCCTCGACCGGCCGGGCATACAAGCCGGAACGCGCGGCTGCCCCGCGCTGGGTACACCCCCCTGGACGGATCGCCCACGGGTGTGACACACTGGTTCACCGAGACTGCGCTTATCAAAGTGATCTGCGCGGCTCATCTACAGGAATGAAGTATTAAAGCATGGCGCAAGGCAGTGTGAAATGGTTCAACGGCGAGAAGGGCTTCGGCTTCATCGCCCAAGACGGAGGCGGCCCTGACGTCTTCGTGCATTACTCGGCCATTGGGGGCTCGGGCTTCAAAACCCTCGAAGAGGGTCAGCGGGTAGAGTTCGAGATCGGCCAGGGCCAGAAGGGCCCGCAGGCTCAGGACGTCCGCGCGATCTGATTCGTGTGACTTGAAGGCTCCGCACCTACGGGTGCGGAGCCTTTCTCGTCGGTTCACCACGGGGACCGGCGGCCGCCGTGCCTGGGTTTCGCACACCCAGGAACACGAACACCTGCATCGACAGATATCGGGAGGAACGCCGCGGATGGCCGATGATGCGGAAGATCGCATCTAGGAAAGGACGACGCCATGCGCGTTCGTATACGCCATCTCATCCTCGGTCTGACCGCGTCGGTGACTCTCGCCTGTACGGCCCCCGCCCCGGCCGAGCCGCCCGGCCACTATGTGATCCCCGGCGATCGAGCATTTCCTACGGGCCTCGCCTACGATCCCGAAACCGGACATTATTTCGTCGGCAGCGCCGCGGACGGGGTCCTGTACCGCGGGCATGTGGACCGGCCCGACGCGGAGCTGTGGTCGCCGCACGGGACCGACGGACGAACACTCACTTCCGGAATGACCATGGACGCCGCGGGGCGCCTGTTCGTCAACGGCGCCGGTAGCAACATCACCCGGGTCTACGAGCCCGGCAGCGGCGAACTGCTCGCCGAACTCCACAGTCTCCCGGGCGGTTTCGTGAACGAAGTGTCCGTCGCGGAGGACGGCACGGCCTACGTCACCGATTCCTTTCTGCCGATGATCTACCGGATCACCGAACGCGACGGCCGCTGGCAGATGGAACAGTGGCTCGATATCGACGACACCGCCGTCGAATGGGTACACGGTGAGCACAATCTCAACGGCATCCTCGCCGTCGGCCGGCATCTGCTGTCGGTGCAGAGCAACACCGGCAGGCTCTGGCGTATCGACCGGTTCACCGGCGCAGTCGATGAGGTGGACCTGGGCGGAGAGCTGCTGCCCAGCGGCGACGCCTTGGTCTCCGATGACGGACGGCGGGTCTATGTGACCCAGGGAAATCTCTACGCCGACACCGACCAGGAACCTCGGGTGGCGGTGCTGGAGATGAGCGACGATCTCACCGCTGCCCGGATCGTCGACAGTCTCGTCCCGCCGGGTGGATTCCTGCATCCGAGCCAGGCGGCGCTGACCGGCGACGGACGCCTGCTGGTCGTCAACAGTCAGTACAACCGGCTGGTGGCGGGACTGGAACCGGAGTCGCTGCCGTTCACGGTGTCCAGCATTGCGGTGCCCGCCGGCGCCACCCCCGCCGCATAGCCGGGAGTTCCACATAACCTGAGGGGGTGGACCGAAGAGACGAACTCCGCGAATTCCTCACCTCCCGGCGAGCCCGGCTGTCCCCCGCCGATGTCGGCCTGCCGCCGGCCGGCCTGCGCCGTACCCCGGGGTTGCGCAGAGAAGAGGTCGCGGTACTCGCCGGGGTCGGCGTGTCCTGGTACACGTGGCTGGAACAGGGCCGCGATATCCGGGTGTCGGCGCAAGTGCTGGCCGCTGTCGCCGGCGCGCTACGGCTCAACACCCACGAACGGGCCTACCTGTTTCGGCTGGCAGGTCTCGAGCCGCCCGGCGCCGGCACCGGCGCGACCGATCCGCGACAACCGGTCGCGCCGGAGTGGCATCGCATTCTGGACGCCTGGCTGCCCCGCCCGGCCTACATCATCGACCGATACTGGGGTTTCGCAGCGGTGAACAGCACGGCGCGCGAAGTATTCGGTCTCACCGACCACGACGACAACTGCCTGGTGGCGTTTTTCACCAGCAGCCGCTACCGGGCCGCCTTCACCCAGTGGGAGGAGGCGGCGCCCGATATCGTCGCGCGGTTCCGTGCGGACGCGGCGAGACATCCGCAGGACCGGGCCTTTCACCGGATCGCGACCGAACTCGGCACCGCCAGTGCGGAATTCGCCCGGCTGTGGGCCAGGCACGATGTCACCGAATCGGCGAACGGCACCAAGGCCATCACCCATCCACACGGCGGTGACCTCCATTTCGAGTACACCCGGCTCTCGCTGCCGGACCATCCCGGTCACCATCTGGTGCTGCACAACCCGACCCCCGGCACCGGCACACTGGAATGGCTGGAATCCTTCGCCGAGGAGTCCCGCCTGATCAGCTGAGCCCGCCCCGTGGGCACGCTGCCTGGTGGTACCACACCCCGCATCAGCTCGGTCTGTTCAGCTGCCGCTCGAACACCCAGTCTTTCCCTATGACTCGATACACCGACAAGATCGCTCTGGTCACCGGCGGCACCAGCGGAATCGGGATTGCCACGGCGCGACGCCTCATCGGCGAAGGCGCACAGGTGGTCGTCACCGGACGCGACGCCGCCCGGCTGGACGCGGCAGTGGCATACCTCGGCGACCGGGCGCACGGTTTCGTCGCGGATGTCGCCGATCTGACCGCGCTCGACGCGCTCGTACAGGACATCCGGGACCGGTACAACCGGCTCGACGCGGTCTTCGCGAATGCCGGGGTCGGGATCTTCGCACCGATCCGGGAGATCACCGAGGAGGATTTCGACCGTTCCGTGGCGGTCAACTTCAAAGGGGTTTTCTTCACCATCCAGAAGGCATTGCCCCTCATCCCCGACGGCGGTGCAATTGTCGTCAACGCCTCGTGGACCCTGCACCGGGGTGTCGATGGTTTGGGCCTCTATTCCGCTACCAAAGCCGCAGTACACAATCTGGCCCGGACTCTCGCCGCCGATCTCGCGCCGCGCGGTATCCGGGTCAACTCGGTCAGCCCCGGCTATATCGATACCCCCATGTACCCCGAGGCCGGTCTTCCGGCGCAGGTCGCCGCCGCCAACCGCAGCCGGGTCCCGGCCGGTCGATTCGGCCGGCCCGACGAGGTCGCCGACGCCGTCGCCTTTCTGGGTTCCCCCGACGCCTCCTACATCAACGGCCAGGACCTGATCATCGATGGCGGGCTCGTCGGCACCATGGCCGGCACAGCCTGACCGCCCGGGATCAGCGGGGAAGGCCGGTTGATCCGTCACCGTCGACAGGATCCGGACCGGTCCCATCGTCTATGGGCAGAGTATGCAGTACCCATTGGGCTTTCCCACTGTTCTTGGCGTGATACAGCCCGGCGTCGGCGGCATCCAGCAAAGCCTCCGCCTGCCCGCCCTCGACCGTCGTCACCACCGCACCGATACTGGCCGAGACGTGCAGCCGGTGCCCACCTGTCAGCACCGGATCGGACAGGGCGCCGAGCAACCGCTCGGCCACCTGGGTCATCCGGTCGTCGTCGACGGGCGGCGGGACGAGGGTCACGAATTCGTCGCCGCCGATCCGCGCGACCAGGCAACCCATCCCCACCACACTGTCGTTCAACCGGTTCGCCACGGCGGTGAGGACCTTGTCACCGGTGCCGTGACCATAGCGGTCGTTGATGTACTTGAACCGGTCCAGATCCACGAAGCACAGGCCGATCCGGTCCCGGGGGCCCGCTTCGCGAATCGTCGAATCCAGCCATTCGAGCAACTGACGCCGGTTCGGCAGGCCGGTCAGCAGGTCGTGGCGGGCCTGCCGGTGCAGTTCCTCGCGCATCCGGTGCTGCTCGGTGACGTCTTCGCCCACGGCCAGCAGGTAGTCCGGATGACCTTCCCGGCCCTCGACGAAGGTGATGGAGAACGCGGCCCACCCGTAGCTGCCGTCGGCCCGCCCGATCTGCTGTTCCAGTTTCACCGCGCCCTGTTTGTGCGGCACCAGCCGCTCGTAGACGAGCCGGCGGATACGTTCCCGATCTTCGGGGTGCGCGAATTCGTAGACCGATATACCGCGCAGGTCATCGGCGGGGACGCCGATCATATCCGCGAGCGCCTGGTTGGCGTTGAGCAGGACCCCGTTGGTATCGCCGATGGCGATGGCCACCGCCGCGTTGTCGAAAACCACCCGGAACCGCTCGTCCATCCGCTCCGCCATCCGGCCGGGAGCGTCGGGCGGGGCGAACAACATCTGCCGCCGGATACCGAACCCTTCGCCGAGTTTGGCCAGCAGTACCGCCATCCTCCGGGTCGTTTCCGAATCGCCGCCCGCCCCCGCGAGCGACCACAGCACCGGGGCCGAGGTCGCCACCACATCGGATGCCGGCAGATCCGCGGCCGCCAGGGCGGCACCCGCCCGGGCGCCCGCAGCGGGATCGAACGAGGTGGCTGTGAGCGCATGCGCGAGATCGTGCACGAGCCAGCCCAGTAGGTGATCGATACTCGGATCGGAGGGTGCGGAGCCGCTGGTCGCATGGAGGGCCGCAGACCACGCTCTGACCAGTTCGCTGTGCTCCGGCTCCATCGCACCCCTTCGCCGCTCTGCCCGCCACCGCCCCGTTCGCAGCCATCGAACCTCGCCTACCGAGTGGTGGGGTGGCTACCCGTGATGATCACCATCATTGCTCATCGACCGCGCTCCGGCGGGATGGGGGTGGTTCTCCGTGAAGATGCTCGTGCCCTTGTATCGGGTCGTGGCCAGTTGCCAGACCCAGGTCGCCTGGACACATCCGGCGAGGTCGGCAAGATGCACACGCAGTTGCGCGGCGAGATCCGTATCGGCGAGTCCCGGTTCGCGGCAGCGGTCCGCCAGCGCATCGTGGCGCCGGCGGAACTCGGTGAGACGGTCCCGCACCATGGTGCCCGCGTCGCGTACCGCATCGGCCAGGGTCGCACCGGGCGTGTTCAGCAGGCAGACCGGGATCAGGTTGAAATCCGACCGGTCCGCAATGCACTCCTTCTCGAAGGAGAACATATCGTTCATCAATGCCCCGATTTCCGCGGTGAGCACACGTAATCGGCGTAAGTCGGCATCCAGCCCCGCCCGCGACAGCTGTTCCCCATCCAGGTAACTGTCGCGGCCGAACTCGCACAGGGCGATGGCCGGGTACATCCCCGACACCTGCGCGCGCAGGTCGATGTACTCCGCGACGGTCAGCAGATCACCGCGGGCCCGCGCGTTCTGGTCCCGGATCGCGGTGCGCAGATGTGCCACGGTCGAGGCGAGGAACTGCTCCAGCCACCGTGCGTTCGACAATTCGTCGACCTGTGACAGGAAATCGAACGTGGCCGCTTCTACCGGGGACGGGTCCGCCGGCAGTATCCGGAGCTCCAGCAGGCGGCACAGGCGCTCGAGCTCATCGCGCGCCCGCCCTTGTTCGGCTTCCGACAGGTGACCGTACTTCTCCCGGCCCACGGTGTCGTTGAGCCAGAACAGGATTGCGTTGAACAGCCCGATGACCGTCAGCCGCTGCGCACTGATGGGGCCGGGATGCAGATACGGCGTCATGCTGTTGTAGTGCGCGCCCGCGGGTTCCAGCCAGATACCCCGTGCGCGGCAGTAGCCTTCCACGTCGTCGCATGCCTGTGGCCCGAATTCGCTGGGGCGGAACTCTGTGCAGTACTCTGCGATATCGCAGTCCGGTGTACTGAACAGTTCCCGCAACGACCACGGCTCACCGGTACGCACCCAGGTTTCGTATTGTGTTCGCATATCGGTGATCTCACGCTCGAGCGCCGCTGTATACCGAGAAGCCATGACGACTCTCCTCCCGCATGTTCCAAACCCTCTCAGTGTGGTTCACCGGTGAGTCACTGTCATCCGGTTCCGGCACATCCCCAGGTGAGGGCGTCGAGCGAGAGCGGTCGACGATCTCCGCGGACAGTTACCAGTCCTGCCAGGGGATGATCGTCCGCAGCGGACCGTCGAACAGCGTTTCCCCGGCGGCAGGCCGGGGCGCACCGGCGCTCCCCTCGGCCAGGTCCTGTTCCCGCGCGAGCACCGAACGGGTCACCTCCGCCGGGTCTGCGTCGAGATACAACAACCGGATCCGGACCGACCCCGGCGCGAACTCACGGTTACCGGCACCCAGTTGCGTCAAGGTGGGATGTTTCTGCAGCGAGTGCAGCGAAAATGTCCATGCGCCCGCCACTCCCGGGCATTCGAGCAGCGCGGGAATGCCGACGCGGTCGTCCCAGCGGAACCGGTCGTGCACGGCGGCTCCGTGCGGTTCGGTGAAATGGGTGACGGTGACGTGCAGTCCGCGATTGGGCCGGAAGGGCAGCGCGTCCGGCGACACCCCGATCCGCGGGGCGGCGTAGCCCTTCACGGGCGTGAAGAATCCCAGCAGCGGCCGTTCGACTCCGGGCAGCTGCGGCCCCCGGCCCCACTGGAACGAATCCTCGCCCAGTTTCGTCCACGCCGCGACACTCTCCGCGTAGGGCGGGCGGAACCAGTACATCGCCACGTAGTCGACACCGGCGAACTCCGTCGACGACGCCCGGCCCAGTGCGGCGTACTCGGCCGGCCGCGCCCACCGATCACCCCAGGCCACACCCGGCAGCAGAAGGTTCTCCGGGCGGTGGTCGAGCTGATGCCATTCGTTGTATTCGCGATGCACGCTGGGGTCGGTGAGATCGATGAAGGAGAAGAACGCGTATTCCGAGAACATGAACCTGCCGATCCGAGTCGGTGAACGATTTCCGGTGGTTTGCGGTGACCGGCCCAGAATCGACATGAGGACGGTCTGGAGCGGCAACGCCCGGCCATCCGATGATGCGCGGCAGCGGTACCGCGTGTCCGAGAGCGGCCCGCTGAACGGAACCACCTTTCCGGACGCGGACCGGACTGTGCCACTCTCGGCAGTCCGGGCGGCGCCGCCAGTGGGTTCCGCCCCCGAACACAGGAGCAAACCGATATGGGCGTTCTCCAGCGGTATACCGGCCGGCAAGTACTGATCACCGGCGGTGGGTCGGGTATCGGCCAGGCCTGCGTCCTACGCATCCTGGCGGAAGGCGGCCAGGTGGTCGCCGCGGATATCAGCGAGGCGGGACTGCGGGATACCGCCGGCAAGGCGAACTCGGGCGCGCTGAGCACCGTGCCGATGGATATCGCCGACGAAGAGTCCGTGCGGGCCGGCGTCGCCGAGGCGGTACAGCGGCTCGGCGGTCTGGACACCCTCGTCAACGCCGCCGGTGTGCTGCGCTCGGCTCATTTCGAACAGACCACCCTCGCCGATTTCGAACAGGTGGTGCGTATCAATCTCATCGGCACCTTCCTTGTGACCCGGGAATCCATCGCCGCGCTGCGCCACGGCGTGGGCCCGGCCGTGGTGAACTTCAGTTCGACATCGGCGGCCTTCGCCCATCCCTATATGTCGGCATACGCCGCGTCCAAGGGCGGTATCCAGGCGATGACCCACGCGCTGGCCTTGGAATTCAGCAAACAGGGAATCCGGTTCAACTCCGTACAACCGGGTTCGATCTCCTCCGGTATGACCGACGGCACCGGCGAGGCCAAACAGAGCGCCGGCCCCGGACTCCCCGCCGACGTGGATCTCGCGATGTTCGCCAAGGCCTCCCCCGCGCTACCGCTCGACGGCGGCGCCATCTTCGCCGGACCGGACGCGGTGGCCGCGGTGGTGGCCATGCTGGGTTCCCCGGACGCCTACTTCGTCACCGGAACGGAAGTCCGCGTCGACGGCGGCTCGCATATGTGACGGGCAGATCGCCACAGTTCACCAGTGGGCCGGAGGCAGCAGGCATCCGGCCCACTCCGCTGACGAAGATATCCGCGAAACCACGCCCCTGTCCGGCACTGGTCCGTGCCCGCTCGCAGCGAGGCCATTCGGAGGCCGGGCTGCATCCCGATCCGGCCGACACCCGTATCTGCGGCGCCCTGGGCCGGCGGATCGCCGACGCCGTTGCACTCCCGCGCAGCGGGGGCATCGCTGCCTGCCGTCATCCACCCGCCTTGGTGTTCGGCGAGGCCGGAAGGCCGTGCACATGGGTTGCTCCCCGGCACTGCCCGAACCGGCGTGACCGGACGAATCGTGGCCGCGGGCCCGGCCCCGGGCGATCGACCGACTCTGCGACCTGCATGTTCAGCGCAGGGTGCGCATCGCCCGCCGCGCGGTGCGATGCACTGCGCCGGCCGATGGGCCTCGGCCACCGCACCGCGCGGCTCACGTCGCCGGTCCGCCCGGCCGAAGGACCACCGTCACCGCCGGTCGGTGCTCAGTCGCCGGACGCCGAAGCCTCGGATTCGGTCGACCCGCTCGCGGCGTGCCGGGCGGCGATGTAGCCGTAGACCAGCCCCTGCCCGATGGTGGCGCCGGCACCGGGGTAGGTCGCGCCGAAGGCATTACCCGCCGTATTGCCGATGGCGTACAGGCCCTCGATGTGGCTTCCGTCCTCCCGGAGCACGCGGGCGTGCTCGTCGGCGACGACCCCGCCGCACGTGCCGAGATCGCTGAGGACCACCTTCACCGCGTAGTAGGGCGCCTTGCGCAACGCGGCCAGGTTCGGGTTCGGGCGCACCGTGGGATCGCCGTAGTAGCGATCGTAAGCACTTGCGCCGCGGTCGAATTCCTCGTCCACCCCGGCCTCGGCGTAATCGTTGAAGCGAGCGAAGGTCGAGGTGAAGTTGTCCACCGGCACGCCGATGGCCTGGGCCAGCGCGGCCGGGTCGTCGGAGCGGTGCGCGATACCCGCCTCGTACCAGGCATCGGGTATCGGCTGGCGGGGGAAGATACCGCCGGCCATGGTGTAGCTGTTGCGGTAGCGCTGGTCGAAGATCAGCCACATATCGGTGACCGGGTCGTCGGCCCGTTCGCGGGACAGCACCTGCCGGCCGTAGGTCATGTAGTCGGTCGATTCGTTGATGAATCGCCGGCCCGACTGGTCGACGACGAACGAACCCGGCAGGGAGCGTTCCGCGAGCATCACCGCGGGCGCACCACCGGGCAGCGGCGCGAAGGCGGGGAACCACCAGGCCTGGTCCATGGAAACGGTGCCCGCGCCGAGTTCCTGCGCCGCTTCGATGGCATCGCCGGTGTTTCCCTCGGCACCGAGGCTGGCATGTGGGATCAGCGCCGGGGACTGGTACTTGTGCCGGGCGGCGATATCGTGGTCGAACCCGCCGGCCGCGAGCACCACGCCGCGGCGGGCCCGCACGGTGACCTCACGTTCACCCTGCCGCAGCACCGCGCCCGTGACCCGGCCGCCGTCCTGTACCAGCCGCACCAGGCTCGTCTCCGCCCACACCGGAACCCCCGCACGCAGGACCCCTGCGAACAGACCGGCGGCGAGCGCCTGCCCGCCCGCCAGGTATTCCCGCCCGATGAGCATTCCCCCGATACCGAGCGCCGCCCGGCGCACGATGCGCGGCAACGCTTTCAGTGGTTTGCGCGCGACGAGGTTCATCCATTTGTAGTCGGCACCCGTCACGGGCATCGGCACCGGCGCCGCCATCACGCCCGGCCGCAGTCTCGGCCGCTGCTCACCCAGCACGGAAGCGTTGAACGGGCGGCATTCGCAGGTCCGCCCCTCGGCGCGGCCACCCGGTTGTTCGGGGTGGTAATCGGAGTAGCCCTCGGCCCAGAAGAAGCGCATGGGCGTTGTCCGCGTCAGCATCGCCACGGTGCCGGCGCCGTGTGCCAGGAAGGCGGCGCTGCGTTCGGGTGGTGCCGAATCACCGACGACTGCCCGCAGGTAGGTCGCGGCTTCCGCCACTCCTCGGTCGCGCGGCTCCGGGAGGATCGAACTTCCCGGTATCCAGAAGGCACCACCCGACCGCGCCGTCGAACCGCCGACATAGGCCGTCTTCTCGGCGATCACCACCGACAGGCCCAGTTCGTGCGCGGCGAGCGCGGCCGACATTCCGGTGCCGGAACCGATGACGAGAAGATCGACGATCGTGTCGTGGGCGGGTACGAGCGGGGGCATTTTCTTCACCATCTGATCCGGGCTCCACTTTCCGATCGGGAGGACGAGTGCAGGTAAAAGTAGGCCGCGCATTCCGGTATCCCGGCCGGTGTTTCCGTTGAGCGGGAGCCTCTTCCCATCCGCACCCGGTGAGCTGCTTCACATACCGCCGGGTCTATGGCACTATTTCTAATAGAAATAGCCATGTCAGACAATGGGCGTAGTAGGCAAGGGAGCCTTGCATGACGATCACCACCCAGCAGCGGCAGCCCGGTACGGCCGAAACCCCCACCGCTGTCCTCGACCGCGTCTCGCTCGTGCTGGACGCCTTCGACGGGCGCGAGAGTCTCGGCTTGGCCGAGATCGTTCTGCGCACGGGCCTGCCGCGCTCCTCCGCACACCGGATACTGGACCGGCTCGTGCAGTTGCGCTGGCTACGGAGGGAAGGCCGCAGCTACAGTCTCGGCATACGGCTGGTGGAACTGGGTTCGCTCGCGGTACACCAGGACCGAATCCACGCCGCCTCCGGCCCGCATCTGCACCATCTCTACCGCGCCACCGGCATGGTCGTCCACCTGGCCGTACTCGACGGCGACGATATCGTCTATCTCGACAAGATCGGCGGCCGGCTCGCCGCGCACGTACCGACCCGGGTGGGCGGCCGGCTACCGGCAGCGCGGACAGCGCTCGGTAAGGCGCTGCTGGCCGCCGACGGCGGCAACGGACCGGACGATCCCCGCATCCGTGACCTCGGCTACGCCGCCGAACGCAACAGCGCCGTACCCGGCTTCGGATGTATCGCCGCACCGATCGGTCCACTCGGCGAGGCGACCACGGCGGTCTCCATCTGCGGACCGCTGGCCCGGATGACCTTCGACAGCCGGATGATCAGCCCGGTTCAGCTGACCGCGCATGCGATCTGGCGCAGCGTCTCCGCCGGAGTGCGCGTCACGCCGACGCTGCAGCGCCGCAACATATTACGTTCCCTGCCCACCGCGCCGAGCGTCCGCGCCGAGGGCTGACGGGGCCCGCACCGAGCGTTACGAGTCGCCCGGTAGGTCCTCGCCGACCGTGCGCCATCTGCCGGGCTGGCGCGGTATCGGCATATCGTGTTCGTCGCGTACCGCCGATTCGCGATACCGGGCGGCCACCTCATCGATCTCGGCGAGCAACTGTTCGGCCAGTTCGATCTCCGCCGCGAAATACCGTTGCGACCATCGCAGGCTCATCTGGGTGAACACCCAGCCGGGTTCCGGTTCGGCGTGGTCGGCGTGCGACTGCGCCTGCCTGGCGCGCTCGCGCAGGTTCTCGATATGCCTGTGGACGATCTCCTTCAGCTGATCGGGGTCGTGCAGATGCCCCAGATACAGGCGAAGCATCACACTGTGTTTGAGCACCGGCATATCGACCTCGGCATCGCGCGACCAATTCCGCAACGCGCGCAGGCCCATCTCGGTGATCCCATAGAGCCGCCGGCCGCGCACACCCTCGTCGGAAACTACACGGGACCGCACCAGCGCGAGATCTTCCAGCTTCTCCAGCGCGCCGTACACCTGACTCACCGACGGGCTCCAATAGAAGAACCCGATACTCCAATCCGCCCATTTCTTCAGATCGTTGCCCGTCAGTTCCTCACCGAAGGACAACATGCCCAGGACAGCCCAGCTGGTCGCGGGCAGGTCGGGGTAGGAATCGGAGGCGGCGGTCATGATCGTGCAGCCTACAAGGCATCCGGACGCAGGCTCCCGGCCATCGGGAAGGGCAGACGCCGGGCCGGGCGGTAGCGCCTACGTTCGGTTCATGGACGACCGCACCATCTACATCGTCGATCGGATCGTGCTCACGCCCGGCAGTGCACGCGCCTTCATCGACGCGTATCTCGGCGGCTACGCGCCGCGGGCGCGCGAGCGGGGACTGACGCTCGACCGGATTCTGGTGAGCCCGCCGGCTTGGGTCGACGGTGAGACGAACACCGTCACCGCCACCTGGACGGTGCAGGGCCCGCGAGCGTGGTGGGCGGCGGCGGTCGGTGCCCGGCACGACCCCGAACCGGCCCGGTGGTGGGAATCGATGGCGCCGATGATCGTCGAACGGACGCGTTCCATGGCAGGCCGCGCCGAGGATGTCGAAGGGCTGTGCGATGTATAAGGTGACGTTCCTGCTACACCTCGGCGATCCCGCCGACACCATGGCCACGGACGTGACCGTCGAACGCATCACCGCGGCCGCACAGGCCATGGGTGTGCGGCGCCCGCTGGTCGCTCCGACGCTGCCGGGAGTACGTAACGGCGGCGATATTCTCGCCCATTTCCGCTTCGCCTCGAGATCCGAGTGGCTGTCGGGTCGCCGAACGATCGACGAGGCCATGGCATGGCCGGCGATCGAACATATCGACTCCGTCGAGTATTCCGGCGGGCACGCCCTTGACGGCCGATCCGGGCAGCGCCGGGACACGGGCCCGTGCACGGTCTACCGCACCCTGCTCTTGTGCGTGGACGATGCGGCAGCCCCGGCGGAGGTCGCGCGGTTCGAACACGCGACCTTGCAGATGCCCCGCCATATCCCGGCGATCCGGGCGTGGCAGCTCAGCCGCGTCGACCGGGCCGCGGGCACCTCACAATGGACGCATGTCTGGGAGCAGGAATTCACCGATGCCGACGGCCTGCTCGGGCCCTATATGAACCATCCAGTGCACTGGGCCCTGGTGGATCAGTGGTTCGATCCGGAGAGCCCGAACCAGATCGTCAAAGACCGGATCTGCCACAGCTTCTGCACGATTCCGGGGCCGGTGATCGACCCGGCGCCGGAAGTCGCATAGGCAGCGGAGAAGGCCCTGTATCAGCGGCGCAGGAAAGCCAGGACGGTGGCTTCCCAGGCTGCTTTCTGTTCGATCATCACCCAGTGGCCGCAGTTGGGGAAGATGTGCACCTCTCCGTTCCGGAGCGTGCGCATCGGCAGCAGCGCCATATCGACGGGGCTGACCCGGTCGTCACGTCCCCAGGTAACGAGGGTCGGTACCGCGAGCCCGCCCAGTTTCGCCCAGCTCGGTGTGGTGTCCACACTGCGCGCGGCCGCGGCCATCCGCGTCAGCGCCGCACTGCTGTACATGCGGCGCGAATTCTCCAGCGTCGCCGGATCGGTGGCCTGCTGCCAGCGTTCCTCGATCAGTTCCTCGGTCACCAGCGACTGGTCGAACACCATCGAGCGCAGCCACGCCACCAGCGCCTCGCGGGTGGGATTGTCGACGAACTCGCTGAGCCGGATGATCCCCTCCCCCGGCTGCGGGCTCAGCACCGGTGTCCCGATACCGCCGATGGTCACCAGCCGCTCCACCCGGCCGGGGGCGGCGAGCGCGAAATCGGTGGCCACGAAACCACCCATCGAATTACCGATGATGCGGACCCGGTCGAGCCCGAGCCCGTCGAGGAAGGCGGTGACCGCCTGCTGCGCGGACAACATCGGGTGCACCGCACCGAAATCGTCACTGACACCGAAACCGGGCAGCTCCAGGACCAGGGTCCGGTAGTGCTCGGCGAACGTGGCGAAGTTACCGCCGAAGTTACGCCACCCGGTGACGCCGGGACCCGATCCGTGCAGCAGCAACAGGGGCGGGCCGTCCCCGGCCTCGCGGTACCGCAGAACGCCGCGCTCGGTCGGCAGCTCACGCAATTCGGGAACGGTTCGGGAATCGACTGGGGTACTCATGGATACCGAGCCTGCCACCCGTATGGGGGCTCGGCGGCGCATACTCCCGGTCAGCGGCACAGCGTGTCCTAGGCGGCGGCCGCGAGCACGTCCCGCATCATCTGCCAGAGTTTCTCGCGGGCCGGGCCGGTGAGTGATAGCGATGGAAAGGTGAGGAAACCGTGGAAGAGCCCGTCGAACCGGTGCGCGGTGACCGGAACACCGGCCGCCGCCAGCCGCCGGGCGTAGTCGGCGCCGGCCGAGCACGGCGGATCGAGTTCGGCGGTCACGACGACCGCTCGGGGTAGTCCGGCCAGTGATTCGGCGCGGGTGGGCACCAGGTACGGGCTGTCGGTTCCGTGTGGGGCGTACTGCTGCCAGTACCAGCGCATGGCCTTGGTGGTGTTGTAGTAGTTCTCGCCGTAGAGCCGGTAGGACTCGGTGGTGAAATCGTCGTCGATCACCGGGTAGAGCAGGACCTGCGCCGCGATCGCCGGGCCACCGCGGTCGCGGGCGGCCAGGCTCACCGTCGCCGCCAGGTTGCCGCCGGCGCTGTCACCGGCCACCAACAGGCGGTCCGGGTCGCCACCGAACTCGGCGGCGTGTGCGGCGGTCCAGCGCAGGGCGGCGTACATATCCTCCAACGCCGCCGGTCCGGGATGTTCGGGCGCGCGCCGGTAGTCGACCGAGACGACCACGCCGTCCACCGCCGCGGCCATCGACCGGCAGAATTCGTCGTGACTGTCGAGATCACAGAAGACGAAGCCACCGCCGTGCGCGAAGACCACCACCGGGCGCGCGCCGGTGCCGCCGTGCGGCACGTAGACGCGAACAGCCAGCTCGCCACCCGGCCCGTCGATCGTCCGGTCCCGCGCGATCTGCATCTGCGGCTCGCGCGTCAACGGTGCGCGACGCGAGGCGATGATCTCGCGTACCTCCGCCGCCGGGTACCGGGTGACATCCGGAAACGATTCGAGCGCCGACAGCATCGCCTCGACATCCGGATGCAGGTCGGTCCTTCGTTGTCCGCCCATCTCGACCACTTCCTCACTCTTCGACATACGGGAAAGCGCGTTCGCGCCACGAATTCGGCCCAGCAAGCTCAGTTACCGGCTGGCCGGCCGTCGAGCGCGAAACCCTTGTATCCGGCCGCCGCCACCTCGGCGCAGATCGCGTTGTAGGTCCCGAAACCACCGATATAAGGCATGAATACGCGTGGTCTACCCGGAATGTTCGCGCCCAGGTACCAGGAATTCGCGCTCGGGAACAGCGTCCCCGCGGCCTTCGCATTGCATTCGGCCACCCATTCGTCGGCCGCTTCCCGGGTCGCCTCGATCGTGACGATCTCGTGGGAATCCAGGTGGTCCAGGCAGTCCGCGATCCAGTCGACGTGCTGCTCGGCCATCAGCACCATGTTCGCGAGCACACTGGGGCTGCCGGGGCCGGAGATGATGAACATATTCGGGAAACCGTCGACGGCCAGCCCGAGATAGGTCCGCGGTCCCGCCGACCATTCCGCTGTCAGCTCCCGGCCGCTCCGGCCGCGGATATCGATCCGCGACAGCGAACCGGTCATCGCGTCGAAACCGGTCGCGAAGATGAGAATATCCAGTTCGTAGGAGGATTCGCCGGTTCGCACACCGGACTCGGTGATCTCGGTGATCGGTGTCTGCCGCAGATTGACCAGCGTGACGTTGTCCCGGTTGTAGGTCTGGAAGTATCCCGTATCGGTGACGATCCGCTTGGTTCCGATCGGATGATCGGTCGGGATCAGCTGATCGGCGATCTCCGGGTCCTCGACCATTTCGCGGATCTTCGCTTCGACGTACTCACGCGCGGTGTCGTTGGCCGCCTTGTCCACCAGCTGATCCGGGAAAGCCTTGGTGAACAGATATCCGCCGCGCTGCCACCATTCGTCGTAGATGCGGGTGCGCTCGGCCTCGTCTACCTCCAACGCGCCTTTGGGATGCGGGCTGTTCGGCGTACCGCCGCCGCTGATCCGGGACAACCGGCGCCGCTCGGCATAATTGGCTTTCACCTCGGCGACGTAATCGTCGGTCAACCGCCGATTACCCGCGGGGATCGAATAATTGGGGCTCCGCTGGAATACGACGACCCGGTCGGCTTCTTCGGCGATCACCGGAATGGATTGGATACCGGAGGACCCCGTCCCGATGACACCTACCCGTTTACCGGCGAAATCTACCGGTTCGTGCGGCCATTCACCGGTGTGATAGATCTCCCCCGAGAAGGTGTCGCGGCCGGGGATATCCGGCATGTTGGTGGCCGATAGAACGCCGGTCGCCATAATGCAGAAACGGGCCGTCACGGATTTCCCGGTATCGGTCGTGATCGTCCACCGGCCGGCCTCCTCGTCGTAGACGGCCGAGGTCACGCGGGTCCGGAAATCGTAGGCCGCCCGGAGATCGTGGCGATCGGCGACATGGTCCAGGTAGCGCAGAATCTCGTCTTGGGTGGCGAACCGTTCGGTCCAGGTCCATTCCTGCTGCAACTCTTCGTCGAACGAATAGGAGTAGTCGATGCTCTCGACATCGCACCGTGCGCCCGGGTACCGGTTGTGATACCAGGTGCCGCCCACTCCTTCGGCGGATTCGAATCCGTGTACGCGCATACCGCGCCGACGGAATTTGTACACCGCGTACAGGCCGGAGATCCCGGCACCGACGACAACAGCATCGAAATCGCTGTCCTGGTTTGTCACCACATTCACTTCCCTCGCTGAGGCACCTGAGTTCGAAGTCAAATTAAGGTCCCCATGGCGCGAAATGACCGGTTGTTCCCACCCAGCGGTCCCCCGATTCGATTCGTACGCCCGGCGGGCGGGATCGGGTCGGTGCCTTTCCGCGGGCCCTGTATCCGCGCTCGAAACCGCGTGCAGAACCTGCCGTCGGGCCCCACCCCGGGTTCGGCGGCCCGCCTTCATCGGCACGGCGGACCACGGGTGTTCCTCGACCGCACACGGCGGCCGTACTCGGCCGGTGGCTCGCCGCTGTGCCCACAGTGCCGACCTGCGTCCGGGGCCCGGTTGGCCCGCCTCGGCACGGTCGGTTCAACAGTCAGAACTGATGTGGCCGCCCAGGTCTCGGACCGAAAGCCGGGTCTCGCGGGCACGGCCGGCCGAGTGCGACTCGTTCGGCGCCCCGACGCGCGTCGGTCGCCCGGCCGGCCATGTGCATTCGCCGGCCGTCGACCTGCGATACGGACAACCGCGCCGGTGGTACTTTCCCACCCGTCCCGGCACAACGTACCGGGATTCCTACGGGCTCAGGCTCGCGACGGTTCCCCGTTGCCGGCTTCCGCGGCCCGCTGCGCTTCCTTCATCTCCCGGGCCCACAGCCATTCGTGACCCCAGTAGCTGTCGGCGGTGATTTCCTCGGCCGTGTAATAGGTTTCGTCGACGGGTCGGCCGCCGGTGCCGTATTCGATATCCCAGCCGCCGGGCACCCGTACGTAGAAGGAGATCATCTTGTCGTTCGTATGCCGGCCAAGCGTCGAGGACACCGGGAAATCACGGGCCATCACCTGGTCGTAGGCGCGGCCGACCGCGTCGAGTTCGTCCACCTCCACCATCACGTGGATCAGCCCCGGATCGCGACCCTCCATGCTGGGCATGATCGCCAGACTGTGATGGCGCTGATTGACACCCATGAACCGGATCCGCAGCGGGCCTGCTTCCGGCGGCGCCGGCAACCGGAATGCGCCCCGGGACAGAAAACCCAGCGTCTCGGTGTAGAAGGTGAACGATTCGTCGAAGTTCGTCGTCGGCATCACCACATGCCCCAGACCCTGGTCGCCCGTGATGAACTTCTGGCCGTACTTGGTGATCACCGGGCTGTGCTCGAGCACCGGCCCGTAGAAGAATTCCAGCGGGGTGCCGCCGGGATGCTTCATGCAGATACCGGCCTCGACCTTGCGCCGGTCGGCCAGCTCCTGGGACATCGGGGTGTACGCGAACCCGGCCTCGTCCAGGACGGCGGTCAGCCGCCGCAGCGCGGGTGCGTCCCGGACCTCCCAGCCGACCGCCGTCACCCGGTCGACGTCGCCGTGTTCGACGGTGATGCGCGAGGGCCGCTCGTCCATCCGGAAGTGCAGGGCGTCGGTTTCGTCGCCGAAGCCCGGAGCGAAACCCAATACCTCGAAACCGAGTTCACGCCAGCGATCCATATCGGTGGCCTGCACCCGTACATAACCGAGCGCTTTGATTTCCGTCATCGTGTATCCGTTTCCTTTCCGGGGCCGGTCAGATCATCACGCGCAGGGGTCCCTCGGGGACCTCCACACCGAGCGACGCCATGGCCGCCGCGTGATAGGTGGTGCTGGTGACATGGATGGCGTGGTGCAGGCCGGCGTGCGCGTCACGCCAGAACCGCTGGAGTGCGTTGTCCATCCGCAACGCGTTACCGCCCGCCCGGTCGAAGATCTCGTCGGCGGCGCGCACCGCCCGCCACGCGGCGCGGGCCTGATCACGGCGTACCGCGGCGCGCGTTTCGAAGTCGATGTCCTCGCCGCGGTCGACCTTGTCCCAGATGCGGTCCACATTGGCCAACAGTTGCTGGCGGGCCGCATCGATCTCCGACGCCGCCTCACCGAGGGCGTGCAGGACATACGGATCGTCCTTCACCAGCGTGCCGGTCGCACCGACCCGGTTGCGCTGATAGTCGACACCCGCCGCGAGCACGCCCTCGCAGATGCCGATGGTCGCGGAGGTGATACCCAGCGGGAACATGGTCGACCACGGCATCCTGTACAGAGTTTCGGTAACCCCGTACTCCTTGGCGGCGGTACCGTCCATCACCTTCGCCGATTCCATCACCCGGTACCCGGGGATGAAGGCATCCTTGACGACGATGTCCTTGCTGCCGGTGCCGCGCAGACCCACCACATCCCAGGAATCCGCCACGATTTCGTAATCGGAGCGGGGCAGGATCACATGCAGGCCCTGCGGCGGCATCAGCGGTTTCCCGTCCGCGCCGCCCACCATCGCGCCGAGGAAGATCCAGTCGCAGTGGTCGGTACCGGAGGAGAACTGCCAGCGGCCGTTCATC
>NZ_JARWOV010000073.1 GCF_029868855.1 Nocardia carnea | reverse complement strand
GGTGTGGTCAGCGCGTACGAGATGGCCTGGTATTCGGCCGATGCCTCGGTGATCGGTGCGACCACCGACAACGGTGCCCAGGTGGCGGGAAACCCCTCGAGCTCACCGGCCCACGCCTTTGTAATTCTACGACTTGCGGGCCCGCGGGGTCTTCTGACCCCGCGACTGCTTCATCCGAGGAGTTCGCTATGAAATCGCGTTGGTGGACAATCGCCATCATTCTGGGCCTGGTGGTGGTGAATTATGTCGATCGAAGTGCCATCTCGTTCGCGGCCACCGATCTGAAGGCCGAGTTCGGGATCACGCCCGGGCAATACGGCATCATCAGCTCCGCGTTCTCGATCGGCTATATGCTGTTCGCCCTGCTCTCCGGCCCGTTGGTCGACCGGTTCGGGTCCCGGAAAGTGCTCATGGTGGGCATGTTCATCTGGGCCGCGGCCACCGCACTGACCCCGTTCGCCGGTGGATTCATCGGCCTCATCCTGCTGCGCATCCTCCTCGGCGCCGGTGAAGCACCCTGCTTCCCGGCAGCGACCCGGCTCGCCAGCCGGTGGCTGCCCGCCCACGAACGAGGTAAAGCCCTCGCCCTCATCGGCGGCGTCGCCGTCTCCGGCAGCCTGCTCGTCGGCGGCCCGATCCTCACCCAACTGATCGCGCTCACCGGCTGGAAGGGCATGTTCTGGGTGCTGGCCGTGGCCGGCCTCGTCTGGGTGGTCGTGGCCTACCCGTTCCTGAAGAATTCGCCGAGCGAAGCGTCCTTCGTTTCGAAGGAGGAACTGGACTACATCCGGTCCGGGCAGACCGACGGCGAGGACAGCGGTCACGAGTCCAGCACCGACTGGGGCGAGATCCTGCGCAACCGCAACCTGTGGCTGGTCGGACT
Organism: Nocardia carnea; assembly: GCF_029868855.1. GTDB lineage: Bacteria > Actinomycetota > Actinomycetes > Mycobacteriales > Mycobacteriaceae > Nocardia > Nocardia carnea_A. The sequence continues at coordinate 24,500 of NZ_JARWOV010000073.1, read as the reverse complement.
CGGCTACTTCGCCTGGGGGTTCATGTTCTGGGCGTTCATGTACTGGCTCCCGCAGTACCTGGAACACGAATTCGCCCTCTCCATCAAAGAGGTCGGCGGATTCTCGGTGGCGCCGTGGGCGTCCGGTGTGGTCGGCGCGCTACTCGGCGGCATCCTGGTCGACCGCGTGTACAAACGCACCCAGAGCATCCGCTCGCGATTCCTCATCATCGGGGTGGCACTCCTGCTGGCGGGCGCCTCGATCGTCCCGATCCTGTTCTTCCCCGGCAACCTCACCGTCGCCCTGATCTGCATCTCCGCAGGCGTCGGCTTCGGCTTCATCACCGGCGGCATCTGGTGGGTCGCCTCCATCGACGCAGCACCTTCGCAGCCCGGCACCGCCGCCGGTTTCGCGGACGCCTGCTTCGCCCTCTCCGGCATCATCGCCCCGTCGGTGATGGGTTTCATCGTGGGTCGCACCGGAACCTACAACGGCGGATTCATCGTTATGACCGCCCTGTGCCTGATCGGTGCCGCGGCCATGCTCTTCTTCACCAAAGAGCCGGAGCGCGCACCTCTCGGAACAGACCCGGAAGGTGAACTCACCCCCGCGAAGTAACCCACCCCGGCGTGCCCATCGCACGCCGAGCCGGACGGCACCGCGTAACCGATGAGGGGTTACCCGGCACCGTCACAACGAACTCCGGCGCCGCTCTCGCCCCTCCACTGAGAGCGGCGCCGGACTCGTACCCGGACGTAGTGCAGAGCAACTCCGGGCTTCGCTACCGTTGGCCGTTGTGCCGACTACACAGCCGCGACTGCCGTTTCCCGAGATCGAACCCTATGCGTCCGGGCTGCTGGATGTCGGCGACGACAACCGTATCTATTGGGAGACAAGCGGTAACCCGGTCGGGCGGCCCGCCCTCGTCGTGCACGGCGGCCCCGGGGCCGGCGGCAGCCGGGGCGGGCGCCGGACGTTCGACCCGGAAGTGTTCCGGATCGTGCTGTTCGACCAGCGTGGCTGTGGCGAGAGCCGGCCACACGCCGCGCTTCCATCGACCGATATGGCACACAACACCACCGAGCATCTACTCGCCGATATGGAGCGGCTGCGGAAACATCTCGGGATAAAGCGCTGGCTGCTCTACGGCGGCTCGTGGGCTTCCACCCTGATCCTGGCCTACGCGCAGCGGCACCCGGAGCGGGTCAGCGGGATCGTACTGGTCGGCGTGACGATGACCCGCCCGGAGGAGGTCGACTGGCTGTATCACGGCCTCCGGTTGCTGCTCCCGATCGAATGGGAGCGGTTTCGCGACGGTGTGCCTGCCGAGGACCGGAACGGAAACCTGGTCGAGGCGTATCGGCGGTTGATGGAACACCCCGATCCGGCGGTCCGCGAGAAAGCTGCCCTGGACTGGTGCACCTGGGAGGATGCGGTTATCGCGCACGAAGCACTAGGTGCGCCCGGCCAATACAGCGCCCAACCGGATGCCGCGCTGCTGGCATTCGTCCGGATCTGCACCCATTACTTCGCCCATACCGCCTGGCTCGACAACGGCCGGCTACTGCGCGACGCGCACCGGCTCACGGGAATACCGGGCGTTCTCATCCACGGCCGACTCGACTTGTCCGCCCCGCTCCGCACAGCCTGGGAACTCGCTCGCGCCTGGCCGGACGCCGAACTCCGGGTCATCGACGACTCGGGCCACACCGGCAGTCCGGCGATGAGGAACGCCGTCCTGGAAGCGGTCGACCGATTCGCACGCTGACATCGGTTCTCGCCTCGGAGCCGGGCTGGGCGCGGCGGCCGACCGGAATCGAATTCCGCGGCCGACCTTGCGGCCTCGGCCAGAACAACCCGTCTTCATTTCGGAAGCGGACAAGCGCCCTCCAGGTCGATCGAAATGCGAGTCCCTACTATCGCGCCATCGACAGATCCTGAGTACGGAGGATAAATTCCCGCTCCTCTGCCGAGGTCGGGCTGATAGCCCTGCCACCACGCTCGAGGACCACAATAGAAGGCGCCAATACGGACCCTATCAACCCTCTCAGAACGGGATGACTACTAGAAAAGTACTTTTCGTACATGGCGCGGACGAACAGCTCGAATTTATCGATATCGATATCCCAGAAATCCGATGCCATTGCCGTCATCCCTGTTTCGACTCCGAGGACTTCCGCAACATCCTGCGCCATCAGTGTATATAGCCTTCCAGCACGCAATGCCGGACTCCACACCGTCTCATCGTTTACGTCGAATATATAGCTCATTACGCCCATTCCAAGTGTATTTCAGCATCGGGATGTTTCGCACGCAAGTCACCAACAGCCTTCTCAACTGCTGCCTTGAACTGCGGATCCGCTCCTGCCTCTGTAAATTTGAGCCCTATCGGCGCCGTTTCGTGACCCGCAATACAGGAGACGGCCCAGTCCCTGCCGGGACCGGCGCTGCCGGCCATCGCGTTGGTGGTTTCCAGTCCTTTGAGCTGCTGGGCGTAGGCGGTGAAGAACGCGGTCGCTGCCTGGTTGACGATTGTGGCGGCTTCGTAATAGGTCGCCGGGTCGACGTTGATGAAGGTCATCGACCGTTATCGGGCCCGAGAACACGGGTCACGGTGTCGATGGCGGTGGTGTGGCGGGTGTGGGCGTCGACGGCGGCCTGCCGCATGGCGTCGACGCCTTCGCTCACGTCGGTGGCACCGGTCGACCACTGCCGGTAGGCGTCGGCTTGGGCGCGGGCGGCGTCACCGGTCCAGGTGTGCTGCAGGGCGTCCATGCGTTGCTGGAGACTGGTGAGACTGTCGTTGAGGAAGCCGACGAAGTTCGCAGCGCGGGCGGTGAGATCATCGAGCTGATCGAGGTCGACCTGAAAAGCTTGCGAATCGTCGGGCACGATGGATTCCCCCGGAGTGTGGCTAGAGGTTCAGCGATGGGTAGCTCTGGGAATTGGTGTCGTCTTGTTCGACGAAGGACGGGCCTCCACCACTTGTGCTGCGTCGGCGCGGGTGACGAAGCGCCCCAGGGAGCCCGGCTGCCCGGGCTGCGTGGTTTCCATCCACAGGGCGGGACCCGAGGCGGATGCGGGGTTCTCCCGCCACACCAGGTCGACGCGCCCACCGGACCGTCCCGCGAACCTGAGGAAGTGCCCGGCCACTGCCTCTTGCTTCGCAACCCGCAGCATGGCATCGGCCAGCGAATCCGCCCACGGCTCGGTGTCGGTGCGATAACGGTTACGGATCCGGACCTCGAGCATCGGTGCGGCAGGTCGCGCGGCCGCTTGCAGCAGCGCTGCCGCCAGATCCGTCCGATAGCCGCGGCCCGCGGTCAGCACCACGACCCTTCCCGCGCGTATCGAATAGACGAATGTCTTTCCCCGGGCACTGAGCGTTTCGATCAGGACGTCGTGCCGGCCGATCCGGGCCGATGAACGGAGCGTCACGCCGACCGTTCTGGACGAGTTCCTCTAGACGAGCGGCCGAACCATGGGGTGAGGCTAGCCGCCACGGCCGACACCGGCGTGCCGGACCGGGGTCCCGAAATCGCCCTCGGCCGCTGCGGCCGGCTCAGCGCCGATCGGCTCGGTCCGTGCAATGCCCGATCCGCTCGTCCTGCCCGTAACGGATCGAGGCGGCGCCGGCTGCCGGCTCACCCGCAGCGATGGGTGGACAGTGAATCGCCCGACTGGCACGATTTGCACCGAAAACCTACAGACCATGCGGAGCTCGGAAACACCAGCGGTAGCCTCTGACGCCATGACCACGCACATGTTGCGAGTTCGCTCCACTTCGCGTGTTCCAATCGGTGAAGGGAAGTGAACAGCCGTGGCCACGGTGACCTTTGATCGCGCCACCCGGCAGTATCCGGGTGCGAAGACGCCCGCTGTCGATCAGTTGCAGCTCGAGATCGCCGACGGCGAGTTCCTGGTGCTGGTGGGTCCGTCGGGGTGCGGGAAGTCGACGTCGCTGCGGATGCTGGCCGGGCTCGAGGACGTGACCGGCGGGCGCATCCTCATCGGTGATCGCGATGTCACGAGCACCGATCCCAAGGACCGCGATATCGCGATGGTCTTCCAGAACTATGCGCTGTACCCGCATATGACCGTCGCCGAGAACATGGGTTTCGCGCTCAAGCTGGCCAAGGTCAACAAGGACGAGAAGCAGCGCCGGGTGCGGGAGGCGGCCCGCCTGCTCGATCTGGAACCGTTCCTGGACCGCCTGCCGAAGGCGCTGTCCGGTGGTCAGCGGCAGCGGGTCGCGATGGGGCGGGCGATCGTGCGCGATCCGCAGGTGTTCCTGATGGATGAACCGCTGTCCAACCTGGACGCGAAACTGCGTGTGCAGACCCGCACCCAGATCGCGCAGCTGCAGCGCCGGCTGGCGACCACCACCGTCTACGTCACCCACGACCAGGTCGAGGCCATGACCATGGGCGATCGGGTCGCGGTCATGCGCGACGGCCTGCTGCAGCAGTGCGCCTCCCCCCGCGACCTCTACCGCGACCCCGCGAACGTATTCGTCGCCGGTTTCATGGGTTCACCGGCCATGAACCTGTTCACGCTCCCCGTGAGCGACGGGGAGGTGCGGGTCGGCGGTTACACCTTGCAACTGCCGAGGTCGGTGGCCGATGAGGCGGGCACCTCGGTGACGGTCGGAATCCGCCCCGAACATCTCGACGCCGGCGAATCCGGTATCGAGATCGAGGTCGACGTGGTCGAGGAACTCGGTTCCGACGCATTCATCTACGGCCGCCCCGCCGACCACACCGCAGGCGTCGAGACGATCGTGGCGCGCACCGACTGGCGCACTCCACCGGCCAAGGGCAGCCGCGTCTACCTCACCCCGGGCCCCGAACACATCTACTTCTTCGGCGCCGACGACGGTCGCAGGCTGAACTAGCCGGGAGTACTGTCGGCGACACTTCGGATTCCGAGCTCTCGACCGGACACCGAAGGCTCGCCGGCAGCGGTGGGCGCGGACTCCTCGACGTGCCGCCCGACTTCCCGGAGACCGGAAGAGCTGGGCTGACCGGTGAGCTCCACGTCGACCGGTCCCGCCGGGCGCAACGTGGCCGGCAACCCGTTCGCTGCCCTACTTACGCCGCCTGGCCGCGCGCCACTCGTCGTTGAGCCGTACGCCGAGCTCGTCGACGCCGATCTCCCGGCCGGACTCGCTGCGTACCTGTACCCGAACCGGGTCACCGGTGGATGCCTCGACCAGGTCCAGCGGCGGGGGGCCGGGCTGGAGGTAGGTGTTGCCCCATTGCATGAGGGCGAGTACTACCGGGAGTAGATCGCGGCCCTTGCGCGTGAGGACGTATTCGTGGCGGGTGCGTTTGCCCTCCTCCTGGTAGGGCTGCTTGGTGAACAGGCCCGCGTCGGTGAGTTTGCGCAGCTGACCGGATACCGCCGCGTCGGTGATGCCCACTCGGGCGGCGAACCCGTCGAAGCGGGTGGTGCCGTAGTACGCCTCGCGCAGGATGAGGATCGCCGATCGGGTCCCCACCACGTCCATTGCCAGCGCGATCGAGCACTGGTCCGGTTTCCACGAGTTCAGATCGGCCAGGGGGCCTTCCATCACGGCTGCCATGGCCTCATTCTATCGACTCTGGCTTGCCTCGACTCATGTCAGCCTCTACTCTGGCTTTAGATAACTTTAGCCAGAGTCGGTACTCTGGTGACGAAAGGAATCACCATGCGAGACGCAGTCATCGTCGATGCGGTCCGGACCCCGATCGGCCGGGGCAAACCCAGCGGAGCCCTGCACTCGGTCCATCCGGTGGATCTCATGGCGCACAGCCTGCGCGCCCTGGTGGAACGCACGGGGATCGATCCCGCACTTGTCGACGATGTGATCGGCGGGGTCGTCAGCCAGGTCGGCGAACAGGGTGTGAACATGACCCGCCGCGCCGCACTCGCCGCCGGTTTCCCGGAATCGGTCCCCGCCACCACGGTCGACCGGCAGTGCGGCAGCAGCCAGCAGGCCGTGCATTTCGCGGCGCAGGGTGTGATCGCCGGCGCCTACGACATGGTGATCGCCACCGGTGTCGAATCCATGAGCCGGGTCCCGATGGGTTCGAGCGCGCGGGGCGCCGACGATATCTCCGGTGTGGGCTTCGCGCAGCGCTACCCGGATGGCCTGGTCCCGCAGGGGATCAGCGCCGAACTGATCGCCGCGAATTGGGGCATCTCGCGAACCGAACTCGATGAATTCGCGCTGGCGAGCCACGAGAAAGCGGCCCGCGCTACGAAGAACGGACAGTTCGCCGCCGAACTCGCACCGATTGCCGGGCTGGACACCGACGAGGGCATCCGCACCGGTTCCACCCTCGACACCCTCGCGACCCTGCGCCCCGCCTACTACAACGAGGCGATGGCCGAACGCTTCCCGCAGATCGGCTGGAATATCACTGCCGCCACCGCCAGCCAGATCAGCGACGGCAGCGCCGCGGTCCTCATCACCACCAGTGAACGGGCCCGCGAACTCGGCCTACGGCCCTTGGCGCGACTGCACAGTTTTGCGGTGGCGGGCGACGATCCCCTACTCATGCTCACCGCGGTGATCCCCGCGACCCGCAAGGTCTTGGACCGAGCCGGACTCACCATCGGCGATATCGACCTGATCGAAATCAACGAGGCCTTCGCCTCGGTGGTCTCGGCCTGGACCCGCGATACCGGCGCCGACCCGGAGCGGGTGAACGTCAACGGCGGCGCGATCGCGCTCGGCCACCCGCTCGGCGCCTCCGGGGCCCGGCTGCTGACAACACTCGTCCACGCCATGCAGGACCGCGGTGCCCGCTATGGGCTGCAAACCATGTGCGAAGCGGGCGGTCTCGCCAACGCCACCGTCCTCGAACGCCTCTGAACATCCGCCCTCATCGCGCGAACAAGCGCAGATCAATTCAGCGCGCGCAGTGTCCGGCAGCCTCGATTCGAGCCTGCCGGACCGTGCGCGATCACGAACTGTACGACAGGTGGCTTTCGGGTCCCCGTCCTAATCGGGTGGCCCGATCAGGACGCCCGCGGCGGCGTCGGCCATCGCCGAATACCCTGCGGGCGCCGGGTGCAGGTGGTCTCCGCTGTCGAACCGCGCGGCCAGTGCGTCCGGGTCCGACGGGTCGGCGAGTACGCGTTCGAAATCCACGACGGCATCGAATTCACCGGAACCGCGAATCCAGGAGTTGACCGCGTCCCGGACTCGTTCACCGCGCTCGCTGAAATAGGGAGCTCCCCGGTAGGGCAGCAGGGTACCGCCGACGATGCGCAGGCCGCCGGCGCGTGCCATCCGGATCAGTAGGCGGTATTCGGCAATCAACTGGTCGGCGGTGACCTCGGGATTCGGGCGCATCCATGGTTCGTGCAGCTCACTCGCGCCGATATCGTTGATGCCCGAGAGCAGGATCACCGTGCCGATCCCCTCCTTGTCGAGCACATCGCGGCGGAACCGGGTCGCCGCGCGCTGGCCCACATACGCGGAATCCGACACGATTCGGTTCCCCCCGATCCCGGTGTTGAGCACGGCGCGCGGCCGGTCGGCCACCGCGAGCCGGTCGGCCAGCGCATCCGGGTAGCGATTGTCCATATCGGGCCACGCCCCGGCGCCGTCGGTGAGGGAGTCGCCGAAAACGACCACACCGTCGCGGTTCGGCGTACCGGAGACCTCGACGCCGGTCAGGTAGTACCACGACCTGCTGGATTCGGTGAACGCCGTGCCGTCGATATCGGCGCTGTGATCACCGATCGCCCGGTACGTGGTCGTATTGGCGAGGAAGTGGAAGGTGGCGGGACCGGTGGGCCGGCCGAGATACAGCGTCACGGTGAGCGATTGCCGAGCGTTGACCGGGTAGTCGATGGCGTCGCCGGTGAGTTCGGCACCCGGCGGGATCACCGCGCCCGGTTTGCCGCCGAAGAACAGCGGGCGCACCGTGCCCGAACGCACCGCCGCCCCTTCGGCGGCGTGCGCGATGGTGGCCGCCGCGATCGGCAGCGGACGATCACCGAAAAGGTTGGACAGGGTGATCCGTACGGATTCTCCGGCGAGGGTGGGGCGCACGGTCTGGCGGATGGTGTGACCGGCGAAGCCGGCGGCCGACCAATTCGGCCCGAGCACATCACCGGCGGGTATCTGCGCCGCAGACCAGCTGTCGAGCCAGGTTTCGGGCGGTCCGCTCGATCCGGACGCACCGACGTACAGCACCGTACCGGAGACAGTCAGCAGGACTCCCAGCAGAGCCGAGAGCACGATGGTTCGTACTTTCCGGATACTCATCGGCGCACCGGCTCCTCGATGCGCCGGGCGATACCGTGCGGCGCCGGCGCGTCGAGAAATCCCCGCGGTGCGAATGCCTCGGCGGCCGCCGGAATCCCGGTATGCACGGTCTCGGTCTCCACGAGAGCGGTCGCCGCAGCGACCGCCATGAGTGCGGAGTCGCGGTAGAAGTCGATGCCGCTCGGTACCACTCGCACGGTCACGCCGTCCGTGCCGATCGCATCCGCCACGAAGTCGTGTCGGACATCAGCGGTCGGCGACGGCCCTTCCGGCGGCGTTTCACCGAGGTCGTGGGTCACACCGCCCACGGCCACCTGAACGTTCACGTCGAGGTCTCCGCTCGCGAAGCGAACCCGGGTGTGCCGGGAACGGTCAGCACCGGTGCTTGCGGGAATTCCGTCACCGCGGTCTCCTCGGTGTCGCCGGGGAAAAGCATCGTGGTGTGCATGTCGAGGGGGCCGTGCCGCAGCCCCTCGTCCCGATAGTGCCAGCCACCGCTACGGAACCAGTCCAGACTCGCCAGCGGGGTCCGCGCGCTCCCTCGCGATCCTTCGCCACCGCTCCTGGTCCGGTGGCCGATCACGATGTCCGTCGGCCCATCGGCCTGCCGGGCGGCCAGGTTGGCAAGCAGATCGCCGGACAGATTGCTGTCGATGATCCCGGGGATCGCTGCCGCCCCCACTTCACGGGCGGCCGTGCCGAAATCGTCGAAGGCCCGCGTCAACCACAATTGTTCACCCGAAAGGACCACGAAGTGGGCGTCGGCGGCTATAGCGGCCCCCGGCGCCGATGTTCCGTGTCCCAAATGCTGACAGCGCATCCACGGCATGGTTAGGGCGTATCTCTCGGCCGGTCTCCGGACAGGGGACAACCGCCCTACTAACGTGAGGACGGTGACCGAGCTGCCCGAGATCGACTCCATCACCGTCTACGCGATTCCGATGCGGTCGAAATTCCGGGGGATCACCGTGCGCGAAGGTGTCGTACTACGCGGGCCGCGGGGGTGGGGTGAATTCTGCCCGTTCCCCGAATACGACGATCACGAAGCCGCGCAGTGGCTGGCCACCACTATCGAGCAGATAGGTGTGGGCTGGCCGGAACCTGTGCGTGACCGGGTGCCGATCAACTGCACAGTCCCGGTGGTCTCGCCGGAACGGGCGCACGATCTCGTCGCCGGTTCGGGATGCCGGACGGCGAAGGTGAAGGTCGCCGACCACCCCGGCGCACTACCCGCGGATCTGGCACGAGTGGAAGCCGTACGGTCGGCGCTGGGGGCCGGCGGCGCGATCCGGGTGGACGCGAACGCGGTATGGGATGTGGATACCGCGGTCCGGAGTATCCGTGAGCTGGACCGTGCCGCAGGTGGTTTGGAGTACGTCGAACAGCCCTGCCGGACCATCGAAGAACTCGCCGAGGTCCGTCGCAAGGTGGATGTCCCGATCGCCGCGGATGAATCGATCCGCCGCGCGGAAGACCCGTTGCGGGTAGCTGTCGCCGGCGCGGCGGATATCGCGGTGATCAAATGCACACCGCTCGGCGGGGTCCGGCGGGCGTTGGAGGTGGCCGAGGCGGCCGGACTGCCGTGCGTGATCTCTTCGGCGCTCGAGACCAGTATCGGGTTGTCCGCGCAGCTGGCACTGGCAGGCGCTCTCCCGGAATTGGACCACGCGTGCGGGCTGGGCACGGTGACTCTGTTCGAAGGCGATCTGGTCGCTGATTCACTGCGCCCGGTGAACGGCTGCCTGCCGATCCCCCGAACAGCTCCACAACCCGACGCCGCCCTGTTGGAGAAGTACCGGCACCCGGACCCCGCCCGCACCGCCTGGTGGACCGACCGCCTCGCCCGAGTATGGGCGATGTCGGACCCCCGAACCGGCGAGTGAACGAAAACAGTTCAGGCGAGCGGTATACCGCTGTCGTGCAGGGTGATACGCAGCAGAAAACCGGCTTCCGGACCGAGAACACCCTCGACCAGTTCGACGTATCTGCCACAGAATTCCGGGCCGTGCGCGGCGACCGAATCCGGGTGTGGTTCCAGGTGGTGTGCGATTTCGTGCAGTACCACCAACTCTCGCAAAGCCCACGGCGCACCACCACGGCGCGAGCTGTTGCCGTGGATCGGCACGGCGAGCACACCGCGCCCGGTTTCGTAATGAGCCGCAACCGTTCCGGCCCGGGCACGCACCCGGATCGGTGCCGCGGCCCGTTCCCATTTCGCCACAACCCAATTCAGCGCCAGGACGCGATCGCAGTACTGCTGCACCGATTCGACGGAGGCGAATTTTCGTTCCACCGGGAGAGTCAGGCGCGAACCGTGGACTTCGACTGTACGGCGGCCGAATTCGCCGGCTCGATCGAATACTCCGCGGACCAGCTGTTCGGCGTCATAGACCTCGGCGCGCCGGTTGTCCCGCACGACCGTCAAACCTCACGCCACACTGATCCGGCGGACCGGGCGGCGACCGAGCGCGCAAGGATATCGGGGCGGTCTCCAGTCGCCCGGCCGGGCGGCATTCCGGCATTATCCTCCCGGGTCCGGTTGCGCGACATCATGTCCCGCCCGAGCCCTCGAGCCGGCCACGCGCCGCGTCCAGTTCCGGCGCAAAACCCAGCCGAGCCGCCCGACCGGCCCGGTCTCCCGCCCGCCGGGCATCCGGCGCGTAGCCGGTAGAGGTGTGCGGACCCCGCCACGTGCCACGAGCTTCGGAGTTGCTGCTGTAGAAATCCGCCAGCTCGAGCGCCTTGCCGCGTAGGGCGAGCGCGGTCCCGGCGGCCTGTTCCTCGGAGATCGGCTCGGCGGCGTCCACATCGCGCGTCGTGGCGACCCGTTCGACCTCCGCCTTGGTCTCGGCCAGGCGCGCCCCGACTCGCGCCGCGAACGCCATCTGGAAATTGAGCCGGGCGGTGACACCGGCCACCGGCACCCGGACAACTCGGCGCACCCGCCGCCCGCGGCGCCGTTCGACGACCACCTTCTCCATCGTCGCCGACCGGTAGGCGCCGGATTTGATATACCGATCCGACGCCTGCACCATCTGCACCAGCAGGCTGGAGTACAGCGCCTCGCAGACATCGATATCGGCGGCGAACCCGTACGCGTACACCTGAGTGGAGGTACGGGCGACATCACAGCGCACATCGTTGGCATCGGCGATGGCCACGAACAACTGGACGTAGGTACGCAGACCTTTGCGCCCCGGCTCGCCGATCGGGATCATCCGCTGGACGAGAGTCGCGCCGCGCTCCCGGTCCCGGGTGTGCGTCCGCGCCACCGCCAGGTCGATCGACGAGCGGGTGGCCAGGCGCTGGGCCGCGGCCAGGAACGCCTCGGCCTCGTGTTCGTTGTCGGTGGACTCGGCTTGGCGCAGCAGTCCACCGATCCTGGTGAGCAGGCGTTCGGATACTGCGTTCGGGGCGGACATCGCGATCCAGCCTAATCCCGCCGCCGGCCGTCACGTCCGAAGGGCGGGATCGGTGGAGAGGCAGCACACCGTACGGGTGCAGCCAGCCTACCTGTGGTTTACCAGCATTCCGGGCCGGCCGGGCAGTGAGCCGGCCTGCTTCGCCACAGGAGTACCCCACACGCGACGTTCACACCATGTATGTTGCCTTGTGCTGCCGCTCACGTATCGACCCTGGAGTTCCGCGATGGCTTTCAAGAAGGTGCCGTCTCTACGCGCCGCGCTCGTACTTGCGCCGATCGCGCTGCTGACCGCGACCTTTGCCACCGCATGCAACACCAGTGATACCGATGAGCAGCTCAGCATGAACCAGGACGGCCGCGGCCCGATCACCTACGTGGAGGGTAAGGACACCACCGAAACCGGTGCGGTGAAACAGCTGATCGATCGCTGGAACGCCACCCATCCCGACGAACAGGTCACCTACAAGGAGCAGTCCAACGACGCCTCCGCCCAGTACGACGATCTGGTCGAACATATGCGGGCGAAATCGCCGGATTACGACGTGGTGGCCCTGGACGTCCCGTGGACCGCGGAATTCGCCGCCAAGGGCTGGATCCAGCCGCTGGAGGACCGGTTCGCCATAGACACTGCCCCGTTGCTGTCGCCGCCGGTCGCCAGTGCCACCTACAACGGCACGCTGTATGCCGCGCCCCGCAACACCAACGGTGGCCTGCTGTTCTACCGCAAGGACCTGGTCCCCACCCCGCCCCGCACGTGGTCGGAGATGCTGGCCAGCTGCCCGATCGCGCGGGCACAGCAGATCGGCTGCTATGCGGGACAGTTCGCACGATACGAGGGTTTGACGGTGAACGCCGCCGAGGTGATCAACGCGTTCGGTGGCACCTTCGTCGGAACCGACGGGCGCACTCCGACGGTGAACAGTGCCGAATCGCGAGCCGGACTCCAGCAGTTGGTGGATGCCTATGAAGTCGGCGATATTCCCCGGGAGGCGGTCGAATTCCAGGAACCCGAAAGCGGCGCGGCCTTCAACCAGGGCAAATTCATGTTCCTGCGCAGCTGGCCGTCCACCTACGGAGACGCCTCATCGGAATCGTCGCTGGTGAAGGATAAATTCGGCGTGGCGCCACTGCCCGGCGAAACCGGTATCGGCGCCTCCACACTCGGCGGCTACAACGCCGCGATCAGCGCGTACTCCGAGAACAAGGCCACCGCACTGGATTTCCTGAAGTACCTGATCAGCGAGGAGGCGCAGCACATCATCGCCTCCGGCGCACTTCCCCCCGTACGGGCTTCCACCTACGACGACCCGGCGCTCATCGCCAAGATGCCGTACCTGCCCGCCCTCGAAGATTCCATCGCCAACGCGGTGCCCCGACCGGTCACCCCGTTCTATCCGGCGGTGTCCAAAGCCATTCAGGACAACGCATATGATGCCCTGACCGGAACCAAGTCCGTGAACGACGCGATCATCGGCATGCAGAAGGGTATCGAGACAGCCGGATCGTAGTTACTGTTCAACCGGACCCGGCGAGCCAGGAGAGAGAACGGTGTCGGATCCTTCCGGAACGGACGCGCAGGCGTCGGTCCGTACAGATGAGCCCGCGAACGCAGCGCGAACCGGCGGGACGGCCCTGAAGTTGCGCGACGAAGTGCGGATGACGGGCAGGGCGTGGCTGTTCGTCGCGCCGGTACTGATAGCCCTCGCCGTGGTGATCGGGTATCCGGTGCTGCGGGCGCTGTGGATGTCGTTCCACTACGACGATCAGCTCGACGTCGTGACCGGCCGCTTCACCGACAACGGGGAAAGCACCTTCTACAACTACCTGCACTGGCTGGTCGGCCAATGCCAGGTGATCACCGGCGGTGTCACCGAATGCCCCACCGGCAACCTGGGCTCCGAGTTCTGGGGCGCCGTCGGGGTGACCCTGTTCTTCGCCGTGGTGACGGTGACCCTAGAGGTCGCGATCGGCCTCGGAATGGCGATCGTCATGGGCAAGACGTTCCGGGGCCGGGCGCTGCTGCGCGCGGCGGTTCTGATCCCGTGGGCCATCCCCACCGCGGTGACCGCGCGGCTCTGGGAGTTCATGTTCCAGTACGACGGCCTGGTCAACACTATTTTCGGCACCGAGATCCTGTGGACCTCCGACGCCTGGCCCGCACGCTTCGCGGTGATCGCCGCCGATGTGTGGAAAACCGCGCCGTTCGTGGCGCTGCTGCTGTTGGCGGGCCTGCAGATCATCCCGAACGATGTGTACGAGGCGGCCCGGGTCGACGGCGCCTCGGCATGGCAGCGGTTCACGCAGGTGACGATGCCGTTGCTGAAACCGGCGCTGCTGGTCGCGGTGCTGTTCCGCACCATGGACGCACTGCGCATGTACGACCTGCCTGCCATCATGACCGATAACCTGCCGGCCACCCGGACCTTGTCGGTGTTGGTGGTCGAGCAGACCCGGCAGGGTCCCAACAGCGCGGCGGCGCTCTCGACGATCACCTTCTTGTTGATCTTCGCGGTGGCCTTCGTCCTGGTGAAGGTACTGGGCGCGAACGCGGTGCGGACGCAGGAAGAGCAGCGGAAGGCATGACCGCGGTGACTACACAGCAAACCGGCACCCCCGCCCGGCCACGTCCGTCCTGGCGACGCCGGCTCGGCTCGGCGCGCATCTACGTGGGCGCACTGATCGTGCTGCTCTGGGGACTGGGTCCGTTCTATTGGATGGCGGTGACCGCGTTCCGCGACCCCGCCTACACCTTCGAACCCACCCCGTGGCCCACGCATCTCACCCTCGACAACTTTCGCGACGTCTTCGACACCAGCCGTGGCAACGACTTCGGTAAGGCGCTGCTCAACAGTGTGATCATCGGTGCGGCCAGTACCGCGATCGCGCTGGTGATCGGTGTGATGGCGGCCTACGCGCTGGCGCGGCTCACCTTCAAGGGCCGCTATCTGGTGTCCGGCGTGATCCTGAGCGCTTCGATGTTCCCCGTGGTCGTCCTGGTGACCCCGCTGTTCCAGCTGTTCACCGATATCGGCTGGATCGGCAAGTACCAGGCATTGATCCTGCCCAATATCTCCTTCGTACTGCCGCTGACCGTCTACATTCTGGCGTCTTTCTTCGCCGATCTCCCGTGGGAGCTCGAGGAGGCCGCCCGGATCGACGGCGCCACCAAATTGCAGGCTTTCCGGCTGGTGATGCTGCCGCTGGCGGCACCCGCGGTGTTCACCACCGCGATCCTGGCGTTCATCGCCGCCGTCAACGAGTACCTGCTCGCCCGTGTGCTCTCCGGTCGCGACACGGAACCGGTGACCGTGGCCATCGCGCGTTTCTCCGGGAACAATCCCCAGGTGGAACCCTATGCGGCGATTATGGCGGCGGGCACTCTGGTGACCGTGCCGCTGGTAATTCTGGTACTGGTGTTCCAGCGACGCATCATCTCCGGACTGACCGCAGGCGGGGTCAAAAGCTGATCACTGGGTATCCTGGGGTCGGGCGGTGGTGCGCCTGAGTTTTTCCGACGCTCCGGGAGGAGATGATCGTGAGCTCGTTCCGACCCCCGCGTGGCCACAACACTCCCAGATCGCCGCAATACCCATCGCTCGCCGGTTGGAACCAGCTCGACACCGGTGTGCGACCTCGGCCGCCCCGGCCCCCGCAGTACCACCGCCCGCCCCGCAGCCGGGGCCAGCGGATTCGCCATCTGCTGCTGTGGCTGTTCGTCATCCTGGTCGCCGTCCCCGCACTGCTGGTGGCGCTGGTGTACTGGAGCGCGGAGATCCCGGCGGCGGGAACCGTGCCCGTGAACCAGACCGCCACCATCACCGCCTCCGACGGCACCACGGAGCTGGCCAAGGTGGTGCCCCCGGAGGGCAACCGCACCCCGGTACCGCTGGAACAGGTGCCGGTGCACGTACGCGATGCCGTGCTCTCCGCCGAGGACCGCAATTTCTACGACAACCCCGGTTTCTCCCCCACGGGCCTGCTGCGCGCCCTACGCGACAACGCCCTGGGCCGGGCCGATGCCGGCGGCGGGTCCACCATCACCCAGCAGTACGTCAAGAACGCTTTTCTCGGCCCCGAACGCACCGTGAGCCGTAAGGCACACGAGCTGATCATCTCCGCCAAGATGGCACGGGAGTGGAGTAAAGACGAGATCCTGCACTCCTACCTCAACACCATCTACTTCGGGCGCGGCGCCTACGGAATCGAAGCGGGTGCGCGGGCCTACTTCGGCAAACCCGTCGCCGAACTGTCCGTTGCCGAGGGCGCGGTACTGGCCGCACTCATCCGCTCCCCGTCCGGGCTCGACCCGCAGACCAGACTCCCGCAGCTGCTGCAACGCTGGAACTATGTCCTCAACGGCATGGTCGCCATGGGTTCCCTGGCGCCCGGTGAACGCGGCACGGTGGTTTTCCCGCCCACGATCCCACCGCCGGTATTCGACGAGAACATCGTCGAACGCGGTCCCGAGGGGCATATCAAGGCCCAGGTGCTGCGTGAACTCGCCGCCGCCGGGATATCGCAGGAAGAGGTGAACACCGGCGCCCTCCGGATAGTCACCACGATCGACGCCAAAGCACAGGAGGCCGCACAGGCAGCCGCCACCGGAAGCCTGGAAGGGCAGCCACCGGAACTGCGGAGCGCGGTGGTATCCATCGACCCACGATCCGGCGCGGTACGCGCCTACTACGGCGGCGCGGACGGTATCGGATTCGATTTCGCCCAGGCGCCGGTACAGACCGGTTCGGCGTTCAAAACCTTCGCGGTGCTGGCCGCGCTGCAGCAGGGCATCCCGCTGTCCCGCGCGTTCGACAGCGCGCCGGTGGACGTCAACGGCGTCGACGTGCGCAATGTCGAGAACGAATCCTGCGGGACCTGCCCGCTCTCGGAAGCATTAAAACGCTCGCTCAACACCAGCTTCTACCGCCTCACCCTGGCCATGAACAACGGCCCACAGGCCATCGCCGACGCCGCCCACCAGGCCGGGATACCGCACGACATTCCAGGAGTACCGGGACAGTCGCTGACCGAGATGGGCGCCGAACCCATGCCGTCCATCGTGCTGGGCACCTATCTGGTCCGGCCGCTGGATATGGCCTCCGCCTATGCGACCATCGCCGGCGCGGGCCGCTATCACCAGCCGTATTTCGTGCAGCAGGTGGTTCGCGGCGACGGCCGGGTCCTGCTGGATCGCAGCAGCGATCCCGAGCAGCAGACCGGGGAACAACCACCGCCCTCCGAACAGCGCATACCTCCGGATATCGCGGCCCGGACCGCCGCGGCCATGCTGCCGATCGCCGACTACTCCAACGGCCACGGGCTGAGCGGGCGCCCGTCGGCCGCCAAAACCGGCACCACGCAGCTGGGCGACACCGGACAGAACAAGGACGCCTGGATGGTCGGTTTCACGCCCTCGCTGTCGACCGCCGTATGGGTCGGCACCGAACACAACCTGCCGATCATGACGGCCGGCGGCGGCCGTATCTACGGCTCCGGGCTCCCCGCCGATATCTGGAAACAGACCATGGACGGGGCGCTCGCCGATACACCCGTCGAGCAGATCGGCAACCCGGCCGCCGCGCCGCCGGCACCGGCGGCCGCCCCGAACCAGCCGCCGTCGGGCAACCCGTACGACATCCTCAACCCGCCGCAGCAGCCGGAGCCGGAACCGCAGCAACAGCAGCAGCCCTTCATCGTGATCCCGCCTGCTTCCGAACCGTATGTGCCCGAACCGGAGTACGAACCCGAACCCGCGCCCGAGCCCGAACCGCCCGCCCCCGCACCACCGATCATCGCGCCGCCACCGCCACCACCTCCCGCGCCACCGCCGCGAGTGGTCGAAATATTGCCCGGCGTTACCGTTCCGGTGCCGTAATCCACGGATTTCCGCTCGTGATACCGGCGAAGGAACGGTCGGCATGGCAGCATCGTTGGCCAGAGTGAGATGTCGCCCATCCGACCGACCGGCACCGGGCCCACGCTCGTGCCGGGACGGGCGTGCGGGAGGATATGCGCTGGAGCGACGACGGATGACGAGACATAGGGGCTACGCCGGTGGAATTCAATGTCGTTGACCGCCCGGAAACGCTGGTGGCGGGAATGGTGCTTCGCAGCCCGGCCCTCGCTGTGGAAGGGCCGCGTCGTAAGAAAGTGGAGGAGGCCTGGAAACTCAATCTGTCCCGGGCCTTACCCGGACCGCCCGCCAGTGCGTTCGTCGATCATGCCCCCGAGATCAATTCGTACCTGACCCATATCATCGGCTACCGCTGCCGTAGCCTCGACGATCTCCTACCGGGGGATGTGCTCGCCCGGATCCCGGCCGGGCGGTACGCCCGGTTCACCCTCAGCGGCGAGGATCTCGGTGAAACCATCGTGACCCTGTGGCGCGCCATCTGGGATGCCGAAGCCGCCGGCCGTCTGGTGCGCTCCTATACCGGGGACCACGAACGGTATCCGGACGAGCGCACGGTGGAGGTTTTCGTGGCAATGGCAGAAGACGATTCGGCGGGCAGGTAGGAAGCTGTGGATTTCGAAATTGTGACCCTCGACGGGAGCATGGTCGCCGGGCTGACCGTTCCGCTGGCCGGCCGTGAGGTAACCGCCCGCGATCTGGATCTGGTCAACTTCACCTGGGATCGGTACCTGAGCCGGGAGAAGGAGGTGCCCCGGGTCGCCGCCTACATCGGCCAGGACGATCACGCGGTGGCGGTTCTGGGCTACGAGGTCACCGGCCTGGCCGATCTGGACGCCGGCGATGTGCTCACCCGGGTTCCGGCCGGTCGCTACGCGAAATTCGTGGTCACCGAAAAACCGTACGATCTGCTGCGCACTGCCTGGGCCCGAGTGCGGGAAGCGGAAAAAGCGGGCACGATCACCCGATCCCACACCGCCGAACTCGAACGCTACACAGGGCCCACCTCGGTAGAGGTCTACGTATCCCTGGACTGAGTCACATCCACTCGCGGCCCATACCCGCCCCACCGCGTCCGGCATCCGCGCGAACACTCGACCCCAACGCAACCACGTCGACGCCGAGTTCAGCGAGGCCCTCGCAGTACACATACGAACCCCGACGCAACCAACGGTGGTGCCGAGTTCAGCGAGGCCCTTGGAGGTTTTGGCCCGTCCCTGCTGTCAGTGCTCGATGCGATGCGGCGCAGCCGCGAGTGTCGAGTGCTGACAGCAGGGACCAAGGGGGGCCAAAACCCGCGCCGACGGAGTCGGCGCCGAAAATTCAGCCGATGATGAAGGTTTCCAGCTCGGCACGGGCGACGTCGTCGGCCATCTGCTTCGGCGGGGACTTCATCAGGTACGCCGACGCCGGGAGCACGGGGCCGCCGATTCCGCGGTCCTTGGCGATCTTGGCGGCGCGTACCGCGTCGATGATGATGCCCGCGGAGTTCGGGGAGTCCCACACCTCGAGCTTGTACTCCAGGTTCAGCGGCACATCACCGAACGCACGGCCCTCCAGCCGGACGTAGGCCCATTTGCGGTCGTCGAGCCAGCCGACGTGATCGGACGGGCCGATGTGCACATCGCCCGCGCCCATCTCCTTCTTCAGGTTGCTGGTGACCGCCTGGGTCTTGGAGATCTTCTTGGACTCCAGGCGCTCGCGCTCGAGCATGTTCTTGAAGTCCATATTGCCGCCGACGTTCAGCTGCATGGTGCGGTCGAGCTGCACACCGCGATCCTCGAACAGTTTCGCCATGACCCGGTGGGTGATCGTCGCACCGACCTGGCTCTTGATGTCGTCGCCGACGATCGGCACACCCGCGGCGCGGAACTTCTCGGCCCATTCCGGATCCGAGGCGATGAACACCGGCAGCGCGTTGACGAAGGCCACGCCGGCGTCGATCGCGCACTGGGCGTAGAACTTGTCCGCTTCCTCGGAGCCGACAGGCAGATAGGAAACCAGCACATCGACCTGGGCGTCCTTCAGCACCTGCACCACGTCAACGGGATCGGATTCGGCGAGTTCGATGGTTTCGGCGTAGTACTTGCCGATGCCGTCGAGGGTCGGGCCGCGCTGCACGGTGACACCGAGCGGCGGCACATCGGAGATCTTGATGGTGTTGTTCTCGCTGGCGAAGATCGCCTCGGACAGATCGAAGCCGACCTTCTTGGCGTCCACATCGAAGGCGGCGACGAACTGCACGTCGCGCACGTGGTACTGGCCGAACCGCACGTGCATCAGGCCGGGGACCGTCGCCGTATCGTCGGCGTCCCGGTAGTACTGCACGCCCTGCACGAGCGAGGAGGCGCAGTTGCCCACACCTACGATGGCGACGCGAACACTGGACTTATTGGTGTCTCCACTACTCATGGCCGGTATTTCCCTCTTTCTGTGGTGCCGCCTTCGTCGATTGCTCCGCCGCAATCAACTCGTTGAGCCAGCGCACTTCGCGCTCGCTTGATTCGAGTCCGAGTTGATGGAGTTGGCGGGTGTAGCGATCCAGCGAGCCACTCGCCTTCTTGATCGCCTCCCGCAGCCCCTCTCGGCGCTCCTCGACCTGGCGCCGCCTGCCCTCCAGAATCCGCATCCGCGCTTCCGCGGGGGTGCGGCTGAAGAAGGCCAAGTGCACGCCGAAGCCGTCATCGGTGTAGTTCTGCGGACCGGTATCGGCCAGGAGCTCGCTGAACCGCTCCCGGCCCGCCGGAGTCAGCTGGTACACCCGCCGGGCACGGCGAGTCGTCACCATGCCCTCGGGAACCTCCTCCGCGATCAGCCCTTCCGCCTGCATACGTTTCAAGGTCGGATACAGCGATCCGTAGGAGAAAGCCCGAAACGCCCCGAGCAGGCCGGTGAGCCGTTTCTTCAGCTCGTAGCCGTGCATGGGCGATTCCAGGAGCAGCCCGAGGATTGCCAGTTCGAGCACCGGGCTTCACCCCCTGACTTCCGTACAGACCTAACCAATGGATGCGATTACAAACTATATCGGAGCGATATAACCATTCATAGTGCAGTCCGCTACATCACAGGCAGCGGCCGGGCAGCATGACCGACCCGGAGCAGGGGTTCTCCCTGGCAACCCGGGGATGCAGAACAATGAGTTCCCACGCGCGGCGAGCCGGACCGGGAGATCCGGCGGCGCAGCCGACCGGTAGCAACTTCCGGTCGGGATGTCAGTCCGCGGGAAATACTTGCAGCGGTTCGCCGGCGAACGAGACCGACAGATGTCCGGTACCGCCCGCGGGATCCTCGACGTAGATATCGATCACGGGTCCGGCATCGGCCGGCGCGATCAGCTCGAAACCGATTCCGAGGTGTTCGACCGCACCCTGGTCCAGACGCACCGAAGCCGGAGCTCCCGCCAGTACGGCGGCCAGCGTCTTCAGGTCGATATCGGCCAGGTCGATCGTCCGGCCCTTCGCCCAGCTGGGCACCGGGCCGCCCAGCTCGTCGAACCCGTCCCCGTCGAAGCGGAAGTTGCGGGGACTGCCTTTGTCCAGACGCTGGACGAGCAGAAAGTCCGGATAGACGGTGGCGGTGTCGATAACGGTATCGCCGAACTCACGGCGGTAGTGGTCGATGAAGTACGCCATCCCGTCGGCAGTCACCAGGTTCGGCAGCGCCGCGGTTTCCGGACCGGTCTCCGCGACGGCGGCGACGCCGACTGCCGATTCGTCCCGCGCCACGAATCCGGCCCCGGCGCCGAGCGCGGCGGCGACCGCCAGCACCACCACCGGTATCCACCAGCGCCGCGCCCGGCCGGCGCCACGAAGAACCGCGGCACCGGCAATCTCGGCGCCGCCCGGTCCGCCCGGTCCGCGCGGCACCGGGCCGGGGCGAGGCTCCGGCGGCGGCTTCGCAAATATGGTGCTCGGGGCAGCGGCAAGCGGGACCGAGGGCGCTGCTCCGGTACCGGTGCGATGGCCCGCTACCGTCTCGAGCGCCTGGATCGCGGCCTCGCTGAAGGCGCGGCACGAGTCATAGCGTTGCGCGGGATCTTTCGCCAGCGCCCGCGACAGCACCGCATCGATCGCCGGCGGCAGGGTCGGAACACGCCCGGAGGCCGGTGGCGGTGGGGTGTGCAGATGCGCGCTGATCACTGCGGCGGCGCTGTCCATGGCGAATGGCTTCTCACCCGTGAGCAGGACGAACAGCGTGCAGCCCAGAGCGTAGACATCCGCGCGGTGATCGACCGGACCACCGGTGAACTGCTCGGGTGCGGCGTACGCCACCGTCGCTATCACCTCACCGGTGCGGGTGAGATCGGTGCCTTCGAGCGCCAGGCGGGCGATACCGAAATCGGTCAGCAGCGCACGTTCCCCGAACTCGCGATCGGGGTCCGGGGTGACCAGGATATTTCCCGGTTTCACATCGCGGTGCAGCATCCCGTTGCGGTGGGCGTGGTCCAGGCCGCGGGCGGCGTCGTCGATGATGCGTGCCGCGCGGCGCGGGCCGAGATCCGCCGCCCCGACCAGCGCAGCAGCATCGGTGCCGGGCACATACTCCATCGCGATCCACGGCTGACCGTCAGCGACTCCACGGTCGTGGACGGTGACGATATTCGGATGTTTCAGCCGGGCCGCGAGATCGGCCTCCCGGTCGAATCTGCCGCGGAACTGTGGGTCGTCCAGGTGGTGGGCGGGGAGCAGTTTCAGCACGTCCTGGCGGGGGAGCCGCGGATGATCGGCGAGGTAGACGACTCCCATCCCGCCTGCGCCGATCCGGCGGACGATCCGGTAGCCGGCGACGCTCGCCCCGGGTTGCAGCATTGCCCGAGACTATCGCGGCGCCACTACCCCTCGAACGGCCAGACCCGCAGAATATCGCCGGTCGGGCCGACCAGGAGCCATCCGCTCTCGTCGAAGGAATTGGAGACGTAGATGCTGACCGCGGGAACACCCTCGAACGGAGAGAAGTTGTTGACCGCATAGTTCATATGGGTGACCACCCCGTCGGGAACCCGGGCGGCCGCCGGGGCATCGGCCAGCACCCGGCCGAGCGCGCCGGTATCGAGTGCACCAAGGTCCACGGTCGGGGTGTCGACCGAGCGGGTGGTCAGATCGGCGGACTGGTTGAAGCCGCCTCGGTAGTCGTAGCTCACCGAGCGGTTCGGTTGGCCGGGTACCGCACGTTCGACATCGCCGTACTCGGGATGCAGCCCGACCTCGTCTGCCACCGTATCGCCGAAGCGCTCGCGGTACTCGGCGACGAACTGGGCGAGCCCGGGACCGCTGACCAGATTCGGCGGGTCGAAAACCAGCGGCTCGGGTTCATCCGGGACCGGCCCCGGCACGGTTGTCGTTCCCGGCGCGGTCGCCGATGCCGCCGGGGGCGGATCGACCGGCGTGGAACCGGCGCCGCGGCTGGTGAGTGTGTAGGCGGCGAACGCAGTCGCCAGCGCAGCCGCGGTGAGGACGGCGAAATACCGGCCGGAAAGGCCGGAACCGGCCGTTCCGGCACGGACCCGAATACGACCCGACCTCGCTGCTGACACCAGCGAATACTACGTTGCGCAGGGCTTCTCGGGACGGCCGCGGTTCCGGCCTGTGGTGACGGCCACTCACCCGCCCGCACCGCCCGGAAGCCGTTGTCGCAAATGCGCCAAAGTCGGAGCCGAATCGCAGACGTCCGGAACCCGGATCCAATCACGCCGCGGGCGGCAGCAATACAACACGGCTACTCTGGGGGCGTGCGAATTCAGCGGCAAGTGGTGGACTACGCGCTCCGGCGCAAGTCGCTGCTGGCTGACGTCTATGCGGGCCGTGTCGATGTCGCCGAGGTATGTGACGCCAATCCCTACCTGCTGCGTGCGGCCAAATTTCACGGCCGGGGGAGCGAGGTCACATGCCCTATCTGCCGGAAGGAACAACTCACTCTCGTATCCTGGGTCTACGGCGACGGCCTGGGGCCGATCGCGGGTTCTGCGCGCAGCCCGGAAGAGCTGGTGCGCCTGGCCGAGTCCAGAGAAGAGTTCTCGGTTCATGTCGTCGAGGTGTGCCGGACCTGCAGCTGGAATCATCTGGTGCAGTCCTATGTACTCGGGAAGACGCCGCAGGGGCGGTCGCGTTCCCGGGTGAATCGGCGCACCGCCGCGGAATGAACCCGCCCGGCCCGATGATGGTGTTCGTGCCGAGTGCCGAAGGGCATCGGAGCACGGGCCCAGCAGACCGATACGAGCTTTGGAGACCTTGTCAGTGACTTCGCCCTACGAGACCCCATCCGGCGATGATCCGCGCGGTGGCCGCGGCCCGCGTGGGCCGCTGCCGGGCCGGGAACCGCAGCAGCGGCCGGGGTCACCGAACCGCGGTCCCGCCCCGAACGCGAATGCTCCCCGCCCGGGGCCCGGTGGACGGCCGCCCGGCCCGGGGGGCCCCGGTGTCCCCCGGCCCGGTCCGCGCCCCGGCCCCGCAACCGGGCCCCGGCCGGCCGTCAACGGCCCCCGCCCGGGACCGGCAGGCCCACGGCCGCCCGCCAACAGCGGACCGCGCCCGGCGGTCGCCCCTCCGCGCCCCGGTCCCGACGGTCGGCGTCCGGGACCCAACACCGGCGGTATGCCACCGGGCTCCCGGGGTCCGCAGCCGCCGCAACGGCCAGGTCCTCCGCCCGGTCCCGTGCCCGGACGTCCGCCGCAGGGTCGCCCGCAGCCGCCCAATCAGCCGACGCAGCGGATGGGCCGGCCGGGTGAGCCGGGCCCGCAGCGCGGTGAACAGGGCACCGTGAAGATGCAGAATCCCGCCGGGTCCGCGGAAGCCACCCGGCGTGAACGAACCGCGACCGGGGGCGGGGCGGGGGGGCCGCCCCGCCCCCACACAGGGGGGCGGCGCGGCCCCCCCGCCCCCCCGCCCGGCCCCCACCCCCACCGGGCCCCGGGCGGCGCCCCCCCCCC
>NZ_JARWOV010000072.1 GCF_029868855.1 Nocardia carnea | reverse complement strand
GCCCGACCGCGATTCCGGTTGTCGTTTTCGATGGGGCGCGAAACCGCGACCACAGTGAAACCGGATTGGAGAACGTGAGGATCGGCCACCCCCGGGCCGTGGGGGGGGCGGGGGGCGGGGGGGGGGGGGGCCCGCCCGCCGCCCCCGCGCCGGCCCCGCCTTTCCCTCCCTCTCGCTTCTTGTGGGGGGGGGGGGTGTGGTGGCGGGGGGGGGCCGCCCCCCCCCCCCCCCCCCCGGCGGATTGAAACAGCCCCGCGCGGGGGGGGGGGCCCGCGGCTTAGGGGGGGGGGGGGGTTTCCCGCCGGGGGGGGGGGGGTCGCGCCGGGGGGCCGCCGCCGGAACTCCCGCGGTGTCTGACCGAAACGTTCCTTGAACGCGGCGGAGAACCAGGTGGGCGTGAAACCACAGCGGGTCGCGAGTTCGGCGATGGTCATGGTGGCGCGCGGATCTTCCAGGATTTCCCGGGCGACCCGCAGCGCCTCCTCCCGGCGCAGATCGCGGAAGGTGGTGCCGGATTCGTGCAGCACCACCCGCACCTGACGCTCCGACCAGCCGAGCGCGTGCGCGACGGCCGGCAGGCGCACATCACCACGACCGATATGCGCGCGCAGGTATCGCCGGATGCTCTCGGCGACCTCCGCGCGGTGGGCGCGCTGCGGTTCGGTGTCGCCGGCCGCCAGCAGGCACAGCAGTTCGGTGATCCGATCGCAGACCGCGGTGAATTCACGTGCCGACAGCCCCGCCTGCTCGGCGTGGGTACTGCGGATCATGGCGTCGGCGACCCGGCCCAGTCCGCGGGTCAGATCGAGGACGAGATTCATATGGGTGCGTGGGCGCAGATGATGGTCGAATTCGGTGCGCGGAACCTGGAATGCGTAGGCCGCGGAATCGGGAATATCCAGGTGGCAGGGGATGTCGAGTCCCGCCACCGTTGCGCGACCCGGCGTGACGTGGGCGATATCGTCGCGGAAACGGATCCCGAACGGGCCCCGGTCGGGCATCACCACCCAATAGAAATCGTCGCCGGGTTCTCGCCGGATATGGCCGGTGGTCCGGTGGCAGCGGCGCCGGCCGCGCTGATCCCAGCGCAGCAGCGCGTAGGTCGCCGATTCCTGGGCGGTGAGCCCGGCCTGCCATCCGGGTTCGTCACCGAATTCGTGGGCCATCGGCACGAATCCGTCGGCCAGGCCGGCGAACGATTCGGGACCGCAAGCGGTCACGCTGCTCCAGCGCATGAGTGGCCCTCCCATCGATCAGGATCGGCCGCTGTCCACTGCCCGCCGATACGATCAGCGCAATCACCCTACTGGCCGCGGCGGTTTCCGGCTCGCCGTGCCCGCGGCCGTTCACGACAGGGCCGCGACGACCTCCAGGTACCGGGCGGCGTCATCCGGTCGCCCGTCCTCGAGCGACCAGGCGATCTCTTCCACGGTGCGGAGATGAGCCCACGCCCGGGCCCGTTCACGATCCACGTCGAGACCGTCGGCGGTGGCCGCGAGTACCCGGCGCGCGAGGGTGGCACCGGGTGCTGTCTCGACCTGCTTCATGATGAGGAACCCGGCGTCGAAGGCGGCCTCGCCCAGGAACGCCTTCGGATCGATCAACAGCCACGGCTCCCGTTCGGCGGCCACGATATTGCCCAGGTGGGTATCGCGGTTGACGATCAGCAGCGGTCCGTCCGGTTCGGACAGCCACGCACGGAGGTCGCGGGTGCTGGCGGTTACCGCCGCCGGGAGATAGCTGTTCATCTCGGGCGTGAAAAGCTCTTGCTCCCAATGGGAAACGATATCGGCCACCAGCGGGAGCGCCGGGTATCCGTCCGGAACCCCGGTGGGCGGGCGGCGCAGGCGTCGATACAGGATGCAGGCGGTCTGGATCTTGCCCGCGTTCTCTGCCCTGCCCTCCAGGGGAATCCGCGGCTGCGCGATCAGTGGCGTGCCGGGACGTGCCCATTCGAGCAGCAGGGCACCGGTACCGGGGTCGAAATCGTAGAGGCGCGCCGCGCCGTCACCCTGGTAGCAGTACATTCCGGTGGCCTCACCGGCGTTCTCCTCATCCGGAACCGCGATCTTGAGTACCGCCACCGAACCGTCGCCGCGCCGCACCGGGGCCACGAAAGAATGCGTACCGCCCGAGAACGGCCGCCCGATCAGTTCGAGCTCCCACTCCCGGCACTGCCGGTCCACCACTCCGGGCAATTCCGTGAGCCAGCGTTCGCCGCGCTCCTCGAAAATGGTGCGGATATTGTCCACCACATCGGGCGGCAGGCCGATCGTCATCGAATCAGTCTGCGTAATGGGCCGACTGCCGACAACCGAATTCTTGCGCGCCGGCGAAACGCACCGACAGGCGATCGGTCCCGCGTAGGCTGCGATGGCCCGGGCAGTTCCGGACCCGGTTCGACAGCGAGAGGACGGCTCGTCGATGCCTTCGCCGAATTTCCACCCCGACCTGCGCCGGGCCCGGCTGCTACCCCGTTCGATCGTGCATCCGCGCACCCTCGGACTCATCCGCCGGATCACCGGCCGCACGGGGGCGGCGCAGCCGCTCGGCGGGACGGTCGAGCGGATCGACGAGGCGGTGACGGTCCGGGTGTTCCGGCCCGCCGCGGTACCCAGGCCGGGGCCGGCACTGCTGTTCATCCACGGCGGCGGCTATGTGATCGGTAACGCCGCGATGGGAGACAGGTTCTGTCGCCTGGTCGCCGACCGTCTGGGGGTTGTGGCGGCGTCGGTGGAATACCGGCTGGCGCCGGATCATCCGTTTCCGGTACCGCTCGAGGACTGCTATGCGGGACTGCGCTGGCTGGCCGCGCAATCCGATGTCGACCCGCAGCGAATCGCGATCGCGGGCGAGAGCGCGGGCGGTGGACTCGCCGCGGCGCTGGCCCTGCTCGCCCGCGACCGGGGCCAGATACGGCCGGCGCTGCAGTTGCTGTCGTACCCGATGCTGGACGACCGGACCTCCGCGGCCGGTCTCGATCCACGCCGGATGCGCCTGTGGAGCGCCCGGAGCAACCGGTACGGCTGGTCCTCCTATCTGGGGCCGGCGGCGAACGGTGAGGTGCCGCCGCTCGCCGCGCCCGCGCGATACGAAAACCTGGCCGGCCTCGCGCCCGCCTGGATCGGCGTCGGCACCAACGACCTCTTCCACGCCGAGGACCTCGCGTACGCCGAGCGGTTGCGCGCCGCGGGTGTGCCGTGCGAGGTGCACGAGGTCGAGGGCGCGTACCACGGCTTCGACCTGATCGAAGCCGATACCGGCGTCGGGCGGGCATTCCTGCAGGCACGGCTCACCGCGCTGTCGGCGGCGCTCGGCGAAGGTGAGCGGGTCTCGTCGTAATCGGCCACTCCGCCACAACCGCGTCCAGGGACGAACGCGCCCGTCGACAACGACACCGTGTTCCGGGCCGGTAGGTGTGGGCTGGTCAGTAATAGTGCCGCCGGCCGCCGACGGGACGGCCCACCGATCCGGCGACGGCCAATACCGCACCGAGGACGAGCAGGATGATGCCGATAGTGGTGAGGATGCCGATACCGAGCAGGTAACCGGCGATGAGAAGGATGAGTCCGAGAACGATCATGACACTGACTTTCTATTTCGAAGGGACCACCACATCCCGGCGGAAACGAGACTCACCCCTGGTCCGCCGGCAACACCGGCGGCCCTCGCCGCGCCGGCGAGCACGAGCCCGAGAACGATGATCATGGCAATCCCATGGGTCGAGGAACACTATGCTCCCGCTATTCCCGGCGACGACCATGTCAAACGGTTGGAAGGCCTTGTATTCCGGGGATTCCGGCCGGTTACACGGGGAGCATCGATCTCGAAGAATTCGCCGGTCGGCGTGGCGGCACCGGGGCGCGGTGGGTGGCAGACTGCGGGTATGAGCACATCCGAGTGGGCGGACGTAGACGAGTACGTGGTGGACCATCTGGTGCGCGATGCCGAGGCGAGCGCGATCCTGCGGGCGAACGCCGAGGCGGGGTTGCCGGCCATCGACGTCTCCGCGGCGCAGGGCAAATTCCTGTATCTGCTGGCCCGATCGACCGCGGCGCGGCGGGTGCTCGAGATCGGCACCCTGGGCGGGTTCAGCACCTTGTGGCTGGCCCGGGCGGTCGGTGATCGAGGCAGTGTCACGACACTCGAATTCGAACCCGGGCACGTCCAGGTGGCGCGGGAGAACCTGGACCGGGCCGGGTTGGGCGACGTGGTCGATATCCGGATCGGCGCGGCGATGGAATCGCTGCCGGTGCTGGCCGAAGAGCAGCCGGATCCGTTCGACCTGGTCTTCATCGACGCCGACAAGGTGAACAACTCGAACTATGT
>NZ_JARWOV010000071.1 GCF_029868855.1 Nocardia carnea | reverse complement strand
GCATGCGGTGGAGCTGGACCCCGACGCCATGCGCTGGGCCCGCCGGGGGGGTTCCCCCGGGGGGGCCCCCTTAACGGCCGAGCCTCCGCCGGGCTCCTCAGTCCGGTAGCGCCGACAGGTCCAGTACGTTCTCGATCCGCGACCACTGCCCGTTCGGGTGTCCACCTTCGTCCAGGACGAGTGCGGACAGATCCTCCAGGGCCTCCGGATCGAGCGTGGCGAGCCCCGCGTGGTCGGTCCACAGATGGGTGACCCATTCGTCGGCGAGCGCCTCGGTACTCACCTCCGGGATCAGCACCACAGACGCCCCGGCCGCCCCGGCCGCCACGATCTCCACCACGGTCGCCAGACTGTCCGCCTTTCCGTACCGGAAGGTGCGGGATTCGTAGGTCAGCTCGGTGTCGGTGTGCACCCGGGCCACCACCGCGGCCAGATCGTCATAGGAGACCCGGACGCCGTCCGCCGCCACGTACGCCACATCGCTGCCGCGCAACGGCTGTACCCGGTCGGCATAGGTGACCGGACGCGGCGACTGCGCACCGATCTCGGCGGCCGTCGCCGGATCGTCCGGCACCAGCCATTCCACATCCGGCAGGTCCGGCGCGGCGCCGGCCACGATCCCGGCCCCGACCGAGAGCCCCGCGGCCGTGGCGGCGTCCACCGCGTCGGTGGCCACCAGCGCGGCGCCGGACTTCAGCACCGCCCAGGTGGCGACCGCTGCGTCGACCCCGCGGTCGAGCCGGACCACCACACCGGTCCCCGGCCCGTGGCCACGTGCGATCAGGACCCGTGCCAGCCGCGACGACCGCGCGTCCAGTTCCTGGTAGGTGAGCTCTTCCTCACCCCACACCAGGGCGGGCCCTTCCGGGTCCTCCTCGACCGAGGCGCGCAGCGTCTGCGGCAGCGCGGTACCCGACGAGGCGGTGTGGGCGGCCTGCGGTGCGGGTGCCGCCATCCGTTCCCGTTCGGCATCGTCGAGGATATCGATCTCGCCGACGCGGATCTGCGGGTCGGCGGCCACCGCGGCGAGGATGCGTTCGAACCGGCGGCCGAAGGATTGCACGGTCGATTCGTCGAACAGGTCGGCGGCGTAGTTGAACACCGACCAGAGTTCGCCGTAGCCGCCGTCGGCGTCGCGCTGCGGAGCGATACCGATCTGCAGATCGAACTTCGCGGCCAGCGCACCCTCGTCCAGTGCCTCGACGGTCAGGCCGGGCAGATCGACGACGGCCCGTTCGTTGTTCTGGAACGACAGCGCCACATCGAAGAGCGGGTTCTGCGCGGTCGCCCGGTCGGGCAGAACCGCTTCCACCACTCGTTCGAACGGGATATCGGCGTTGGCGAACGCCGACAGATCGGTTTCCCGCGCGTGGTCGAGCAGTTCGGCGAACGTCATGGCCGGATCGAGCCTGGTCCGCAGCGCCAGCGTGTTGACGAACATACCGACGAGATCGTCGAGTGCCCGCTCACCGCGACCGGCGACCGGGGTGCCGACGACGATATCGTTCGCGCCGGTCAACCGGGACACCAGCACCGCCACCGCGGCGTGCAACACCATGAACAGCGTGACGCCGCGTTCCCGTGCGGACTCGTCCAGCTGCCGGTGCACGTCGGCGTCCACGCCGAAGCTGGTGAGCCCGCCGCGCAGCGACGGCACCAAGGGCCGCGGCCGGTCCAGCGGCAGTTCGACATCGGGGGTCACCCCGTCGAGTTGTTTCTGCCAGTAGGCCAGCTGTTCGGCCGCGACGGAGCCGCCGTCGGATTCGTCACCGATCACGGCGCGCTGCCAGAGGGCGAAGTCGGCGTACTGCACCGGCAGCGGCGACCAACCCGGTGCGTCCCCGTCGACCCGGGCCAGGTAGGCCGTCACCAGATCCCGGGCCAGCGGTGCCATGGAGGCGCCGTCGGCCGTGATGTGGTGCGCGACGAAGGCCAGCACATGTTCGCCGGGCCCGGTCTCGAGCAGCAGCGCCCGCACCGGGACTTCCTGCGTGGCATCGAAACCGGTCGACATCAGCGCGCCGATCCGGGCTACCGGATCATCGGCCGATTCGACACTCAGCCCGCCGGGCAGTACCTGCGCGGCAGGCAGGATCTCCTGGTACGGCAGCCCGTCCGGGCCGGCCGGGTACCGGGTGCGCAGCGATTCGTGCCGCTCCAGCACATCGGTCACGGCGGCTTGCATCGCCGCGACGTCGAGTACGCCGGTGAGCCGGATGGCCAGCGGAATGTTGTACGCGGCCGAACTCGGATCGAACTGGTTGATCAGCCACATCCGGTGCTGGGCCAGCGACAACGGCAACCGCTCGGGCCGCGGGCCGGCCTCGAGTGCCTTACGGCCACCGGTTCCGGCGTGCTGTTCGACGCGCACCGCCAGTGCCGACACGGTGGAGGCCTCGAACAGCGCGCGCACCGGCACCGTGGTGTCCAGCGCGGCACCCAGCCGGGCCGCGACCTGCGTCGCGATCAGCGAGTTACCGCCGAGGGCGAAGAAGTCGTCGTCCGCGCCGACCCGGTCGAGTTCCAGCACATCGGCGAAGATTCCGGCCACGATCTCCTCGATCGGGGTCGCGGCCGCCCGGAACTCCCGGGCCTCGAACACCGGCTCCGGCAACGCCTTGCGATCCAGCTTCCCGGATGCGTTCAGCGGGAACTCGTCGAGCACCACGAACGCGGCCGGAACCATGTAGGCCGGGAGCCGGTCGGTCAGCTGTGCTCGCAGATCGTCGGTATCGACCACGGCGTCCTTGCCGGGCACCACGTACCCGACCAGCCGGTCACCGGTATTCGGATCCGATTTCGCCACGACCACCGCACGCGCCACCGCGGCATGGTCGGTGAGTGCCGCCTCGATCTCCCCGAGTTCGATGCGCTGACCGCGCACCTTCACCTGGAAGTCCGAACGGCCCATGTAGATCAGCTCACCGGCATCGGTCCACCGCACCACGTCACCGGTGCGGTACATGCGTTCACCGGTGCCGAACGGGTCGGCCACGAAGCGGTCCGCGCTGAGGTCCGGCCGGCCGACATAGCCGCGGGCCAGCTGCGCACCGGCCAGGTACAGCTCACCGGTGACACCCACCGGGACCGGCCGCAGCCGCGAATCCAGCACGTACACCTGCGCGTTCCACACCGGGCCACCGATCGGCACGGCACCCGATACGTCGCCGGCGACCGCGGCGTGCGTGGCGTGCACGGTGAACTCGGTCGGCCCGTAGAGGTTGTACAGCGCCACATCGCTGACCCGGCGTACCGCCGCCACCACGTCACCGGTGAACGCTTCACCGGCCACGAACAGCATCCGCAACGACGTCCAGGCGCCCGGGACGGCGGCGGCGCTCTCGGCGAACACCGACAGCATCGACGGTACGAACGAGGTCGCCGTCACGCCTTGTTCGGCGATCACCGCGGCCAGGTACTGCGGGTCGCGGTGGCCGTCGGGTTCGGCGACCACCATCCGGCCGCCGACGGTCAACGGGGCGAACAGCTCCCACACGGAGACGTCGAAGGTGGCGGGGGTCTTGAACAGCACCACGTCGTCGCGGTCGATACCGTATTCGCCCACGATCCAGGCGATCTGGTTGGCGACCGCGCCGTGCGATACCGCCACACCCTTCGGCCGGCCGGTCGAACCGGACGTGAAGATCACGTACGCGGTATTGCTCGAACGCAGCGGCGCTACCCGCTCGGCATCGGTGACCGGGGTATCCGCGTACCCGGTGACGTCCACGGTGTCCAGCGTGAACATCGGCACGTCCGCATCGAGCGCCGCGGCATCGGCGGTGGTCGACAGCACACACACCGGTGCCGCGGTATCCAGGATGTGCCGGATCCGTTCGGCCGGATGCGCCGGGTCCAGCGGTACATAGGCGCCACCGGCGGCGGCGACCGCGTACATGCCGACCACCAGGTCCAGCGACCGCGAGACCAGCAACCCGACCAGCGATTCCGGGCCCACACCCTGGGCGATCAGATGCCGGGCCAACCGGTTGACCCGCGCGTCCAGCTCCGCGTACGTGACCTCGGCACCGCCGGAACTCACCGCGACCCGATCCGGGTACTCGGCGACGGCCCGGTGGAATCCGTCGAGCAGCAGCGCCGCGGACACCGAGTGTTCGGTAGCGTTCCACTCCGCCAGCACCCGCGTCCGCTCGGCCGGGGCCAGGATCTCGAGATCCCCGACCGGTGCTGCCGGATCGGCCACCACCGCGGTCAGCAATCGGGTGAACCGGTCGGCGAACCCGGCCACCGTGGCCTCGTCGAACAGGTCTGTCGCGTAGATGAACTTGGCGGTGACACCGCGGGCGGTGTTCGCCCCGGCCTCGTTCGGGCCGATCCGTTCGGCGAGTTCCAGGTGCAGATCGAACTTCGCGGTCTCGATCGGCGAATCGATACCCGTGATCGCCAGCCCGGGCAGCTCGCCGTTGACCTGCGGATTGTTGTTCTGCAGTGAGAGCATCACCTGGAACAGCGGATGCCGCGCCTGCGACCGCACCGGGTTCAGCACCTCGACCAGCCGCTCGAACGGCAGATCCGCATGCCCGAACGCGGCCACATCGTTACCGCGCACCTGCTCGAGCAACTCGGCGAAACCGGCGCCGGAGTCGATCGGCGTACGCAGGGCGAGGGTGTTGACGAACATGCCGATGACCTCGTCGAGCGCACGTTCACCGCGCCCGGCGACCGGGGTACCGACGACGATGTCGGATTCGCCCGACAACCGCGACAGCAGTACCGCGAACGCGGCATGCACGACCATGAAGAAGGTCACGCCACGGCTGCGCGCGAGTTCGACCAGCTCGGCGTGCACCGCATCGTCGATCTCGAAGGCCAGGCTCGCACCGCGGCCGGAGGCCACGGCGGGCCGCGACCGGTCGGCCGGCAGATCCAGCTGCTCCGGAATACCGGCCAGCTCCGTGGACCAGTACCCGATCTGGGCGGCGATCACCGAATCCGGATCGTCCTCCGAACCCAGTACCTGCCGCTGCCACAGTGCGTAATCGGCGTACTGCACCTCGAGCGGGCGCCAGCCCGGCTCGCCGCCCTCGATCCGGGCGCTGTAGGCGGTGACCACATCGCGGGCCAGCGGTCCCATGGAGAAACCGTCGGAGGATATGTGGTGCACGACGACCACCAGCACATGCTCGGTCGGGTCCACCTCGAACAGCCGGACCCGGAACGGCACCGCGGCAGTGACATCGAACCCGGTCCCGACGAATTCGGCCACCCGCGTGAACAGGTCGGATTCCGAAACGTCCACCGGGGTCAGGTCCGGGATCACCGCCGCGGTCGGCACCACCTGCTGGTACGGGGTCCCGTCCACCTCGGGGTAGTAAGTGCGCAGCGATTCGTGCCGCGCCAGCACATCGGCGATGGCGATCTGCAGGGCCTGCCGGTCCAGCAGACCCGACAATCGCACCGCGATCGGCAGGTTGTCGGCCGCGGATTCCGGATCGAACCGGTTCAGGAACCACATACGCTGCTGTGCCAGAGACAGCGGTACCCGCTCCACGACCTCGCCGGAGGGCAGGGTCTGCGTCGGCCGCGGCTGCGGTACCAGCGGTACCCGGCCGCCCGCACCCGAATGTGTTTCGGCGCGCGCCGCCAGCGCGGCCACCGTGGAGGCCTCGAACAGTTCCCGGACGGCGAGGTCGGTGTCCAGTGCCGCCGACAACCGCGCCGCCACCCGGGTGGCGCTCAGCGAGTTACCGCCCAGCTCGAAGAAGTCGTCGTCCGCGCCGACCCGCTCCACACCGAGAACCTCGGCGAACGTATTCGCCACGATCTCCTCGATCGGAGTCGACGGCGCCCGGAAGACGCGGGCCTCGAACACCGGCGCCGGCAGGGCCCGGCGGTCGAGTTTGCCGCTGGCGTTCAACGGCAGCTCGTCGAGTACCACGAACGCGGCGGGCACCATGTACGACGGCAGGCGCGCCGACAGATCCTCGCGCACATCCTCGATATCCAGCGGCGCTCCCGCCGCGGGTACCAGGTAGCCGACGAGCTGGTCCCCGGTACGGGCATCGCCACGCAGCACCACCACGGCCTGCGCGACCTCGTCGATATCGGTCAGCGCCGTCTCGATCTCACCGAGCTCGATCCGCAGACCACGCAACTTCACCTGGAAATCGGTACGGCCCAGATATTCGAGTTCACCCACGGAGTTCCAGCGCACCAGGTCGCCGGTGCGATACATACGCTCGCCGTCGGCGAAGGGGCTGGCCACGAAGCGGTCCGCACTGAGGTCCGGCCGCGCCACATAGCCGTGCGCCAGCTGGGTACCGGCCAGGTACAGCTCACCGGCGACACCCACCGGCACGGGCCGCAACCGGCCGTCCAGCACGTACACCTGGGTATTGAAGACCGGGGCACCGATCGGCACGACGGTGGTATCGGCGTCGGTCACCTCGTGGAAGGTGACGTCGACGGCGGCTTCGGTCGGGCCGTACAGGTTGTGCACCGCCGTACCCGTCAACTCCCGCAACCGCTGCGCCGGCTTCGCGGGCAACGCCTCACCCGAGGAGAACACCAGCCGCAACGACTCGCACGTCCGCGCACCCGACTCACCCGGCAGAGCAGCCACGAACACCGTCAGCATCGACGGCACGAAATGCGCCACCGACACACGCTCGGCATCGATCACCTCGGCCAGATACGCGGGATCCCGATGACCATCCGGCTTCGCCACCACCAACCGCGCACCGACCTGCAACGGCCAGAAGAACTCCCACACCGACACATCGAACGTCGACGGCGTCTTCTGCAACACCACATCCGAACCCAGCAAACCGTACTCGGACTGCATCCACACCAAA
>NZ_JARWOV010000070.1 GCF_029868855.1 Nocardia carnea | reverse complement strand
GGGTCGCCCGGTGAGCAGCGGTTCGGCCCGCTGGAGGCCATGGGTGAACTCGCGGCGCTCGCCGAGCTACGCGCTGCGACTCGCCGCCACGGCGCGCTGCTGGCAGTGAACGACCGGGCGGATATCGCCCTGGCCGCCGCGGCGGATGTTCTGCACCTGGGCCAGCAGGACCTCCCGCCCTGGTACGCCCGCCGGATCCTGGGTCCGGATGCGGTGATCGGCCGCTCCACCCGCGACCGTGAACAGGCCCGCCTGGCCGCCGCCGACGAACATCTCGACTACTTCTGCACGGGCCCGGTGTGGGCGACCCCCACGAAACCGGGCCGCGAACCCGCGGGGCTGGAACTGGTCCGGGAAACCGCCGCCGCCGCACCGGCGCGACCGTGGTTCGCCATCGGCGGTATCGACGGCTCGACGCTGCCGGAGGTCCTGGCCGCGGGTGCGGAGCGGGTGGTGGTGGTGCGGGCGATCACCGCGGCCGAGGATCCGGAGGCGGCGGCCCGGGAATTGAAGTCCGCACTGCTGGCGGACTGACAGACCTTTGCGTGGCGGTCCGCGCCGCCGGGCGCTACCGCGGGGCGGCCGGCGGCGTTACCTGCTTGCCTCCGGCCGGCCTCTCGATCTACTGCCGGGCAGCTTGTCGATCGCCCACTGTGTCGGTACGCCGGTCCCGCCCGGCGCAGATGGGCAGGACCGGCGTATCGGCAGGGCCGGGAACTATCGGTCGCCGATGGCGGCGGACCGGTTCCGGGGCACCCGTCGATGACTGCCCCGTCGGCCACCGCCGGAAACCTCACAGCCGCGATTGCACTGCCTCGTCGACCGAGCGCAGCCCGCGCGCGGTGGTGCCGTGGGCGCTCTGGACGGGGCGTGTCTGCCGCCCAGGAGTGGGCAAATACATCGTCACAGCAACCAGAGCACCGCACCCGCCACCGCGAGCGCCGCGCCTACCCCGAGGCTGATCGCGAGCGGGCGTGTGGTCTTCCAGGTGGAATAGGCGCCGCCGATCAGGAATCCGGCGAGGGTGAACAACAGCACTACGGCGACATCGGTGGACACGGCAACCCATTGTGCCTGGTCGCCCGGGGTGGACGCGCCCTGGCACGAACCTGTGTATTTAACAAGCACGCGTGCTTGATTTTTTTCCGGACGCCTGTGATGCTGAACTCGTACACGAACAGCCCGGGCGTGCTCCACCGCCCGTAGCGGTAGGAGGCGCAGCCGCTGATGAGTGCTCTGTCCGACGATCCGGACGTGATCCGGATCGGCAACTGTTCCGGGTTCTACGGTGACCGGCTGACCGCCATGCGCGAAATGCTCGAAGGCGGGCATCTCGACGTGCTCACCGGGGACTATCTCGCCGAACTGACCATGCTGATCCTGGGTCGTGACCGGATGAAAGACGCCGGGCTGGGGTATGCGAAAACCTTCCTCCGCCAGCTCGAGGATTGCCTGGGCCTCGCGCTGGAACGCAAGGTGCAGATCGTCACGAACGCCGGCGGCCTGAATCCGGCCGGCCTGGCGGAGAAGGTGGGTGAACTGGCCGCCCGGCTCGGGCTCGACGTGCACGTCGGGTATGTCGAGGGCGACGATCTGCTCGACCGTGCCGCCGAACTCGGGCTGGGCACCCCGCTGACAGCCAACGCCTACCTCGGCGCCTGCGGTATCGCCGACTGCCTGACCGCCGGCGCGGATGTGGTGGTCACCGGCCGGGTCACCGACGCCTCGGTGGTCGTGGGGCCGGCGGCCGCCCATTTCGGCTGGCAGCGTACCGATTACGATCGGCTCGCAGGTGCCGTGGTGGCCGGTCATGTGATCGAATGCGGCACCCAGGCCACCGGCGGTAACTTCGCCTTCTTCACCGAACTGCCCGATCTGGGGCGGCCCGGTTTCCCCATCGCCGAGGTCCGGGCGGACGGCAGCAGTGTGATCACCAAACATGCCGGGAGCGGGGGCGCGGTCACGGTCGATACCGTCGCGGCGCAGCTCATGTACGAGATCCAGGGCGCGCGCTATGCCGGACCCGATGTCACCACCCGGCTCGACACCGTCGAGTTGACGGACGACGGCCCGGATCGGGTGTTGATCAGCGGGGTACAGGGCGAGCCGCCACCGCCGCAGCTCAAGGTCTCGCTGAACACGCTCGGCGGTTTCCGCAACGAGATGGAATTCATCCTCACCGGGCTCGATATCGAGGCGAAAGCCGAACTGGCGCAGCGGCAACTGGAGTCCTGGCTACCGCAACGCCCCGCCGAACTGGATTGGACGCTGGCCCGGCTCGACCGCCCCGACGCCGAGACCGAGGAACAGGCGAGCGCCCTGCTGCGCTGCGTGGTCCGCGACCCCGACCCGGACAAGGTGGGCCGCGCATTCTCGAGCGTCG
Organism: Nocardia carnea; assembly: GCF_029868855.1. GTDB lineage: Bacteria > Actinomycetota > Actinomycetes > Mycobacteriales > Mycobacteriaceae > Nocardia > Nocardia carnea_A. Next base: position 6,935 of record NZ_JARWOV010000070.1, on the reverse strand, counting down.
CCGTGGAACTGGCGCTGGCCAGCTACCCAGGCTGCAGTTTTACCGCCCCGCCCGGAAACGGCTCGCCCTACGGTGTCTACCGACCGGGTTTCGTCGACGCCGCCGAGGTCTCGCATACCGCGGTGCGCCCCAACGGTTGCCGGGTCCTGGTGGGCGCTCCATCGCAGACCCGGGAACTCGCCGCCTTACCCGAACCCGAACTCCCCGAACCTCTTCCGGCCGCGCCGACAAAACGTGTCCCGCTCGGCAGTATCGCCCTGGCCCGCAGCGGCGACAAGGGTGGTGACGCCAATATCGGTGTCTGGGTCCGCACCGACGAGCAGTGGCGCTGGCTGGTGCACACCCTCACCGTCGACCGCCTGCGTGAACTCTTACCGGAAACCGCCGGGCTGGAGGTCGCCCGGCATGTGCTGCCGAAGCTGCGGGCGCTCAACTTTCTGATCACCGGTCTGCTCGGCGAAGGCGTGGCCTATCAGGCCCGTTTCGATCCGCAGGCCAAGGGCCTCGGCGAATGGCTGCGGTCCCGCCATATCGATATACCGTTGGAGTTGCTGCCGTGAGCACTGTCTGGAACACCCCCGAACGCCGCGAATTACGCGCCACTGTCCGGGCTTTCGCCGAACGCGAGATCCTGCCGTATCTCGACGACTGGGAGCGCGACGGCGAGATCCCGCGGGACCTGCACAAGAAGGCCGGGGCCCTGGGCCTGCTGGGTATCCAGTTCCCCGAATCCGCGGGCGGGTCCGGCGGGGATGGGATCGACGGCGCAATCGTCTGCGAGGAACTGCACTACGCGGGTGTTTCCGGTGGTCTTTTCGCCTCGCTTTTCACCTGCGGTATCGCCGTCCCGCATCTCATCGCGGCGGGCGATACCGAACAGATCGACCGCTGGGTGAAACCGACGCTGGCCGGTTCGAAGATCGGCTCCCTCGCCATCACCGAACCCGGCGGCGGCTCCGATGTCGGACACCTCACCACCAGCGCCCGCCGCGACGGCGACCACTACATCGTCAACGGCGCCAAAACCTACATCACCTCCGGTTGCCGCGCCGATTTCGTGGTGACTGCCGTACGCACCGGCGGACCGGGCTCGTCCGGGGTATCGCTGCTGGTGGTGGAGAAGGGCACACCCGGTTTCACCGTCGGCCGGAAACTGGACAAGATGGGCTGGCGCGCCTCGGACACCGCCGAATTGTCGTACGAGGATGTGCGGGTACCGGTCGCGAACCTGGTGGGGCCGGAGAACTCCGGGTTCCTGCAGATCGCCGCAGCGTTCGTCAGTGAGCGGGTCGGTTTGGCCGTGCAGGCGTACTCGAGTGCGCAGCGCTGCCTGGACCTCACCCTGGACTGGGTGCGTCAGCGGGAAACTTTCGGCCGCCCGCTCATCAGCCGGCAGGCCGTGCAGAACACCGTCACCGAGATGGCGCGACGTATCGATGTCGCGCGCGTCTACACCCGCGATGTGGCCGCCCGCGCCGCGGCCGGCGAAACCGATCTGATCGCCGAGGTGTGTTTCGCGAAGAACACCGCGGTCGAGGCCGGGGAGTGGGTCGCCAACCAGGCCGTGCAGTTGTTCGGCGGGCTCGGTTATATGCGGGAATCCGAGGTGGAACGCCAGTACCGCGATATGCGGATACTCGGGATCGGCGGCGGCACCACCGAAATCCTCACCGGCCTGGCCGCGAAACGATTGGGGTATCAGGCATGACGATACTACGCAGCACCCTCGACACCACCTCCGCGGAGTACACCGCGGCGGCCGAGGCCATGACGGCCAAACTCGCCGAGGTCGAGGCGGAGTTCGAGAAGGTTGTCGCCGGCGGCGGTCCGGAGAAACTGGCCCGGCACCGCAAACGCGGCAAGCTGACCGCCCGGGAACGGATCGAACTGCTCATCGACGAGGATTCGCCGTTCCTCGAATTGTGCCCGCTCGCGGCCTGGGGCAGTGAATTCCAGGTCGGGGCGAGTACGGTCGCCGGGATCGGAGTCGTGGAGGGCGTCGAATGCATGATCGTCGCCCCCGACCCCACCGTCCGCGGGGGCACCTCCAACCCCTGGACACTGCGGAAAACCCTGCGGGTCAACGACATCATCCGCGAGAACCGCCTGCCGGTGATCTCCCTGGTGGAATCCGGCGGCGCCGATCTGCCCACGCAGAAGGAAGTCTTCGTACCGGGCGGCCGCATGTTCCGCGACCTCACCCAGGCATCCGCCGCCGGAATACCTACCATCGCACTGGTTTTCGGAAACTCTACCGCGGGTGGCGCCTACATTCCCGGGATGTCCGACCATGTGGTGATGATCAAGGAGCGCTCCAAGGTGTTCCTCGGCGGGCCGCCGCTGGTGAAAATGGCGACCGGTGAGGAGTCCGATGACGAATCGCTGGGCGGCGCCGATATGCATGCCCGAGTATCCGGTCTCGCCGATTACTACGCGCTCGACGAGCAGGACGCCATCCGGATCGGGCGGCGCATCGTCAAACGGCTGAATTGGCGGAAACAGGGTCCCGCACCCCGGCCCGCCGTGCCGGAACCGCTCTACGACCCCGAGGATCTGCTGGGTATCGTCCCGCCCGACCTCAAGATCCCGTTCGACCCCCGCGAGGTGATCGCCCGCATCGTCGACGGCTCCGATTTCGACGAATTCAAACCGCTCTACGGGTCGAGCCTGGTCACCGGCTGGGCCGAACTGCACGGCTATCCGGTCGGTATTCTCGCCAACGCCCGCGGTGTGCTGTTCTCCGAGGAATCGCAGAAGGCCACCCAGTTCATCCAGCTGGCGAACAGGACCGACACACCGCTGCTGTTCCTGCACAACACCACCGGGTACATGGTCGGTAAGGAATACGAGCAGAAGGGCATCATCAAACACGGTGCCCAGATGATCAACGCGGTCTCGAATTCCAAGGTCCCGCACATCTCCGTGCTCATGGGCTCCTCCTACGGTGCCGGGCACTACGGAATGTGCGGCCGCGCCTACGACCCCCGTTTCGTCTTCGCTTGGCCCAGTGCGAAATCCGCGGTTATGGGCGGTGCGCAACTGGCCGGCGTGATCTCCATCGTCGGCCGCGCATCCGCCGAGGCGCGCGGGCAGGCCTTCGACGAAGAAGCCGATGCCGGGATGCGTGCCATGGTGGAAGCGCAGATCGAGGCCGAATCGCTGGCCATGTTCATGTCCGGGCGGCTCTACGACGACGGTGTCATCGACCCGCGCGATACCCGCACAGTGCTCGGTATGGCCCTGTCGGCCATCCACACTGCACCAGTCCAGGGCGCCGAGGGCTTCGGCGTCTTCCGAATGTGAGGCCGGTCGTGACAGATCCACAGCTCATCACCAGTGTTCTGGTAGCCAACCGCGGTGAGATCGCCCGCCGGGTGTTCGCGACCTGCCGCCGGATGGGACTCGGCACGGTCGCCGTGTACTCGGACGCAGACTCGGAAGCACCGCATGTCACCGAAGCGGATGCGGCGGTCCGGCTGCCCGGTAACACCCCGGCCGAAACCTATCTCCGCGCAGACCTCATCATCGCCGCCGCACAGGCCGCGGGCGCCGACGCCGTCCACCCCGGCTACGGTTTCCTCTCCGAGAACGCGGAATTCGCGCGGGCCGTACAAGCGGCCGGACTGGTGTGGATCGGTCCGCCGGTCGCCGCCATCGAGGAAATGGGCTCCAAGGTCGCGGCCAAGAAGATGATGGACGCCGCCGGGGTACCGGTGCTGGCCGAACTCGACCCCGACGAGGTGACCGAGGAACAACTCCCGGTCCTGATCAAGGCTTCGGCAGGGGGTGGCGGTCGTGGAATGCGCGTGGTGCGTACCCTCGGTGAACTTCCCGAGCAGTTGGCCGGCGCCCGCCGGGAAGCCGAATCGGCGTTCGGCGATCCCACGGTGTTCTGCGAGCGATACCTCGAAACCGGCCGCCATATCGAGGTCCAGGTGATGGCCGATTCCCACGGCACGATCTGGGCGGTCGGCGAGCGGGAATGCTCGATCCAGCGCCGACACCAGAAGGTCGTCGAGGAGGCGCCGTCGCCCCTCGTCGAGCGCATCGACGCCGGACGGCCGGACAGCCGCTCCGGTACCGCCGGCGCTGCCGGAGCCGGTCACCGAGCTGTCTCGACGGCGACGCCGGAAGGCGGTATGCGGGATCGCCTGTACACCGCGGCCCGGCAGGCGGCCGCCGCGATCGGCTATACCGGCGCCGGTACCGTCGAATTTCTCGCCGACGAAGCCGGCGAGTTCTTCTTCCTGGAGATGAACACCCGGCTGCAGGTCGAGCACCCGGTCACCGAATGCACCACCGGGCTGGATCTGGTCCAGCTCCAGCTGGAAGTCGCTCAGGGCGAACGTCTCCCGGCGCAACCACCCGCCATGCACGGTCACTCGATCGAGGTCCGGCTCTATGCCGAGGATCCGGCGCAGGACTGGCAACCGCAGAGTGGCACTGTGCATTGCATCGAGATACCCGCGGTGGCAACCGAATTCGATCTGCTCGGCCGTCCCGGAATCCGGTTGGACTCCGGGGTCGCCGGCGGCTCGGTGGTCGGCGTCCACTACGACCCGATGCTGGCGAAGGTCATCTCGTACGGCCGCACCCGCGACGAAGCCGCGCGGCTGCTCGCCGGTGCGTTGCAGCGGGCCCTGATCCACGGCCTGGTCACCAACCGTGACCTGCTGGTCCGGGTGCTGCGCCACCCGGCTTTCCTGGCCGGCGAGACCGATACCGCCTTCTTCGCCACCCACGGCCTGGACGTCCTGTCCGAGCCCCTGGTGCGTCCGGACGATGAGAAACTGTCGATCGTCGCTGCCGCGCTCGCCGAGTCCGCTGCCAACCGGGCGTGCGCCACCGTGGTCGCGGGGGTGCCCAGCGGCTGGCGCAATCTCCCCTCGCAATCGCAACGCAAATCCTACGAGAGCCGGACCACCGGCACGCACGAGATCGACTACCGGTTCACCCGAACCGGTGTGGCGGTCGCCGGGTTCGACGGCCTCGAACTGATCTCGGCCACACCCGATCAGGTAGTCCTCGCGGTACCCGGCGCACAGGGGCCGGTACGCCGCCAGTTCGCCGTCGCCCGCTACGACGACCTGGTTTGCGTGGATTCCGCGCTCGGCCCGGTCACGGTGCGGCGGCTGCCCCGGTTCACCGACCCGGCCGACCAGGTCGCCACCGGATCGCTGCTCGCTCCCATGCCGGGCAGTGTGATCCGGCTCGGTGCCGAGGTCGGCAGCACCGTGACCGCCGGCCAGCCCATCCTGTGGCTGGAGGCCATGAAGATGGAGCACACCATTGCCGCCCCGGCGGACGGCGTGCTCAGCGCGGTCAACGTCGAAGTCGGCCAACAGGTCGATGTCGGCGCCGTACTCGCCGTGGTGGATCCCGCCGCCGCAGACGACGAATAGCACCGGAAACCAGGAGTAGCAATGAGCTTCATCGAATCCGACGAACGTAAAGAGCTGCGGGCCGCCGTCGCCGCGCTGGCCGCGAAATACAGCTATCGCGACTATGTACTGCCCAAGGCGCGTAACAACCAGCCGCTCGACGAACTCTGGCAGGAGGCGGGCAGCCTCGGTTTCCTCGGCGTGAACCTGCCGGAGGAATACGGCGGCGGCGGCGCCGGCATGTACGAGCTGGCGCTGGTGATGGAGGAATTGTCCGCGCAGGGTGCCGGCCTGCTGCTCATGGTGGTCTCGCCCGCCATCTGCGGCACCATCATCACCAAATACGGCACCGACGCGCAGAAATCGGAATGGCTGCCCAAACTCGCCGACGGTTCGGCCAAAATGGTTTTCGGCATCACCGAACCCGATGCCGGCTCCAATTCGCATCAGATCACCACCACCGCCCGGCGCGACGGGGACGATTGGCTGCTCACCGGCCGCAAAATCTTCATTTCCGGGGTGGATCAGGCCGAGGCCGTGCTGATCGTGGCCCGTACCGAAGACCACAAGACCGGCAAACTCAAGCCCGCCCTGTTCATCGTCCCCACCGACGCCCCCGGGTTCGAGAAGATCCCGCAGGAAATGGACATCATCGAACCGGATCACCAGTTCACCCTGTTCCTCGACGATGTCCGGCTCCCCGCCACCGCCCTGGTCGGTAAGGAGGATGCCGCGCTCATGCAGCTGTTCGCGGGCCTGAACCCGGAACGCATCATGGGTGCGGCGATGGCCGTCGGAATCGGTCGCTACGCCATCGACCGGGCGGTCGATTACGCCAAGGAACGCACCGTGTGGAAATCCCCGATCGGTGCCCACCAGGGAATCGCGCATCCGCTGGCCCAGGTGAAAATCGAACTCGAACTGGCGCGGTTGATGATGCTCAAGGCCGCCACGCTCTACGACGCCGGCGACGAGATGGGTGCGGCCGAGGCTGCCAATATGGCGAAATACGCGGCCGCCGAGGCGAGTATCAAAGCGCTGGACCAGGCCATCCAGACCCACGGCGGTTCCGGCCTCACCACGGAATACGGGCTGGCCGCCATGCTCGGCGCGGCCCGGATCGCGCGCATCGCCCCGGTGAGCCGGGAAATGATCCTCAACTTCGTCGCCCAGCATTCGCTGGGACTCCCGAAGTCCTACTGAGCGATATCCACCCGGAGTTCCATCGCCGCGTAAACGTAAAGGCAGGCTTTCGTGACCGAAACCGATCATGTCGATCGTGTAGTGGGCTATGCCGTCGAAGACGGGTTCGCGACCCTCACGCTCGACTCCCCGCACAACCGCAATGCCATCTCGTCCGCGCTGGTGACTCAGCTTCTGGAAGGGCTGGAACGCGCCGCCGGCGATGCGGCCGTGCGCGGTGTGGTGCTCACCCACACCGGCAACACGTTTTGCGCGGGCGCCGATCTGAAGGAAGCCGTGGGCCCCCCCCCCGCGGCCCCCCCCGGGTTAACCCCCCCCGGGGTGGTGCGGGTTATGGGCGCCCGTGTGGGT
>NZ_JARWOV010000069.1 GCF_029868855.1 Nocardia carnea | reverse complement strand
CGCGGGGGGGCCGGCCCACCCCCCCCCTGGGGGGGGGGGGGTGGTTGTTGGGGGCCCCCCGCCCCCGGCCCAAACAAATGGGCGGGGCCCCCACCCGGGGGGGGGCCCGCCCCCCACCCCCCCGCCCCCCGATCCGGCCTGCCTTCAGGCGTGGTGGGTGAACCCGACCTGGCCGGGTCGGCGGTTCGGGGCGTACCCGAGCGCGGCCAGGGTTTCGTCGGCACCGGAGTACGTCGTGCCGATCCGGTAGATTTCGCGGGCCTCCTTACCGGAGGCCACCTCGCGGCCGAGCTCGTCGGCGACCCGGACCAGCTGCCGGATCTGCTGCACCGAGGTCATCTTCTCCCCCTTACGACCCCAGAGCGTGTCCTCGTTACCGCACCGGGTGTGCAGACCCATCGCGATCGCCATCGCATTCACCGGCAACACGCTGCGCATCAGAGTCTCGAGCGTCAGGCACGCACCGTCGGGTACCCGCTGGATGAAGTTCATGATGTTGTACGGATTCGGGCCGTCGAAACCGCCACCGATACCCACCCACGTCAGGTTCAACGGGCCCGTGTACACGCCGCGCCGGATCAACCGCTCGACGGTCTCGAGCTGCGGAATGGACGACAGCTGAAAATGGGGCTGGATTCCTGCCGCCTGGAGGCGGCGCAGATGTTCGGCGACCCACTCCGGGCCGGCCGGTACGGTCATTTCCCGGTAGGCCGCCGCCAGCTCCGGACGTTCCATCGATGTTCCGGCGATATCGTCGGCCGTCATCAACTCCATGATGTTCATCTGGCTGGTGTTGATCGCAATGGTCACCTGGTCCGGTGCCGGATCGAGTTCGGCGAGCATATGACGAGTGTCGTCGGAGAGCCATTTCGCGTCCGCGCCTTCGCCTTCCGGCGCGAAGGAGATCGACCCACCGACCTGGAGGATCATCTCCGGTACTGCCGCACGCAGGCCCGTGAGCAACTCGTTGAACTTCGACAGCCGCTTACTGCCTTTGCCGTCCAGCTCACGCACGTGGATATGCAGGACGGTCGCACCGGCCTCATAACAATCCACCGCTTGCTGCACATGTTCGGCCATCGTCAGCGGCAGGTCGGCACGGAAATCGTCCGGCTCCCATTCGGGCCCGTACGGCGCACAGGTGATAACCAGCTTTTCCTGGTTCTCCGGGAACAGCGCATCGTCGTGGAAATGCATCGGTGGACTCCGTTTCGCAATTGCGGGTGATCGTGCAGGAAGGGATTCAGAAGGGCCGGTCGCCGACGATGCCGGCGCGCTCCATTTTTCGGACCGCCGGCCAGTAGTCCTGGACGGCGTAGTGCTGGGTCGATCGGTTGTCCCAGATCGCCACACTGTTCTTCGTCCAACGCCACCGCACCTGGTACTCCGGAATGGTCGCCTGGCTCATCAGGTAGCGCAGTAGCTCACCTGCTCCGGGCGCATAGTCGATGCCGCAGCGGATATTCTCCGCGGTGTGGTAATTCGTCAGATGTGTGGTGAAACTGTTGACGAAAAGGATTTTCTCGCCGGTCTCCGGGTGGGTGCGCACCACGGGGTGCTCCGCGTCCGGAAATCGTGACGCAAGCTCGAGGCGCTGCTCGATCGGCATCCGCGCCCCGAACGAGGCCTCGATGCTGTGCCGCGCACGCAACCCCTCGATCTGCGCCTTCACCCGTTCCGGCAACTTTTCATAGGCCAACGCCATGTTCACCCAGATCGTGTCTCCGCCCACGGCGGGGCCCTCGACACAGCGCAGCACACACCCCATCGGCGGGTTCACCCGCCAGGTCGCATCGCAATGGTAGGAATTCTCGAACTGCTCCGGTGGACTGTCGAGATCCTTGTAGATCCGGACGAGCCCCGGATGTTCCGGGTCACTGCCGAGGGCCGGGTGATCCTCCAGCGTCCCGAACTTCTCGGCGAGTGTCACGTGCTCGGCGCGGCTGATGTCCTGGTCGCGGAAGAAGAGCACCTTGTAGCGGAGCAGCAACGATTTCAGCTCTGCGAAGAGCGCATCGTCACGCACGACCTCCGCGAGGTCGAGGCCGTGGAGTTCCGCGCCGATGCTGCAAGTCAGTGGTCGGGCGTCCAGCGGCGCGCGGGCCCTTACGCCGCGAGCTGCGAAACCGGCGGTGGTGTTCATGACGATCTCCTGTGCGAGTGGATGAGCAGTCAGAGTGAGAAAACAGAGGAACCGACGCTTACTCCGGATTCCAGGTCGCGATGGGCCTTTTCGGCCTCGTCGAGCGCATAGCGCTGGTTGATTTCGATCGCGATACGGCCTGCCGAGACATGACCGAACAGTTCGCCGGCGAGTTCGGCGCGCTCGGCCGGGTCGGCAATGTAGTCGGCAAGGGCCGGCCGGGTCACGAACAGCGAGCCCTTGACCGCGAGCTGTACGGCATCGATCGGCGGGATCGGCCCGGAAGCGGTGCCGAAGGCCACCAGCAGCCCTCTACGGGCCAGCGAATCCAGTGACGACCGGATTGTCGACGCACCGATACTGTCGTAGACCACCGGCACCCCCGATCCACCGGTGAGTTCGCGCACCCGCTCCGCGATGTTCTCCCGGGTGTAGACGATCACCTCGGCGCAACCGTGGGCGCGGGCGACCGCCGCCTTCTCGTCGGACGACACCGTCCCGATCACCCGGACGCCGAGCAATTCCGCCCATTGGCAGAAGATCAGCCCCACACCGCCCGCGGCGGCGTGTAGCAGCACCGTGTCACCCGCCTTCAACGGATAGATCCGGCGGAGCAGGTACGCGGTGGTCAGACCACGCATGGTCATGGCGGCCGCCGTCTCGAAAGCGATACCGTCGGGCAGCGAGATGAGGTGTTCGGCCGGCATCACGCGCTCGGTGCTGTACGCCCCCAACGGACTACCGGTGTAGGTGACACGATCACCCTCCCGGAACTCGGTGACGCCGGCACCGATCGCTTCGACGATACCGGCGGCCTCCACTCCCATACCCGCGGGCAGAGGTGCCGGATACAGACCCGTCCGGAAGTAGGTATCGGCGAAGTTCAGTCCGACCGCCGCGTGCCGGATACGGACCTCGCCCGGTCCGGGGTCGCCGACCGTTACCGACTCCCACTCGAGGACCTCCGGGCCACCGGTCTCGTGGAAGCGGATCGCTTGCGCCATTACGTTCTCCCTGGATCTGGCCGTCTCGCAGGATCGACCTGACAATGCGGGCGAGGTATTCGCCCGGCCGCCACACGCTCCGAGATCGGGCTGGACGCGGTGTGACTCCGATAACTCGACCGTAGCCAAGCGACGGCGCCTATACTTAGCCTGGCGGGACGTATTTATTACCTTTTCGGGACATTCGCCGGGTTCGGCGACAGCGGTCCCGGGGACGACGAGACGGCCCGCCACACCGCCCGGCCGCCGGAATACAGGGTCAGAAAAGGTGATGCGAATGACCCGCCCCCTCGCGCGATATGCGTCGCTGACCGGATATATCGAGCTGAGCCGCTCGCTGGGCCTGGACCCGATCCGGCTGCTACGCAGTGTCGACATCGATCCCGCGAGCCTCGATCTGCCGGATCGGCCGGTCCCGGCGGCCGCGGTGGTGCGCCTGCTCGAGTTGTCGTCTTCGGAGTCCGGCCATCAGGACTTCGCGCTTCTGCTCGCGGAGCGCCGGCGGTTTTCGACCCTCGGTCCGCTGAGCGTGAGCATTCGCGAGGAACCCGATGCCCGCAGTGCGGTCCGGATGCTGATCCGATACCAGCACATGTACAACGAGTCCCTCCACATCCGACTGTCGGAGCGTGACGGTCTGGCCACCATCCGGACCAGCGTCGATCCGGGCGAGCCGATGCTCGTGCGGCAGTCCGTCGAACTGGCGGTCACGGCGATGCACCAGTTGCTCACTCATCTGCTGGGCGAGCGGTGGCACCCCGTATCGGTGTGCTTCGAGCATTCACGGCCTACGGACGATGCCACCCATCGACGGACGTTCCGTGCGCCGCTGGTCTTCGACGGCGCGTACTCCGGAATCGTCGTCTACACCAGCGATCTGGACGAACCGAACAGGCTCTCCGACCCCTTGCTCCGTACGTACGCCCGGCAGTTCCTCGACACCCTCGCGGTGCCGGAGGAAGCCACGACAACCTCTCGCGTGCGCGAACTCATCGAACTTCTGCTGCCGACCGGCCGCTGCTCGGTCGATCAGGTGGCGCGCAGCCTGGGTGTCGACCGGCGCACCGTACATCGGCACCTGAGCAGATCGGGCCTGACGTTCACCGCGGTGCTCGACTCGACACGCGCAGAGCTGGCGAACCGCATGGTCACCGGCCGCCGCTACTCGTTCACCGAGATCTCCGAACTGCTCGCCTTCTCGACACCGAGCAGTTTTTCCCGTTGGTTCCACCAGCAATTCGGCATGAGCCCACGCGAGTGGCGCAAACAGTCGGAGCGGTAGGGCACGTACCGCCGAACGAGGGGCGAGACACCAAACCCTTGTCCCGAAATGAACAGAACTCCGTCCCGTAGGGGTAATTAATCGGGTCGCGGGACAGATAACGTGATGCACGCCACTTCCGGCCGGGGCCACTTCCAGTACGGCCCTTTTCGCCCCGCACGTGAAACGAGTGCCTCATGACAGAACTCGAACCGACCCGGACACCGACGATCGACAGGATGCGCCGTAACGGTCAGTGGAATCCACTGTGGGACACCCTGTCCAGGTGGGATCCGGAATGGACCGAGCGATTCATGGCGATGAACGCCCTTCCCATGAGGCGCGGGGTCTTCACCCCCGAGTTCGTCGAACTCCTGAGCATCGCCATAGACGCCGCGGCCACCCACCTGTACGCACCGGGGGTGCGACGGCATATCCGGGCCGCACTCGACCTCGGAGTGACCCGAGACGAGATCCTCACGGTTCTCGAAATGGTGAGCGTCCTGGGAATCCATGCCTGCAATCTCGGCGTGCCGATCCTCGAGGAGGAACTCGAGGCGTACGAAGCCCGCCGCCGGGAATCGTGACTGTCGGCCGATGCCCCACCTTCACCCCTCAGTTCAGCCACCTACAGGAGAACCCGTGGGACACACCCCTTCCACGATCGGTCAGCCGGCCGGAACGTCAACCGGAGCGCGGCCGGCTCCAACGGACACCGCCCTTACCGCGCCACGTCGCCGCTCGGCGGTCTATCCCTGGATCGTATTCGCGCTGGCGTTCGGATTGTTGCTGTCCGACTACATGTCCCGTCAGGTCCTCAGCGCGGTATTCCCGTTTCTCAAATCCGAATGGGCACTGACGGATTCGCAGCTCGCCTCCCTCACCAGCATCGTCGCGCTGATGGTCGGACTGCTCACACTCCCGCTCTCGCTGCTCGCCGACCGCTGGGGGCGGGTGAAGTCGCTGGCACTGATGGCCGCACTGTGGAGCGCCGCGACTCTGCTGTGTGCACTCGCCACCAACTATGAGCAGCTGCTCGCCGCCCGCTTCCTCGTGGGTGTCGGCGAGGCCGCGTACGGAAGCGTCGGCATCGCGGTGGTACTCAGCGTCTTCGCACCCCGGGTCCACTCGGCGCTCAGCGGCGCCTTCATGGCCGGCGGTTCCTTCGGTTCGGTCGTCGGCGTCTCGGTCGGCGCCGTCATCGCCGTGCATCTGAGCTGGCGCTGGTCGTTCGCCGCAATGGCGGTGCTGGGACTCATTCTGGTCGCCGCGTTCCGGCTGGTGGTCACCGAACGCCGCCTCGCCGAGCACGCCACCGACCGAATCGCCGCGCCCGCCGGTCCCGGAAACAGTGGTATTCGGGTTCCCGTATCGAGCCTGTTCACGAACCCCGCCCTGTGGTGCGCTTATCTGGGTGGCGGATTGCAGATGTTCGCCGCCGCGGCACTGCTCGCCTGGTCGCCCAGTTTCTTCAACCGCTACTACGACATGACTCCCGACAGAGCCGGCACGACTGCCTCGGTGTTCCTGCTGCTGATCGCGATCGGCATGATCGTGTGCGGCGTGATCACCGACCAGGTCAGCAGATCCGACCCGGCCAGGAAATGGGCCTGCGCGACGGTGTTCTGCGTTGTTTCCCTGTTATCGCTGGGCGCCGGGTTCCGTCTGGCACCCGGCGCGCCGCAATTGGTGCTCCTCGGGATCGGCTGCCTGTTAGCCGCCGGAAGCTAGGGCCCCCCCCCCGCGGTGGTGGCGG
>NZ_JARWOV010000068.1 GCF_029868855.1 Nocardia carnea | reverse complement strand
CCCCCCCCCCGCGCGGGCCGCGGCCGCGTCTCCCCCCCCCACCCCCCCCCCCCCCCCCGCCCCCCCGCCCCCCTACCTGGTGAACTGGTTGATCACCGCCCTGTACGGGCTCCGGCGGGAGGACCGGGAGTTGCGCGCCGGCATGGTGGGCGCATTCGCCGAGGGCAAGCGGCCCGAGAGGATTCCTGAGGTGGCCGCCACGATTATCAACCGGCACGCGCCGGTCGCCGCGGCGATGTCCGCGTTCATGCGTGCGTTCCAGCACAAGAGCCGGAGTACCCCGTATCCGGACGAGGAGATCCGCCGCCTGCTGCGCGGCCGGGGCGCTGCACTCCTCGGCTCCGCGGTCAGCGAGCCGGATCCGGATCGCTGACCCGGGTCAGCTTGGCGGGATTGGTCACCGAGTAGACCCCGATCACGGTGTCGTCAGGGGCGATATCGAGCACGACGACCGCCAGCGGGGCGGCACCGTCGAAGATCACCGCGCACGGATCGCCGCTGACGGTGCGCCAACCCACCCGGTAACCGTCCAGTCCCGCTGCGGCAACGGACATGAACACCGCGGCGACCGCGGTACTTCCGTGGACCGGCTGCAAAGAGGTGGCGACTCCGGCGCCGCCGCTATCGGTCCAGAGGGTGACTCCCGGCGCCAGTACCGCGAGTAGTTTCTCCAGGTCTCCGCCCATCGCGGCCTCGACGAAGCGTTCGGTCACCTCCCGGCGGATCCGCGGGTCCACCTGGGTGCGCGGCCTGCGCGCCCGGACGTGGGCGCGGGCGCGATGAGCGATCTGGCGCACCGCGGCCGGTGAGCGGTCGACCATGCCGGCGATCTCGGTGTGCGGGTAGGCGAAGACCTCGTTGAGTACGAACACCGCCCGCTCCAGTGGAGTCAGCGATTCCAGGACCACCAGCATGGCCATCGACGACGATTCCGTCCGCAGCACGCTCGTCGCACCGTCGTCCCCGGTGGTGTCATTGTCGAGTAGTGGCTCCGGGAGCCACTGCCCCACATAATCTTCGCGGCGCCGGGCCAGCGCGGACCGGCGGGCGAGCGCTTGGTTCACCGCCATCCGGGCGAGGTAGGCACGGACGTTGTCGATCGGCCCGGCACCGCGAACGCGCGCCTGCCATGCCAGCCACACCTCTTGCAGGACGTCCTCGGTGTCGGCGACGCTGCCGAGCATGTTGTAGACCACCGAGAACAGCAGCTCGCGGTAGCCGGCGAATGTCTCGGTCGCGTTGTCGATGTCCTCGTGCACGGCAGTCCTCCGGTCCAGCAGGGAGATGGTCTTTCTACGAAGAGGATGGCGGCGACGCCGAGTGTGACAGATACGCCGGAAGCTGTGATCCATCCCACAGGATCGCCATTTCGGAGTCACATTCGGCCCACGTCGCCGACTCCTAGCCGACGAAATCCTTCCCCAGCTTTCCTGCCAGGAGCTCCCATGCGCACCCGCATCACCGATGTCCGCGTCTTCGACGGCGAACAGCGGATCGACCGCACCACAGTCCTCATCGAGGACGGCATGATCGTCGCCGCCGACGACGCGCCTGCCGACCTGGAGATCGACGGGACCGGCCGCACCCTGCTCCCGGGACTGATCGACGCCCACACCCATATCTTCGACGGCGACCTGGCCGCCGCGCTCACCTTCGGCGTCACGACCGAGCTCGACATGTTCTGCCTCCCCGAGATCCTGACGGACCAGCGGGCGGCGGCCGGCCTGCGCGACGATATCGCCGATTTGCGCAGTGCCGCCACCCTGGCCACTGCACCGGGCGGTCATCCGAGTCAACTGCTGGCCGCACCGGATATCGCCGCGCTCGGCCTCCCTCCGTTCGACACCATCTCCCGCCCCGAGCAGGCGGCGGATTTCGTGCGGGCCAGGCTGGCCGAAGGTGCCGACTATCTGAAGATCGTCATCGACGACGGCGCCGTGCACGGCACGGGACTGCCGGTCCTGTCGGCGCAGACCGCGCAAGCGCTGACCTCCCACGCCCATGACGCGGGATTGCAGGTCATCGCGCACGCGATCACCGAGCGCGAGGTGACGATCGCACTCGACGCCGGGGTCGACGGGCTGGCACATGTGTGGACCGATTTCACCGACCACACTCTCGATCTCGCCGATCGGATCGCCGCGCAGGACGTGTTCGTGGTGAGCACCCTCGTGTACTTCGAAGCCATCACCGGGCAGCGCGAGCTCACCGCCGACTGCGCGGTACCCGGCTCGTTCGCCGACGCGATCCGGGTGGCACGGGCGTTGTATCAGGCCGGGGTGGCACTGCTCGCCGGCACCGACGCGACTCCGTATGTACCCGCCCACGGCTCGGGTCTGCATCGGGAAATGGTGCTGCTGATCGGGGTCGGTTTGAGCCCGCTGGAGGTGCTCGCGGCCGCGACGAGCCGGACGGCCGATCGTTTCGGGCTGTCGGATCGAGGGCGCATCGCACCGGGATTGCGTGCGGATCTGCTGCTCGTCGACGGGGACCCGACCACGGATATCACCGCCACTTCCGAGATCGCCGAGGTGTGGCGTCGCGGTGTGCGTCAGGTCCGCCGATGACGGCGGCCGTGGTCGCCCGGTGGCCGCTGCCGCTGTTCCGGGCGACGGTGACGACGGCGGCGGTGCTGGTATTCGCCCAGGCCGCCTTGGCCGGCGGTTTCCTGGCCGGACATTTCGAAGCCTTGGCGATGCACAGCCGCAACGGCGGCCTCGTGGCCCTGGTGTTCCTCGGTCAGCTCGTCTGCGCGGTGCTGCTGTGGCGCAAGGGTGGTGGCCCGGCGTGGCCGGCCCGGACCGCGGTGATCCAGTTGTCGATCGCAGCGGCGCTCATCCCGCTCGGTGAACAACGGGTGCTGGCGGTGCATATTCCGCTCGCGGTGGGGTTGTCCATCGGCTCGGCGCTGCTGGTGAGCTGGGCGTGGCGGTGGCAGCGATGAGCATCAGCAGGCGAGGATTCCTGCGCGCGGGAGCCGCGGCCGGAGCGGCTGTCGCCGTCGGCGCCGCGGGCTGGGCGACGGTGCCGAGAATCGTGCGGCCGGGTGAGCCGGGTTTGCTGCTGCCCAGCGCGGCGCCGCTGCCGCGGCCGTTCCGGGCGCGGCTACCGATTCCACCGGAGCTTGCTCCCGTCGGTTCCGATGCCACCACCGACCACTACGAGATCATCCAGCGCACCGCGCATCTCGATATCCTGCCGGGTCTGCGCACCGAGGCATGGACCTATCACGGCAGCTTCCCCGGCCCGACCATCCGGGCGAGGTCCGGCCGGGCGACCTCGGTGCGCCATCGCAACGAACTGCCCCATCCGACGGTGGTGCACCTGCACGGCGGGCACACACCCGCAGACAGCGACGGCTACCCGATGGACCTGGTCCTGCCGGTCGGCTCGACCGCCGCACCCCAGCACAGCCACGGCAGGCACGGCGTCGCTCCCACCACGGGCGAGCTCTCTCACGGCGAGCGCACCTACCGGTATCCGAACCGCCAACGCGCGGCGTCCCTGTGGTACCACGACCACCGGCACAGCTTCACCGGCCCGGCGGTCTGGCGTGGGCTGGCCGGTTTCCACCTGATCGGCGACGATGTCGAGGATGCCCTGCCGTTGCCACGCGGCGACCGTGACATCCCCCTGCTCATCAGCGATCGTTCGTTCGCCGCCGACGGCTCGTTCGCCTACCCGCTGATCGACCCCGACCTGCACACGCCCGGTGTCACCGACCCATATATGAACGGCGTCCTCGGTGATGTGGTGCTCGTCGACGGCGCACCCTGGCCGCGGCTGGAGGTGTCGCCGGTGCGCTACCGATTCCGGTTGCTCAACGCTTCCAACGCACGCCGCTACCGGCTCACTCTCGAAACGCCTGGAAGTGGTTTCGTGCAGATCGGCAGTGATGGGGGCTTGCTCGACCGACCGGTCCGGCACGACCGGATCGATATCTCCCCGGCCGAACGTTTCGACGTGATCATCGACTTCGGTGCGTACCCGCCCGGAACCTCGGTTCGATTGCGCAACGCCCTCGACACCGGACCGGCCACCGACATCATGCGTTTCGACATCACCGGCCCGCTGCGATATGACGACACCACCGTCCCCGATCGGCTCGCACCCATGGAGCGCCTGGACCCGGCCACCGCGGTCGCCGAACGCACCTTCCTGTTCCAGTTGGGCCCGGCCGGGTGGTCGATCAACGGCGCACCGTACGAACCTGGCCGGGCCTTGGCGAACCCGCGCCTGGGCACGGTCGAGCTCTGGCGCTTCATCACCGATTTCCATCATCCGGTTCACGTCCACCTCGACCCGTTCCAGGTCATCTCCCGCAACAACCGCCCGCCCGGCCCCTTCGACGCAGGCTGGAAGGACACCGTCGATGTCCGCCCTGCCGAAGTCGTCGAGGTGGCGGTCCGCTTCACCGACTACCCCGGCCCGTTCATGCTGCACTGCCACAATCTCGAACACGAGGACATGGCGATGATGGCCGACTTCCTGGTGACGTAGTTCGCCGCCCTTGGCGCAGTCGGGGGCGAGCGATCGCGAGGCTGCCGATGCCGATGTCGGTATCCGCGAGTGAGCGAATTCTCCGGACGAGAACCACTACAGTCCTGAGTGTGGGTCAGCATGAGGAAGATTCAGCGCCACCGACGATATTTCGGGCTTCGTCGGGCGTCCACGTATCGATGGTGGTGCTGGGTCTGATCGGAATCGCGAGCGGCTGCTTGCTGCACGTGATCATGTCCGCCGACACGACGCCGACGTTCCCCGTGGTGGCTCCCATCGTCGCGGGTGCCCTCTCGGTTCTGCTCGGACTGAGCTATTTCATCAGTCCCTCACCGGCTGTGACAGTCGACGATCAGGGGCTGGTACTCAGGCCATTCGGTCGAATCCCATGGGCTGCGATATCCCGCGTCCATCTGGTCACCGCGAGAATCGACCCGAACACGCGATACCTGGCCGTCGAACTCGTCGAACCCCTCCCGAAGTTCGCTGAGAGTCATTGGCCCAGATGGGTCTACGGCCCGATAGGCAAGCTCTTGTCCGGTCATCCGGTGACTGTGCCGGAACGTTCGCTGCGCCCGATATCCCTGGACGAAATCGTCGCCGAACTACGAAGGCGAAACCCGGGCCTGGTCTTTACCAGGTCCGGGCAGCTACCGCCGGCAAGCGACAGTTGCGGTCGAGGTTCCTGAACCAGTTCTGGCTCGCCCCGTGGAAATGCGGCGTCAGCGGGTCATGTATCGGCGGGTGAGACCAGGGTCGTGACCGCGTCCAGCCCCACACACCCGTAGAAGCGTTCGTCGTCCACCCCGGTTCGGCGATGACCGGCCTCCAGCAACACGGCACCGGACCACTGACGCGCCTGTTCACTCCGCTCGCAGCGAGCTTGCTGATGGGTTCCGCCGCCGGCGCCGCCTGGCCCTCCCTCTACGCCGCCACCAGCCCCGATGTCACCACGGGAGAATTCATCGGTCCGGCCGGACGCGACCAGACCTCCGGCACCCCCGAACCCGCGAAACTGCCGAAAGGCGCCGACAATACCGACCTGGGCGCACGATTGTGGGCCGACAGCGAACGACTCACCGAGGTCACCTTCGAGCCCTGACCCTGCTCGGGACGCTACTCGGGGATCACGCCGATCGGCCGGCCTGTACCTGGCTTGTCGGCGGCGGCCAGTTGCAGGATTTATCGATATTTCGTGTGGAGTCGCGATGAGTTCTGCCCTCCGGTGCAGTCTGATCTCCATGGGTAAACTCATCTATGGCTTCAACGTGTCGGTGGACGGGTACATCGCCGACGCGCAAGGCAGTATCGACTGGAGCGATCCGAGCGAAGAAGTGCACCAGTACTGGAACGACTTCGTGCGGGAGACCGCCCTGTCGTTCTACGGGCGGCGGCTCTACGAACTGATGTCCGCGTACTGGCCGACCGCCGACAAGGCTCCGGACGCCACCCCCATGATCGTCGACTACGCCCGCGCCTGGCGCGCTATGCCCAAGGTCGTGTTCTCACGCACCCTGGAGTCGGTCGACTGGAACTCCCGCCTGGAACGCGGTGACCCGGTCGAGGTGGTGCGGAAACTGAAAGCCGAAACCGACGGCAGGCTGGAGGTGACCGGCGCGACGCTGGCCGCACCGATCGTGCAGGCCGGGCTGGTGGACGAGTTCCGGCTCGTGATCGCGCCCACCGCCGTGGGCGGCGGCACCCCGTTCTTCCCCGCGCTGCCGTCATGGATATCGCTGCGACTGCTGGAGAACCGCACCTTCCCGTGCGGCACGGTCCTGCTGCGCTACGAGGCGAAACACGACCGACACCGATGAATTTGTGGCCGCCGGCCGGTCAGAGCTCGTGACACCGTAGGAAAGGACACCGCCATGTCGGAGCTGCTCGTCGACTTCATCACCTCGCTCGACGGCTACGCATCGGGCGAGGGATGGCCCGGGTTCTGGGGCCTCGAGGGCCCGGAGTATCTCGCGTGGCTCGGCGAGCAGCCCGAGGTCACCTACCTGATGGGAGCGAACACCTACCGCCTGATGTCGGGCTTCGCCGCCGGTGAGGTCCCGGATGGTCAAGACGAGTTCAGGCCCGAAGAAGAGGCGTCCGTCGACGAGCTCACGCAGGCGTCCAAGGTGGTGTTCTCCTCCTCACTCGAGGCGCCGCTGACGTGGGCCAACTCCGCGTTGGTCCGCGACGACGCCGTCGAGTCGGTCCGCGCCATGAAGTCGAGCGGCTCGGGGCTCCTCAGTACGATCGGCAGCCTCAGCCTGAGCCGGTCCCTGCTCCGAGCCGGACTCGTCGATCGCTTCCGGGTCGTGATGTTCCCGGTGATCACCGGGGCCACGGGTGCAGAACGCATCTACGACGGCTATCCGGACGTCGCCCTCGAGATGATCGAGCACCGCACCTTCGACGGCCGCATCCAGCTGGTCGAGTACAAGCCCCGCGTGCTCGACCACCCGCCGCTCGGCGCCCCTGCGTGACGTCGCCCCGTCCGCCTGGGGTCGGTGGGTACCAGCGCGAGGCCGACCCGGTCATACCCGAGGTCGAGCTGCATCGAACCGGGCTCTGACGCGAGCCTGTCTCGATTCACCTGACTCTTCTCGGCAGGAACAGATCGGCCGTCGCCGGTATGCTTCGATCTCATCCGGTGTCTTGCCGGGTGAGATCGAAACATTCTCCGGAACAGTGCCGGTGTCAGTCGATACCGGAATCCTTTCCGGTATCGAAAGGTACGACCATGCGAAAAGTATCCCTCGCCGTGGCATTCATTTCCCTGCTGGCCGCCAACGCCGTGGCAGGTGCCGGCGTCGCCGCTGCGGGCCTCGTCAGCGATCGTGAGATCAAGCGGGACGTCACCCCCGTTCGGTGGGACCGCTGAGCTTGATCGGTCGGCTACGGCAGTTGGCGACGAAGCCGACTGCCGTCCGGTCGCCGACTGCCGAGCCGGTGAACGGCTATGACATTCTCGCGACGGTCGCAGAGCTGCCGATCAGTACGTGGCGGTACGAGTGGGAACCCGAGCATGTACGCCACCTGGGCCCGATGGCCCAGGATTGGAAGACCGCCTTCGGGCTGGGCGATAAGGACACGGTGATTCCGGCGGTGGATGCCAGTGGTGTCGCATTGGTGTGTATTCAGGCATTGCATCGGGAGATCGAGGAATTGCGGGCCGAGGTGCAACAGCTCCGATCCCAGCACCCGGGGTAAGCCATGCCGTTCGCGGCCCGGGGTAGGTGGTTGGTGGGGAATCGCGGCTACCAGGAATTCTGCGGGGCGGCCAGTGCGCCATCGCGGTGTCGAGTGCGGTGGTGTCACGCAGCTGCACCACCGTGGGATCCAGCTCACCAGGATCACCGGCGGTGATCCGTTCCTCGCTCCACAGCTCCAGCCACGGTCTCCAGTTCATTCCACGAACGCTACGAGTAGCCGCCGACGATCTCGGCATGCGTTCGTGGGGCGTCACCTGCCGGACCGCACCACGCGCAGTTCAGCCGTCGAGGAAACGCAGTAGTTCCGCGGTGACGAACCGGGGGTTCTCCTCGATGAGCCAGTGCCCGGCGTTCGGGACGTCCATTGCCCGGACGATATCGGCTATCCGCGGGGCCACGGTGGCGCGGACCGGATCGAGCTGTCCGTGGGCGGTCAGCAGCAGCGTCGGGACCCGGACAGGTGCCGCCGCGACAGTAGTGCGGACGTCCACGTCGAGGGTGCGGTACAGCTCGAAGCCGCCGGTCAGCGCCTCGGGGCGGGCGTATGTCCGCGCGTACTCGTCGATCTCGGCATCGGTGAACGGCGAGCGGGTCGACGTACCGCCGAAAGCTGTTCCGCCGAAGGCGACCTGAGGATAGAACAGGGCAAGGTATTCCCGGACGTCGTCGCCCACCACCGTCTCGGGAACCCGCCGCTGGGAATGGAAGGCGATATGCCAGCTCATCGTCCGGTAGGTGCCGGCATCGATCGCGGGGCCGGGTAGCGGGAGATCGAAGTAGCCGAGTCGCGCGGTGTCGTCCGGGAACTGGGCGGCGTACTGGAATGCCACCGCGGCACCGAAATCGTGTCCCACGACGCGCGCGTCGCGTACTCCCAGCCGCTCGGCGATCAAGGTGTGGATGTACCGGGCGAGGGTGGCTTTGTCGTAGCCGGTCGGCGATCCGGTGCTGTCACCCAACCCGGGAAGGTCGACAGCGTAGACGGTGTGGTGTTCGGCGAGGTCGGGCATGATCGGCCACCAGCCGTACCAGGTCTGCGGCCAACCGTGGATCAGCACCACCGGTGTACCGCTGCCGCCTGTCACGTAATGCATGCGGACGCCGTCGATATCGGCGAATTCGTGGCGGAAGGTGCCTTCGAAGTCGGGGTCTTCGTGGGTGGCCGCGGCGTATGGGGGAATCTCGGCGGCGCCCGGCGCGCCGCATGCCGCGGAGAAGAGCGTGAGCAGGCAGGCGAGCGTGGCGGCCGCCGCCATGCGCAGAGCCCGACGTGCAGGTGGTCTGGTTGCGGTGGTCATCGTGATCCGTTCTGTGGAGGTGAAGCCATCGAAGCCCCCTGATAACAGGGCCGGTTCAGTCTCACCGACCATGCCGCCACCTGGCACGAAGTCTTGCGGTTCCGGCAAGATGCCCGGATGGACCGGGAAACCGAAGAAGTACTCGATGTGGTGGGTCCGCGGTTGCGCGCGTTGCGCCGTGACCGCGGTATCACCCTCGCCGACCTGACGGAAAAGACCGGAATCTCCGAGAGCACGCTGTCCCGGCTGGAAAGCGGGCAACGCCGGGCCAGTCTGGAATTGCTGCTACCGCTGGCGCGTACCTACGATGTTCCACTCGACGATCTCGTGGGCGCTCCGCGCACCGGCGATCCCCGGATCCACCTGAAGCCGATTAAGCGATCCGGAATGGTGTACATCCCGCTCACCCGGCGCCCGGGTGGGGTGCAGGCGTTCAAGATGATGATTCCGGCCCGGTCGCAACCGCCGGAACCCACACCGCAGACGCACGACGGCTTCGAATGGCTGTATGTCCTCAACGGCCGCCTGCGGCTGATCCTGGGCGACCGTGACCTGACGTTGCCGGCCGGTGAAGCCGCCGAATTCGATACGTCCCTGCCGCACTGGCTGGGCAGCGCCGACGGGGGTGCGGTCGAGTTGCTGATCCTGTTCGGCCCGCACGGAACGCGCGCGCATGTGCGCCCCGGTTCGCAGCAGTCCCCCTGAGCAGGTTTCCAGGAGGTCTAGAGGTGAACTGGTCGGCGCCGGGTAACGAGCTTCGCGCTGCGAAGCAGCCACACCGCCGGAACCAGGCAGCACAGCAGCGCGAAGAGGCTCGCTTCCGGACCGAACGTCCCACCGGTGAGCACCTCCGGTCCGGAAAGGACGGTGCGCAGCAGGCCGGGTTCGCCGTCGGCGCCGGATACCGCAGTGCCGAACACGCCGGACTCGGTGAAGTTCCAGGCGAAATGCAGCCCGATCGGCAGCCACAGCGACCGTGTGGCGGTGTAGGCAATGGCCAGCAGCGCGCCGCCTTCGACCGCGATGGCCAGAGTGCCCCACAGCGTGGCGTTGCTGTTGACCGCGTGGGTCAGACCGAAGATCAGTGACGAAACCGCGATCGCGACGATGCTGCCGGTCCGTTCCTCCAGGATGCGGTGCACCACGCCCCGGAACAGCAGTTCCTCGGTGACCGCCACCGAGGCCATCGAGCCGGCCACGCCCAGGCAGGCGCCGAACGAGCCGCTGGTGATGTCGGCGTCGGTGAACAGGACCGCGAGCAGCATTGTCGCGAGGAAAGCTCCGGCGCCGACGAGCGCACCGTGCCCGAGCCCGCTCCACCGCCCCGCGGCGGCCAGTTCGGTGACCTCCAACCGGTTCTCGACACGGCGGGAAAGCCACGTGTAGGCGAAGATCGCCCCGGCGGCCGCGCCGATCCCGACGAATAAACGCAGCACAG
Organism: Nocardia carnea; assembly: GCF_029868855.1. Taxonomy (GTDB): domain Bacteria; phylum Actinomycetota; class Actinomycetes; order Mycobacteriales; family Mycobacteriaceae; genus Nocardia; species Nocardia carnea_A. The sequence goes on along the minus strand of NZ_JARWOV010000068.1, from coordinate 36,689 downwards.
GCACACCCGAAACGAGCCCGTCCAACCCCCGGGCGGCGATCAGCAACACGACCGTCCCGACGAGCAGAACCGGCACCCGGAACCGCTGCATCGGCGTTCTCCGCCGGGTGGGGATGGCCATGGAAAGTCCTCTCGCCGTTGTGCAGTACGGCGAGACTACGAACGAGCCGAGCCGCGCCACATCACTCCGCGGGAGACATTCTCGGTAGTACTCGAGAGTGACACCGTATTGTCGGCTCGCTCTCCGGTCAGGCCCTCGGGGGCGATGGCGCGCTCGGCACCTCGGGCCGAACTCCACACCGGACAGCGGCGCGACTGTTGTCGATCCCGGATCAACCGATCACGCTCTCGAGGCTTCGCGAGGCGTGCAGGTCCGGCGTCGGCGACACCGGTCGGAACGCCACGACCGCGTGCTGCTCGCTACTCGTAGGAGTGTCGTCGCTATCGTGAACGACGAGGTCACCACTCAGCCGCTCGGATAGTGGACTCGCGAATCGGAAAGACGGCATCGGATCATGGCAGCAGACCTGACCGTGACTCGGACGCTGGTGATACCCGCATCCGAGTTACACGAGCGGTTCTCACGCTCGTCCGGCCCGGGCGGGCAGCACGTCAACACCACCGACAGCCGGGTCGAGCTGTCGTTCGACCTCGCCGGCTCGCCCTCCGTGCCGGAGTGGCTGCGCACCCGGATGCTCGATCGCCTGGCCGGCCGCCTGGTCGGCGGGGTGCTCACGATCGCCGCTTCGGAGCACCGCGCACAGCTGCAGAACCGGGCAGCCGCCCGCGAACGCCTGGCCGCGTTACTCCGTGCGGCCGCTGCCGCCCCGCCGCCCGTTCGCCGCGCCACCAAGCCCTCGCGCGGCGCGAAGGAACGTCGCATCGCCGCGAAGAAGCGGCGCGGCATCACCAAGCGAAACCGTCGTGCCTTTCCCGACGACTAGTGGAAGGTGGGTTGAGCCGGTAATTCGGGCGTCGGCTGCTGCAGTGGTGTGGCGACGAAATCCTGACGTCACTGCGCCTCGGTGAGCGATAGGTCGCATATCCGATGGCGTCGCGATCGGATATGCCAGCACAATGGACCGATGACGCGAATGGAGGCGGTGCGCGGGGACATCACCGAACAGCAGGTCGACGCGGTGGTCAACGCGGCGAATTCCTCGTTGCTCGGGGGCGGTGGCGTCGACGGCGCCATTCACCGCAAGGGTGGACCCGAGATCCTGTCGGAGTGCCGAGACCTGCGCGCCGCGCACCTCGGTAAGGGGCTGCCGACCGGCCGGGCGGTGGCGACGACCGCGGGCCGGCTGCCCGCGCGCTGGGTGATCCACACCGTGGGTCCGGTATGGTCGGCCACCGAGGACCGCTCGGCGTTGCTCGCCTCCTGCTACCGCGAATCCCTGCGCGTGGCAGCCGAACTGGGCGCCGAGACCGTGGCCTTTCCCGCGATCTCCACCGGCATCTTCGGCTGGCCGATGGACGACGGTGCCCGAATTGCCGTCGAGACCGTGCGTACCGCCGAAACGGCCGTCGAATACGTGCGGTTCGTGCTGTTCGACGAGCGAGCACTCGCGGCCTTTGCCGGAGCACTGGAATAGCTCGGGCTGTTGGTGCGGCGACGGTAGGGCAGGCATTTTCTTGTCGCGCAACTCGTCCTCGATTCCCGGTCACCGGGTAGCCGAATTCGGTGGCGATCCGACGCCGTGAAATCTGTGGTCTGAGTAGAGTGATCCTGGGAGTGTGGGTGGCGGAAGGTGCTGAACCGTGGGCGATGTACTTCTGGCGATAGATCCCGGGCGGGGACGAGGGGGTGATCGGCTGGACGAGCTCGTCGGCGAGTTGCAGGCCGATCTGTGCGAGATCAGGGGAGTGGCCGCTCGACGAGTGACGACCGATGCACAACCCGGGGAGAAGTCCGGCGCGGTGGAGCAACTCGGCCAGCTGCTGCTCACCGGCGGTGCCGTCGGAGCGACAGCGTGGGCGATCCGCGATGTCCTGCTGCGGTTCATGGAACGAACCAGGGCGGAATCGGTCACGATCAAGAAGGGGGACCGGGAGATCACCATCGTCCGGCCGGACCGGGGTCAGGTCGATGCGATCGTCGAGCAGGTCGACGCACTGCTGCGTGATGACTAGTCCGAACGGCCGGCGGCTTGCTCTTTTCGTAGCGAACGATACCTACCACTTCGACGGGTTGCCGCGGCTGTATGCACCGATCTCCGATGCCGAGCAGCTTCGGGAACTGTTGCGCGACCCCGAGATCGGTGAGTTCCGGCCGACCGAACTGCTGGTGAACGAGTCCAAGGCGGAAATCGAGCGGAGTATCGAGCGGCTGTTCCGTGGGGCCGAACCGGAGGACGTAGTCCTGTTCTATTTCTCCGGTCACGGCCTGCGTACCCGGCAGAATCTGTATCTGGCCGCCGGTAACACCGATCCGCAGATGCCGAGCAGTACGGCTGTGTCGTCGGCATTCATCCGCGAGTTGATCCGGGAGTCCGCGGCCGCGGCCAAGATCATCATCCTGGATTGTTGCTACAGCGGAGCATTTCTCGGCACCGAAGTGATGAAGTCCGTGCCCAATATCGATGATGTTGCCCAGGATCTCGCGGCAGGCGACGGTATCTGCGTACTGACGGCGTCGAGCGGCGTGGAGACCGCTACCGAGCGACGCGGCGGCGATTCCGCGCCGCTGTCGGAGTTCACCTCGGCACTGATCAAAGGAATCGACACCGGTCTGGCGGATCGCGGCAGCGGAAAAATCGGTGTGCACGACCTGTGGGTGTACGCCAGTGAGGAGGTTCGGAGCCGGACCCACCGGCAGACACCGAACCATTACGGAGTGTTCCGGGACGAGGTGCATATCGCCCGGGTGCGGCGGCGGTACTCCACTATCCTCGAGGTCGGTGACCGGGTGCAGCTCGGCACCCTCGTCGGCCGGCTCGAACAGGACTCGCTCGGCGGATTGCGCGCCGCCAACTGGTGGGGCACGGGGAAATTGAAGATTCCCGTGGGGCAGGAGCGGCGCACCGACGGAGTTCCCGGCGAGACGGTGTGGCTGGATCTGGCGGACGCGGACCGGAACTCGGTCATCATCGGCCGTGCGGGCTCCGGGAAAAGCACCTTCCTGCGTACGCTCGCAGGATCCTTGGCCTTGACCCATTCCTCGGACGAGGCGACGCTATACGTGCTGGAATCCGGAAACCGGCTGGGCTCGATGAGTGCATTGCCGCATATCGCGAGCGCGGTAGGCGATGACGAGCCGGAGAATGTGGAGGCCGTTCTCGACCGGATCGCCGGTGAGATCCGCCGCCGCAGGAACATTTATCGGAAGCACAGTATCGATTCGCCGGCGAGTTTGCGGGCCGTGCGATCCACCCTTGCCGAGCCGGTTCCCGATATTTTCCTGTTCATCGACAGGCTGGAGGATTTTCGAGAGCACATCCCAGAATTCGATCGCCGAGTCAGACATCTCGCGAGTGCGGGTCCGGAGTACGCCGTACATCTGGTGGTGACCGCACGTGACTGGACCGAGGTGCCCGGTGAACTGGCCGACTTGTTCTCGGCGCATATCGAACTGCGCTTGAATCGCCCGAACGATTCTCGCCTGCACCCGGAGCGTGCCGCCCGCCTTCCGGACGGGCCTGGCTGGGCGTTGTTCAGACAGCGGCCTTTTCGAATCGCCATGCCCGATCTGCGGGAGTTGGACCCCGAGCTGCTGGCTTTGTCGGAGATATCCGATGGAGCAGCGGAATTGGTCGAACGGGTCCGAGGGAATCGTCATGTGCCGTACTTGTCCGATGCGCAGTACCCTCGCGCTGAGGCCGAGATCGACTTCGCCGATATGCTCGGACTGGCCCCGGGGGACGAACTCGATATCGCTGTGCGGTGGCAGCCCCGGACTGGGCGCGACCGATTGCGCGTACCGATCGGTGTGACCGCCACCGGCGATATTGTCGAACTGGATCTCAAGGATGCGGCCGAAGGGGGAATGGGCCCGCACGGCTTGTGTATCGGTGCGACCGGTTCCGGTAAGTCCGAGCTCCTGCGCACGCTGGTGCTCGCATTGCTGACCACGCATTCGCCGGACGCGCTGAACCTCGTGCTGGTCGATTTCAAGGGCGGTGCGACCTTCCTCGGCCTGGACTCACTGCCACACGTTTCCGCGGTGATCTCGAATGTGGAAGAAGAGCTCGCGCTGATCGACCGCCTGAGAGAGGCCCTGGCCGGGGAGTTGAACCGCCGGCAGGAGCTGTTGCGCTCCGCCGGTCGATACGCCAATGCCGCCGACTACGAGAGGGCCCGGGCCGCGGGCGCTCCGCTCGAACCGCTGCCCGCACTGTTCGTTGTCGTCGACGAGTTCTCCGAGTTGCTCTCGCAGAAACCCGAGTTCGTCGAATCGTTCGCGATGATCGGCCGGTTGGGCCGGTCGTTACATGTGCATCTGCTGCTCGTTTCGCAGCGGCTCGAGGAGGGCAAGGTCCGCGGCCTGGAATCACTCCTGTCCTACCGAATCGGTCTGCGTACGTTCTCGGCCAACGAGTCCCGGGCCGTCCTGGGCACCCCCGACGCCTATCAGCTGCCCGGTATTCCCGGCTCCGGCTACCTCAAGGCCGGTACCGGCGAGTTGATACGGTTCAAGGCTGCGTATGTGAGTGGGCCGGAGCGGCTCACCCCGGGCGCGGATACCGATAGCTTCGAGCAACGATCGGTACTGGACGCTGTTGTCGCCCGAATACCGAGGGACGGAGCGCCGTCGCATCAACTGTGGCTGCCGCCGCTGGACGAGTCCCCGACGGTCGATATGTTGCTGCCCGATCCGGACCGCTCCCCACCGGTGGATCGGCACGACCAGGTGCGGATAGCGATCGGCGTGATCGACAAACCGTACGAGCATCGCCGTGATGTGCTGACCGTCGACCTGTCGGGCGCACGAGGCAATATCGCGGTGGTGGGCGGCCCGCAGTCGGGTAAGTCGACCACACTGCACACGATCGTCATGGCGGCAGCGGCTCGCTATGCCCCCGAGCAGGTGCAGTTCTACTGCCTGGACTTCGGCGGCGGCACTATGGCCGGGCTGGCCGGGATACCGCACGTCGGTTTCGTGGCCGATCGGCGCGATTCCGAGCGGGTGCGCCGGACGATTGCCGCATTGACCACTCTGCTGCGGCAGCGCAGCGAACGCTTCGCCGAACTCGGCATCGCATCGATGGCGGAATTCCGGCGGCGCACTATCGCCGCACTCGAAGGCGGCGCTCCGCCGGCGGTCGATCAATTCGGTGACGTGTTTCTGGTGGTCGACGGCTGGCGGACGATCCGCGACGAGTACGAACTGCTGGAATCGCAGATCACGGCCCTTGCCGGACAGGGCTTGCCGCTGGGTATCCACGTGATCATCACGGCCGGCCGATGGTCCGAGATCCGGCCGGTGCTGAAAGACCGCTTCGGCACCCGGCTGGAATTGCGGCTCGGTGACCCGTCCGAATCGGACTTCGGCCGGAGTACGGCCCATCAGGTGCCGGCCGGCCGGCCCGGCCGTGGTATCACCGCGGACCAACTGCACATGCTGGTTGCGCTTCCCCGCTTGGATTCCGACTCGGACCCGGACACCGTGATCGATGGGATGGCCCGCGGTGCCGAGGTGCTACGCAGCAGCTACGGCAACCGGCGTGCCCCCGAAGTCCGGATGCTGCCTGCGCATCTCCCGCGCGAGCAGGTGCTGACGGAGGCCCGTGATCTCGGTATCCGATTCGGGGGGAGCAAAGTGGTGGTCGGCCTCGGGGAATCCGAGTTGCAGCCGGTTCTCCTCGATTTCGAGGCCGAACCACATTTCATGGCCTTCGGCGATATGGGATGCGGTAAAACGACGCTGCTGCGCACTATCGTGGCCGGCATCACCGAATCCAATTCGCAGAGTGACGCCGCGCTCATCCTGGTCGACTTCCGGCGCACTCTGCTGGGTGCTGTCCCTCTGGGGCAGCTTGCCGCCTACGCGACCGGTGCCGAGGGTCTCAGAACCAATATGCGCGATCTGGCATCGCTACTGCAGTCGCGGCTGCCCGGTCCGCAGATCACCCCCCAAGAGCTGCGCGAGCGCAACTGGTGGCACGGACCGGAGATCTACCTCGTGGTCGACGACTACGACCTGGTGGTCACCAGTGGCGACAACCCGCTGGCTCCCGTGCTCGAGTACCTTCCCCAGGCCCGCGATGTCGGCATGCACCTGATCGTCGCGCGCCGGATCGGTGGGGTCGCCCGTGCCCTCTACGATCCGATTCTCGGTGCGTTGAAGAATCTCGCGGTGGAAACACTGATCATGAGCGGTTCCCGCGACGAGGGAATCGTGATGGGTGACGTCCGGCCGGCGAAACTACCTACCGGCCGTGGGATTCTCGTTTCCCGCACGCGCGAGCAAGAAATGGTGCAGATCGCCCAGACGCCCGCTGAGTAGCGCGTCGTAGCCACGATCGCGGTCACATCGCGTGCGGCTGCAGCTGGATGATCTGCAGATAGTTGCCGTCGGGGTCTTTGAAGGTCGCGAACTTTCCGGATGGCCGGTCCTCGGCGGCTGCTACCCATTCGACCCCGGCGGCGTTCAGCTGGTCCTCGTAGGTGGCGAAGTCGTCGACGTGGAAGTTGAGGATCGACCTGCCGGGCTGGGGGTTCTGCTCGCTGACGTCGTCGCGCTGCTCGATGACGAGCCATAGATTCCCGGCGACGATCGGACCGTCACCGGTGTGATCGGGTGCTATCGCGGTGCGATACCAGGCGCGCAGGTCCTCAGCTCTGGCGCTTCCGAGCAGGATACTTCCGGCGGGCATCGTAGGCATTTCGTTCACTCTCCATTTCGGTGGTTCTCTTGTGCTCGGTTCGGCTCACGACGTCGAAGACGATTTCCGGCGACGCGTCGATGCTGATCTCGCGCTCCAGGTTTCCGAACTCCATCGCGGACTTCCGAATAAGCAACAATTGGTTGCGTAATACGTTGTCACAGTGTGCGTCGATGCGCAACACTTAGTTGCGTGATCGTTCAGGACGTACCACCTGACATCGACACACCGGAAGGAACTCAATTGCACGAGCTGTTGCAGTCACTGCCCGTCGCGGCACCGGATCATCCCATCGGCAAGGACGGCGCACCGCCCCTGCGCAGCGCCGCCGACGTAGTGGCTGCGTCGATCAGGCCCGTCGCGTTCACCCTCGAGCGCAGCCGAGCCGGTTTCACCCGGCCGGCGGCCCGGCTGAACAAGCTCGGCGGGCGGGGCGGATCGCGATCCCTGCGAGGCATCGCGGTCGTGGGGGCCGTGGTCGTCGGGTGTTGCTCGTGTGGCGGCACAACCGAGCCACAGTATCCGTCCGGATACTCGGCACTACCTGCATCGTGCGCTGAGGTCGGCACTGCGGCGGGCGATACGCTGCACCGATTCGCGGGCGACCTGCCGATCGTGGATGCGCGGCTTGTCACCACGTCCGAGTTCGATACCGGGGTCGGGCAGACGCTCACCTGCACGGTCACCTACGAGGATCCGATTCCGCACCTCGACAGGGTGTCCACCCCCGAGCCTCTTTCGCGCACTGCGAGGATCGATCTCTTGGTGTGGACAAACCCGGCCGTGCTCGGGCAGACCACGACGTCCGCCGAGACCGAACCCACCTCGGCAAGTGAAGCCCCGACACCCATACGCGGCCTCGGTGATCAGGCCGACATCCGTACCCTGCCCATAGGGAAGAACCAGGTCGCGGTGGGGGTGCGGACCATGCTCGGGAACCTCGCCGTCAACGTCCACACCCAAGGGCTGAACTGGTCCGGGGAAAGTGGCACACCGCCCACCGGCGACTCACCGGGATTGCGCAACGACCTCGCCTCCGGCGCCGAATCCATCGCGGCCGCACTCGTCGACAATCTTTCGGTGAGCCTGTCACGCACGACGTTTCCGCCCGAATCCGCGACCGCCTCCGTTGGATCCACGACCTCGACCCTCACGACACCGACTGCGCCCCAACCGATGTGGGATCCGTGTACGATCCCCGACGCCGACGTCGCTGCGGCGGGGCTGAATCCACAGTCCGAGAAGACGGGGACCCCGAATCCGGAGGTGGCACAGTGCCGGTGGACCGGCCCATCGCACGATGTTGCCGTATTCACGCGGAACAGTCGGTACACGGACTGGGCCTACGGGGTCTTCACCCAACCCAGGCCGGTCATGGTAGGCGATCGGCGTGCCCTGTTTGCTGTGCCCGGCGACGTAGCCGGTAATGCGTCGTGCACCCTCCTGTTCGACATCCCTCAGGGCACACAGGACGGCATCGAGACCGGCGTTGTCGAGGTGCAGGCATCGACCGAAACCCCGGGAAACCGGGACGCCTTGTGCGCCGACCTCATCCGCCTGGCAGTTCCGCTGACCCAGCACCTCCCCGCCGGTCGTTGACCCGTGGCATGCTGTCCGCAGAACTCGCCTGATATCGAGAGTTACCAACACATTCAGGGGCATACTCGCGATGTTCTGCCCGGGGTGAACACGGGCCCGACCGGGCTCGACGATCACTACAGTCGAATCTCATGACGACGGTGACAACGCGCACGGTCGAGTACCCGGCCGACGGCCTGACGATGGTCGGGCACCTCGCGCTTCCGGCCGGTGCCGACCGGCGGCCCGCGGTGCTGATCGGCCCCGAGGGGCCGGGGCTCAACGACTTTCAGCGCCGCCGGGCCGACGCCCTGGCCGAGCTGGGGTACGTGGCGCTGGCCTTCGACATCAACGGCGGTCGCTGGTTCACCGACCCCGAGGAGATGCTGGCGCGCATCACCCCCTTGCTCGCCGACCCCGACCGGATGCGGGCCATCGGCCATGCGGCGCTGGATGTGCTGCGCGCCGAGCCGCGAACCGACCCCGACCGGATCGCCGCGGTCGGCTACGGCACCGGCGGCGCGGTCGCGCTGGAACTCGGGCGCGACGGGGTCGACCTGCGCGCGATCGGGACAGTCAACGCACTGACCACGGGCCGGCCGGGCGAGGCCGCGCGCATCCGGTGCCCGGTGTGGGCCGGGGTCGGATCGGAGGATCCGATCATGCCGCCCGCGCAACGGGACGCCTTCACCGCCGAGATGCAGGCCGCGGGCGTCGACTGGCGTCTGGTGGTCTACGGCGGGGCCCTGCACGCCTTCCATCATCCGCCGATCGACCCGCCCCAGACCCTGCTGCCCGGCGTCGGCTACCACCCACGGCACGCGCAGCGAGCCTGGCGCGACATCGTCGACCTGCTCAGCGAGTGCCTGCCCGTAACGAAGTGATCCGGTCGGCAATCACCTGCCCGGTCCTCACCGCCACCGAACCCGTCTGCGGCAACCGCCTCGCCCTGTCCCAGCTGACCGCCTGCACCCTCGGCCACGGCCTCGGACTACTGGGTATCGCCGCGCCGGAGCGGCTCTGACCGCAGGGAGTGACTCTGTCGTGGTCGGGCGGGACTCAGTCGTCGGTGGGCGCCCGTGGGGCGGCGTACCGGGCGGCGATGGTGCGGACGGCCTCGTCGACGACCTGAGCGACGCGTTCGGCGCTCACCTCCCAGCCCGGCACCAGGAGTGTCGGCCAGAAGACATAGTTGGAGATCATGCCCAGGAACTGGGTGGCGGCAAGGTCCACGTCCTCGACCCGCACCGTTCCCGCCTCGTGCTCGGCCAGGAGGTAGCCGCGTACGGACTCGAAGTAGGGCATCTTCCCTTGTGAGAACTGTGCATGGGCCAGCTCCGGGAAGCGCGGCAGCTCGGCGATGACAATTCTGAACAGGTCGGTCATCTGGGGACGGCCCAGCAGCTCGGCGTAACGGCGACCGATGATGCCGAGCCCGTCGACGATGTTGCCTGTCGGCGGAGGATCCTCCTCGTCACCGGTCGACCAGGACTCCGTCACGATGGCGTCGAACAGGGCCGCTTTGCTCGGAAACTGTTTGAACAAGGTGGCCCGCGAAACGCCCGAGCGCTCCGCGATCCGCGCCAGCGACGTGCGGTCGTAGCCCAACTCGAGAAACAGTGCGGTCGCGGCTGCCACGATCAGCGCGCGTTTCTCCTGGGCGACGCGCTGGTGATACGTCGATAGGCCGCTGCTCATGAGTGGAGCATACGAGGTGAGTGGCTTGACTCACCTGTGCCGCCGACCTAGTGTCGGAGTAATGGTGAGTCGCCCGGCTCACCACTGGCCGCCGTTCATCACTGGTGATCCCGGTCATCCAGCCACGTACCGAAGGAACACCTGATGTCCCGCTTCGACAACCAGACCGTGCTCGTGACCGGTGGGACCGGCGGCCAGGGCTCGAGCCACGTGCGCGCGTTTCACGCGGAGGGGGCGAACGTGGTGATCGGCGGCACCGACGCCGAACGTGGCGCCGCGCTCGCCGACGAACTCGGGTCCCGCGCTCGCTTCACCCGCCTCGACGTGAGGGACGAAAGCTCGTGGTCCGCCGCCGTGCAAGCAGCCGAAAACGCCTTCGGCGCCCTGAACGTGCTCGTCAACAACGCGGGCGTGCAAAACCCGCCCGCGACAATCGAAAACACGGACCAGGCCACGTGGTCGCGAATCCTCGACGTCAACCTCACCGGGACCTTCCTCGGCATCAAGGTCGCCGCCCCCGCTCTGCGCCGCGCAGCAGGGGGAACCATCGTCAACATCGCCTCGACCATGGGCCTGGGCGGCACGGCACACTACGCGCCGTACGTCGCCGGTAAGTGGGCCGTGCGAGGCCTCACCCGAACGGCAGCACTCGAGCTCGGCCGCGACAACATCCGGGTGAACACCATCCACCCCGGCGTGATCGCGACCCCCTTCATCCACGAACCAGCAGCGGGCGCCACCGCGGCGATCGCGGACTTCTACTCACCCGAGCCGTTCGCCATCCCCCGGCTCGGGGAGCCGACCGACGTCACCCGGCTTCTTCTGTTCCTCACGTCGTCGGACGCGTCTTTCATCACGGGGTCGGAGTACGTCATCGACGGAGGACTCCTCCTCGGCCCCGCCCTCCAGGCCGAGACCGTATGAGCACTCCAGACACGACCGGGTCGAACGACTCCGCACGGGACAGTTCGCCGGAGTGGGTTCGGCCGAGTTTTCAGGCCAGTCCAGGGACTGGCAGATCAGTCGTACCAGTCAGCAGGCGCTGGAACCGAACTCTTCCAAGCTTTTTCGAACTCCGCCGCGGTGATCTCCTGATCGGCCAGATCCGGATCCCACAGGTCGATCGGCGGGTTGAGCGGGAAATCGTCGAGGCCGGTCCGGACCGCCTCGCCGGTGTCGCGCACCTCGACCTGGCGGGTGCGGTAGCCGTCGGTGATCTCGAGCAGGTAGTCGGCGGCCGAGTCACGGTCCTCGTCCCAGCGCTGACGGACATACAGCAGCTCGCGGCCGGCCAGTACCCCGAAACCCTTCCGCTTCCGCTGGATGTTCCGCTGCGCGCGAAGTTCCTGCAACTGCGAGTCGGCGTGATCGTCGATATCGACATTGTCCAGGTCCCATTCCTGGGCGTCCGCCAATTGCTCCGGATCGTCGATGACCCAGGTTTCGGCGAAGGTCTCGGCGATCTCGCGGGCCGAGCGTGCGTCGACCCACCACCAGCTACCACCCATCCCGTAGTCGTGGCATACCAGGAAACGGTGCTTCGGGGTCGCGTCCACAGTCACGGTCATCAGCGTAGTGAGCAGTTGCGTCGACCGGGATCAATGTCACTCCGGCGGGGTTTTCCGGCGGCGCGGTCGATGGGCGGGGTCAACAGTCGGTGCAGGGCAGTGGGGGTGTGGCCCAGGTGTTCGCGGACGGTGCGGGTCAGGTGTGCCTGGTCGGCGAAGCCGAGGTGGGCGGCGAGGTCGGCGAGGCCGGTTTCTCCGTCGGCGATCCGGTCGAGGGCTTGCCCGACCCGTATTCGGTTGCGGTAGCGGGTCAGCGTCACTCCCATGTGCTGGGAGAACACGCGGCTCAGCCGATACGGCGAAACCTTCAGCAACACGGCCAGAGAGCGCAGCCCGCCCGATTCCGGTGCCCCGTTGATGATCGCCTCGCGGGCCGCGGTGACCAGCATTCGGTCGGCGGGGCGCGGCCGTGAGGTCGGCCGTTCGGCGGCGAGTGCGACGAGCCGGACCAGTTCCTCGGTCACCGCGTAGTCGATATCGCCGCCGGCGGCAGCGGTGAGCATTCGGCGGTGCGCGAGCTCGATCCGCGCATCGACGTAGACAGCCCGCGAGCTCACCTCACCTTCCAGAAGACCGGGCTCGATGGTCACCGCGGTGCAGACGTCACCGCCGGCGGGGTGCGAGAACCCTTCCTCCTCACTCGGTGCGCCGATGTAGCCGACAGTGCGGTCCAGGTCGGCGAGTTCACCGTCGGCCTGGCGCCGGAACCGGCCTCGGCGCACGAGCACGAGACGATGGTCGTCGCGGGCTTCCGGAGCCGAGAAGTGGGTGTGGTCGGAGCGGCAGTTCACGGTGGTCACGGTGAACTCCGGCCGGGCGGCGAGGGTCGTGGCGGACAACACTCACGGGACCGTACGCCCTGGGTACGACAAGAAACTGCCCGCAAAAATCTTCAAGACCTGCACGGGGTCGGGCACGGATGCTGAGACGGCAACACCGACTACGTCAGGGAGATGAACGAAATATGACCGTCCACGCGAACCGTGGACGGTTCTCGCCGATCCCGAAGGTCATCTTTTCTGCCTCGCCGCTGCCTGATCAGGAGGATCCCATGGCATCCATTCACAAAGAATTCGTCGTCGACGCCACCCCCGAGCAAGTCTGGGATGTGCTCGCCGATTTCGGGGCGGTGCACGAGCGTCTCGCCCCGGGCTTCGTCACCGATACTCGCCTCGACGCCGACACCCGCACAGTCACCTTCGCCGACGGCACCATCGTCACCGAACGACTCATCGATCTCGACCCGGCGAGCAAACGGGTCGCCTACTCGGTCGTCGGCGGGCATCTCCACCCCGCCCATCACCATGCCTCGATGCAGGCCCTGCCCGCCGAGAACGGCAGAACCCGGTTCGTCTGGCACACCGATGTCCTGCCCGACGCTCTCGCCGCATCGATGACCGAATCCGTCGAGGAGGGATCAAAAGTCATACACAGGGCGCTGGAGACGGCAGCCACCCTCACCTCGTGACTATCGGCCGGTGAGCTCGGTGACGACGGGAGCAAGACCATCGGCGGAGTCGGCGGCGAAAACGACGTAAGAGAAGCCGCACTCTTCCCGGCGTCGCCCGATTTCCTCGGCCGCGGCTACCGGATCGTGCGGGAGGACGGTCATCGCGTCTGCCGCGCGAAGCGTGGCGGGGTCGGTGTCGGGGCCGGTCGTATACGGAACGACAGAGTCCCCGATCACCGGCACGGCCAGCGCGAGTTCGACGTCGGCGCGGTACTCGCGCGCCATCTGCGCGACTTCGTTTGCAACGTCGATCCGAGGTACAGTCACTTTTGTTCGTTAGTTCGTAATTCCGGAATAAGAAAGAATGCCGATGCGGATTCGGATGGTGCTGGCCACGATGTTGATTCCACTGGCCACGGGATGTTCAGGAACAGAGCAGGCGGCGCAGGCATGCGGACCGCCACCGGAACCGGGCGTCACCTCGGCCGACGGCTGGCTGGGGCGTATCGACGCGGAACCGGAAACCATCTCCGTGTACGTCGACGACGGGCGGGGGCAAGTCGTGCAGCGGCGGGACGGTGAACCGCAACCAACGGCGTCGGCGAACAAGGTGGTGCCGCTGGCGGCTTATGCCCGCGCGGTCGCGGACGGCGAACTCGACCCGCAGGAGCGGGTGCCGGTCGCCGAGTGGGAGCGCTGGTATCTACCGGGAACCGATGGGGGAGCCCACGAGCGGGCACGGGCCCGGCTCGGCGGGGAAACCGTGACACTGGACCAGCTCGTCAGTGCGATGATCCGGGAAAGTGACAATGCCGTACCCGACTACCTGCGCGAACGTCTCGGCGACCAGGCATTGATCGACGCCGCGGCCGCGGGCGGATGGGAGGGGTACCGGCCCTCCAGCAAGCTCGGCGAGATCATCCGGCTGCTCGAGCCCGGCGGCGACGAGTGGGACACCGCCCGCCGCTACGCCGGCGACCCCACATACCGCGCAGATATTCGATCACGACCGCTACCTGCACCGGAAGCGCAAACCCGATGGGCCGAAACCACGGCCACCGCTTCCGCCCGCGAACTCGCGTCCATTCACCGAGCCATCGCCGACGGCAGTTTCGGCACCGGCGCCGACGTCGCCCGGGCCCAACTGGAATGGCAGCAACCGCCACCCGGGTACGAGGCGATCGGTTTCAAGGGCGGAACCTACCCCGGTGTACTGGCCGACGCGATCTACCTACGTGCCGCCGACGGGACGGTGGCCACCGCCGTGTTGCTCGACCATCGCATGTCCATCGACGTATGGGCGGAAGCGATATCCACACTGAGCCAGCAGCAAGTGCTGGTCGGCGCCATGACGGACCCGGAGATGGCGCGCCGGTTAGCATGCGCGGTATGACCGATACACCCGCCGGCCCGGCCGTATCCGCGGCATGTCCCAGGACGGCGCCGTGACGGATGTCGACGCCAAACTCGCCGAGCTGGAGGCGCGGATCGCGGCCCTCGAAGGACCGGCACCCGCCGACCGCGGCGAACAGGGCTTCGTGGAATACGGCGGCAGCGTCGATTTCGGTGGCTCGGTGGACTGGACGATCCGCTACAGCGCCGCCGCGATACGCACGTTGCCCGCGCATGCCCGTGTCGAGGTCCTGGCCGCCCTGGGCCATCCGGTCCGACAGGCATTGATCGAGGCTCTGCTGGACGGCCCACGTACCGGTGCGGAACTCGCGGAGGCGGCGGGCCTCACATCGCAAGGACAGCTGTATCACCATGTCCGCGCGCTGATATCGGCGAAGGTGATCGAACAACACGGCCGCGGCTCCTACCGTATACCGGCCCCGAAACTCGTCCCGACCCTGATCATCATGACCGCCGCCGCAGACATCGCCGAAGTCCTGCGCTGAGCCGACCGCCGATGCCGGGACGAACCTGCGACGGCTAGGAGATGAGCTGGCGGCGAAACCACCGCGTCAGGATCTCGTCGACCGCCTTCGCTTCGGGGCGCTGCGGCGCCGGTTCGAGACCGGGTTCGTCGGCCAGCGGGTGCGCGAGATCCGGCACGGAGACCAGTTCGGCGTTTTCCGGCTGTGCACAGCGGTGCTTCAGGGTGTCGACCAGCGCAGCCGCGTCGGCGCGAAGGTCCGGGTGATCCTCTTCCCCGCTGACGACCAGCAGCGGCGGCGCAACGGTGAGTTCGGCGGCACGGGCTACAAAGTCCAATCTGTCTGCGACACGCTCGGCCTCGGCCGTCCATTCATACGGATGACCGGCGATCCCCTCGGTCAGCGGGACCACCGAGCGGATACGGACGGCCGGGTTCACGAGCGCGACGGTCCGGATCGGGATCGACTCTGCGCACAGCACTCGGAGCGCGACGGTGCCGCCGAGCGAGGCGCCGAGAATGCCGATCGGTCCCTCCTCGACCGGAAGCTGATCGCGAAGTGCCGCCAGGGCTGCCGGGAACTCGTCGGCAGCCTGCTGCGCGAACGGTGCGAGGAACGCGAGTAGCGCGTCCCGGCGGGCGAGTTCTAGCACGGCGTCGACGCGGCCGTCGACCATCCGGGCGCCACACATCGGCATGCCCAAGTGGACCCGCCAGGCCGGCGCCGCGGCCATCGGCAGGGTTGCGGCGAACGCCGCATCGGTGCGCGGCGCATCCAGCATGTGCCAGGACACAATCAGTGGCGCCGGAGCGTCGACCCTGCCGTCGGGCGGCAGCGCCGTGTAGGGGACGCCCGCAGCGGTTCCGGTGATCGTCTCCATCACGCTCCTTGTTTCGCGTAGCGACCACAATGCACCCCGGATCGGCCGGTGTGGCCGGATCCTTTCGCAATCCGAACGCCCGCCTCCGGTCGCAGTCTGCGATCTACGGCAGTTTCGTCCCGAGACCCTACCCCGAGTCGAGGTACGTGCCCGGTCGGCATGAACGAGAACGCAAAGACCGTGTCCGACAAAGTTACCTGGGACGACAAGGTCGCCCTGACGGCGAAAGGCGCCTGTGGCAAGAGATGGGAACGCGCGGCAGCCCGTGCGAGTGTGGGCACGTCTTACGCCGGTCGGCCGGAAACCATCCCGCTCGTCCGAGCCGAGGATGATCAACCCGCCGCCCGGAAGGTTCGCCAAGGCCGACAACGTGTTGGTCAACGTCTGGAAGTTCGCCATCCGCGGACTCCGTCTCGATGTTCGTACAGTCGTCGCCGGCGCCCACAACGCTGCGATCGGGGTGCCGTCGATATCCCAGATGACGAGTCCCGGGCGCGCCGCAGTCGTAAGGGCATTCCGACAGACTCGACCCGCCCCCACGAGGCGCCGGCGGCCGATTCGAGAGTCGGACGGCAACTCCTTCGAGCCGACGACATGGGGAGGACGGAAATCAGGGTCTACCTGCGCAGGAGGGGTAGCGGGGTAGGCCGGATCATCGGCGAGCACGGTTTCCGGCCTGCTCCGAACGAGATACCGAAAGCGAGCATTACACCGGCCGATACGACATTATGGTCGCAGATCTGGCTACTCAGGTCGCACATTTGTTTTCGACTGATCAGGGAACTGCGCGCATATGTTGAAGATATCGACCCGCACCGTGCTCGGCAGCGCCATTGCCGGGCTGCTCATTGTCGGATCAGGGGGCGTCGCGGCGGCCGCGCCCGCCCCGGTGCAAGCACCCGATGCTCCGGGGTCCGGGGCGGTGGCGCCCATCGCGGCGTGCATGGCGCCCGGCGACTCCATCGAACTCCGGGCCGGCCTGGGCGCCCTGCTGGGGACCGGGAGCGGCGCGATCGCGGGTCTGCCCGTCTTCTTTGTCGGGGCCATCCCGTTCGGGATCATCGGCGGCGTGATCGGCGCCATGGTCGGCTCGACCACCTACGCGCAGGACGCCTGGCGGGCTCCGCAGAACTGCTGATCGGACGGGGCCGCGGGGTCAGCCCTTGACCGGGTAGGTGGCGTCGTGCCGTTCGGTGAACGAAGGGTCCGCCGATTCGGGCGTGCGGCCGGCCACCACCCCGCGGTCCTACAGCAGCGCCCGATACACACCGACCACGGTCGCGGATTTCAAGCGCGGAACACTAGGCCGCCCGCGCACGCACCGAGCCCAGCCCTGCCGCACGGGATACGCGGTCGGTTGCGGCGTCGAGCTTCTTCGGCAGCGGCGCACCGTCGAACATGCTGACGACCACCTCGTCGCCCTTCAATTCCCAGGTGCCCGCGATCCGGCCGTCCACCACGACGATCGGTGCGATCCAGCCCGCGGTCCGGCTGACCAGCGCGCGGTGCGCCTTCGGCAGCAGTTCGGTGTCGCCGGTGCCCGGGCCCAGCACGTACTGGTCGAAGGGGCCGAGCAGGTGCACCGAGGTAGCCGGTTCGGTGGCGGCGAGCTCGTCGGCGTGTTCGGTGAGTACGTAACCGGTGCGTCCCTCGACCTCCACCGGCGTGAGCGCGTCGCCCAGCTCGGCGAACCAGCCGCGCACGGTGGTCTTGCGCAGACTGTTGCGGCTCAGCCAGGCGTCGAAGATCTCCGGCGTCGCGGGACCGTAGGCGCCGAGATACGCGGTGATGGCGGCCGGAGCTGCGACGTCCGGTTCGGCCGGTCCCGGCCAATCGGGGATCAGCCGTGCGGGACTGGTGAAGGTCACCTTGTTGCCGCGCGGCGGCCCGTGGCAGATCGCACCCTGCCAGGCCAGCGGCTTGAGCAGCGTGCCCCAGCCCGAGCGCAGTTCCTTGCCCAGTTTGTGAAACGCCTTGTCGGCGAGCAGTGCCTCCACCAATTCCTCGCGGGTGAGTTCGGCGTCGCCGAGTATCCCGCCCACCGCCTCGGTCAATGCGGCCACCTCCGCGGGCGTGGCGCCGAAAGTGCGCTGCCACGAAGGCTTTTCCCAGGTACGGGCGGACGCTATGAGCGGGAGCACGGCGGCGGCACCCGCAGGTGTCATGGCGTGCAGGGTGCCGCGCATGGCCCAGGTCTTGATCAGCGTGCGGTTCGACAGCGCGCTCACCACGGCACCGTCCTCGGGCGCGACGCTGCGCAGCGCGACCGCAGTTTCCGCCGCGGAGGTGACCTGCGCTTGCACACCGCACAGGCGTCCGACGAGATCAGGCACGCTCGACGCGATGGGGGACGCGACGAATTGGCGGGCGAGCCGCCAGCCGAATATCTGTTCCCACGTGACGCGCACCCGATCCTCCTGTGTCGAACGTCGATCGTGCTCCGGCACGCTACACCGGCGGTCCGACACTCGGACCCGACGCCACCGCACCGCTCACCGTCCCCGTCTCACGCACCCACGCCGAAAACGGCAAGAAACAGCAGAGCAATCCGGTGTGGCTCACGGCCTCTGTGATGGCCGGCCTTTCGTGCCTGGATGCCGGGCGGCTACCGATGCCGGACGACGTTCCGCCTTCCGAGCTCCGGGAGCGCAAGTTATCGACTTGGATAATCTGAGTGGTGGCTTGCCTGGTCAGGGCTCGGGGGACAAGTTATGCAAGGAGGTCCCGGTGGATCGATCACTGCTCGCGCGAGCAGCTCGCTCGAGCCTGCTCGGCGTGTTGGTGCCGTTGCTGCTGGTCGGTGCGGCCGTGATCTGGCTGCTGACCTTCACGAGGATCATGATCAACGAGCTCGGCTGGGCTGTTTTGAGCCCACTGGAATGGATCGCGGAGGTCAGCAGGACAGCACCTGACGACAAGCAGTGGATGGGCGTGCTGTTCGGAGTCGTGACCTGGCTGTTGATGTCCACGTTCCTGGTGGTGGTCCCGGCCGTGGTCCTGGTCGTGGCGACGCTGCGGATCGTACGTCGGGTGCGTCGCGGGAACGCGCTGCGCCGCTTCGATCCGGATGCCGCACCTGACCTGGTCTTCGTCCGGGCAGAGGGGAGCTGGATGGCTTCGCGCGTTGCCGGGAACCCGCTGCGGGTCGCGGTGCCCGGGGTGCTCGAGCAGCTCGCCCCCGACAGCGCTCTGGCCGCCGCGCTCGCCGGCGAGACCCGCGTCGTCCTCCTCGGCGACCGCGCGACGGTGCCGACCCTCATCTCCGCCCGCCTGGACGGGTATCTCCTGGACCGCAGTTCGCGGTCCAGCGCGGTCATCGTGGTCGACCGGGCGAACAACCGGTGCTGGCTCATGGGTCGCGTCGTGCCGCAGTTCGTGCTCGTTGCCGACCCGTCCGGGCCGCGGACCTTCCGTTCCCGCGCTGCGGGAGCGACCTCGCTCGCAACGGGCGGCGGGATCGCCCTGGTCTGGGCCGACGATGCCGGAGGTTGGGAGGGGTCCGACGGCGGCTGGGGGGACGGCGGCTCCGACGGTGGCTCCGACGGCGGCTCGGCCGGTGGAGGCGACAGCGGAGGGGGTGGCGGCGGCGACGGAGGTGACGGCGGGGGCGGCGGCGGAGGCGGCGGAGAATGAGCGAGGTCGTGGTCGATCTCGATGCCGCGCCGGCACTGCAGGAGCGTGCGCTGCTCCCGCAGCGGACAGAGGAGGAAAGGCGATGAGTAGCTTCTCCAAATGGGATCGTGAAGGCTATCGCCGCCAGGTGGGCGAAGAGGAGGCCGCGCGTCGTCGTCGGTCGATCATGGCCGAGCATTTGGGGTTACCAGCTTGCCGAGGAGCGGAAGCGGCTGGGGTTCACGCAGGCGGGTTTGGCCGAGATCATGGGAGTCAGCCCGGGGCGGGTGTCGCAGATCGAGCATGGTGAGGTCGCGACGGTCGAAGCTCTCGCCGCGTATGTTTCCGCGTTGGGCGGGAAGCTGGAGCTGCCGGCGGACATCGGTGGACATCTGCTGAAGATGCCGACCGACCCCGCTGCGTGAGGGCCTGCCGCCGTCAGCGTGCTGCACCGTCGCATTACGGCGTTCGAGCCGGGACTGGAGTGGTTCTTGCTCCGGGTTTCTTTCGAAAGCCGGAATAGCAAGTTCCCGAATCCCGCTTTCCGGAGTTTCCAGGTTCCGGCAGGGTGGTCGCGGAGCATCGTGGCGTCGGCAACCTGGGTGCTGCTGCCGGTGGCCCGTTCACGACGCGACGATTAGGGCCACCAGATCGTCGCCGCGATCACCAGCAGAGGCAGTCCGATCGCGATCGCGAAACCGGCTGTTACCAGTGCGCTCATGGTGTCACCTGCCGGGGTGTCCAGCGGGCGAAGCTGAGGCGGGGTAGTACGGTCTCGACGTCGGCGATGTCCAGGACCTCGTTGAGTTCGAGGGGGCTCAGGTGGCCGGGTGCAGGCAGGATCAGCAGGTCGGCCTCAGCGTTGCGTACCTGATCGACCACCCGAAGCGCCGATCGTTCGCAGGGCCAAACGAGTCGGTAGCCGAGTTGGTCGGCGAGGCGGCGTATCCGGTCGCGGTCGGATTCTGGGGTGCGGCTGATGTCGTAGTCGATCCAGCCGAACGCGATCGAGTGGCTCATCGCGCGATATCGGCGGCGGCCGCGGTTTCCGGGATATCGAGTGTGGCCCGGAGGCCTGTCGCCACTCGTTCCAGCACGGCTGTCTCGACGGTGTATTGGTCGCGCCACATCCGGATGGCCGCTTCGATTGCCTGGTTTCGCGCGGGACGCTTGGGCAAAGTTGGTCGTTCGCGCACGGTTCCTCCTCATCAGGTTTGATGGCAGGCACCCGGCGCCAGGGAGTGTGACGCGGTCGGCAACTCCTAATGTGCTGTCCACCGGGTGATTCGACTCGGCGTCGGGGCCGAATCAAGCCTTATCGACCGAGGCGGGCCGTCCCAGGTACAGCAGTGATAGGAAACTGGTACCTTTCCGCTAGGTGCGGGGCAGAGGGCGATCGGACCGAGACTGGTGAGAAGCCCTGCGGGGGTGAAGGAATCGATCGATTGAGTGCTCAACCGTGGGCGAGGGAGCGGTATACCGGGCTCAGGTGAGTGTGAGAGCCCGATACACACCGACCACGGTCGCCGCGCCGACGATCTCTCCGCGATCGATCATCTCGACCGCCTCATCGAGTGGCGCCCAGCGGATTGCCTCGGCCTCGTTGATGTCCGGGCGGGTGTCTGTGAGCTCGGCACCCCGGGCCAAGTAGATCTCCTGGGGATGATCCAAGGTTCCGATCGCAGGCTGATACGTCACGAGGTGTTCCATCGTGCGCGGACGCCAGCCGGTTTCCTCTTCGACCTCGCGGGCCGCCGCGGCGGCGACATCTTCGGCGTGGTCGACGTACCCTCCCGGTAGCTCCCACACCCACTGGTCGATGATCCACCGGTACCGGTACATCAGCAGCACTTCGCGGTTGTCGTTGAGCACCAGCGTCATCGCACACCGCGGCATCCGGGCAATGTACTGGGTGAACTCCACCCCGTCCGGGAGACGAATGTCTGCCGTCGACAGCCGGATGTGCCGGTTTTCGTCGACCAGCTGCTCACCGAGGATCGTCCATCGGGTATCGCTCACCTCCTCGACGGTAGCGGAACCGGTCCGGAGGCGGATGTGTACGGACACCGTCAGAATAACTGCGGGTTCATCGACCCGGCGGACACGGTTCGGCGCGAGAGCGGCAGGCTTCCGCCGGATTGCGCTGGACGCGTCCCCGTGTACTCTCCTCGGTAGGGAGGTGGGAGGCAGTGTTTCTGTGCAGCAATATGTTTTCCGGTAATCCTGGATGTCGGAAAGCGGTGAGGATCGGGTGACCAGCGTATCGGTCGACCTGGCGAGCCTCACTGGATTCAAACTGGATTTGCAAGATCTCAAGAGTGTGCATTCGTTGAACAGCGCCCGCCTGTTGGCGGCAGTCACGCTGCCTTCGGAGTCCGCTGGGCTGATAGCGACCCTTGTGCCGGGGTTCGGCAAGCTCAACAGCGAACTCACTACGGCGCAGCAGACGTGTTCGATCGTGCTCGACGGTTTCGGGAACGCTCTTTCGACGACCGCGGCCCAGTATCAATCCACCGACTCCGCCACTGCGGTGGCGCTGGTCGCGGCCTCCGATGGTGGACGCGGCGATGAGAAAGCCGCCGTGGCCGGTCCAGGGGTTGCGCGGTTCGGCGGACTGCAGCTGCCGAGCCTGCCTGACGTTCCGGAGAACCAGTACACCCTTCGACAGGCAGTCACTTCGGCCCTCGACCTGATATCCATCTACGACGACCGGTTCAACGAGGCGATCGGCGTCAAACCCGCTGCGGACTTCCTTATGCCGCTGGTCGGGGATTGGGAGGCACTGCAAGCGATCGGTAGGCGGATCGGTTTGGTCGGCATCAATGACTTCGTCGCGTCGCAGAATCTCGCCGGAGGCACCCGCTGGTTGCAATCCGGCTGGTCCGGCGATGCCGCACAGGCATTCGGGGTGAGTACCGGTGGACTCGGCGACACACTGAACGGCCGAAGCCTCGACCTCGAGGCCGTATCGAAGATCGTCGAAAACGGCGGAATGTACCTGGAGCGATCGGTCTACAACCAGGCGGCCGAGCTGTGCTCCGAGATTCTGCGGCCGATGACCTTCCTCGGTTCCACTTTTCCGCTGGGCGGGTGGGCACCGTATGTCAACCGGCCGATCCGGGAATCGGTCAAAACCGAGATAGCGGCGGCCCTCGAGGCCATGCAGACCTCGGCGCGGTCTCGACAGGATTCGATCCAGTCGATGATAGATCGGATGAACCGATCGCTGGACTATTCGCCGGGGCGCCCGATCCCTGCCTTCCATTCACAGGATTTCGATATTCCCGAGAAAGTGGTCGTCGACGTGGGTGTCCGGAAGTACGGCTACGGCGACAATCTGTGGTGGGAGGACCGTGTTGACTCTGTTGTGTGATCCGACGGGTGAAAGATGACGCGCGAGATTCCGCCGATGCCCGCGTATCCGCCGACCGATGCGGGGCAAGGGGCGCACGGTTCGCAGCCGTGGTACAGCCGGGGCGACGACGTCAAGTTCATGGATACGATCATCGTGGCGATTGCAGGGGCGGACGCCGCGGGGCTTCCTAACGCCGGGGATCACCTCGATCACTACATGCAGAACACCGGCGAGGACCTCCAATTGGATCCCGACCGGATCATGAACGACGAACCCGGGTTGAAACTGCACTTCGACGCAATCGTCACGAAGGCTGTTCGGGAGATCGCGGCCAGGCTCGGCACGGTCAGCACTTCGGACAGCATCACGGCCGAATTCCAATCCGCGTGGGAGGACTACACCTTCGCCGGCCGCGACTGGTGGTTGGCCATCGGTTCGGTGGAAGCGTCGGCCTGCGGTGTGGTCACCGTCTACGCGGCAAGCGGGTCGGAACCACAACAACGAATTGTTCTCGACTACCAGTGTCACCTTTTCGACCGGTACAACTGGGACGGCACCAAAGAAACCGAGATCGCCGGAATGACCTGGACTGATCGTGAGTTGGGGGCCTTGCACACCGCGGGTCTGGCGAAGGAATTCAATATGATCGGTTCGTCTACCGTCAAACATTTCGAGGGGCCCATACCGACGGCCGAAACGCTGGTCCTGCCGCCACCATCCGGGACCGGGACTCCGCCGCGATGATGTCGCCGCCGCACTCCTCTGGAAAGGAACGTTCGATGCGAGGTCGGTGGATGTGGCCGGCCGTCGCCCTGGGCATACTCGCGGCCGTCACTCTCGGCATCTACGGCTGTGCGCGGGTTGTCGACCGTTCGATAGAGCAGGCGATGATCCCGGATATCGAGGCATCGACCAGTCCGGCTCTGCTGGCGGAGGCGACCGAGTACGGAGGGTGGATACTGCCGGCGAACAGCAAGGTGCTGCTGGTCGAGCGCAGGAACGACCGCGACCGCCGGTATCGGATCGCGGTCGAGCTTTCGCCGGCCGACCTCGTCTGGATGCTGGAGCAATCGCGATTCCCGGTGACATTCGCGAAGGAGTATCCACCGTTCCTACAGCAACCGATCGCCGGGCCGTCGCTGGAATCGTCCCCGAATGTTGTCCGGGCTCAGGAATGGTTCACTTCCCCGGCGGGCACGGTGATGATGCGCGATATCACTGTCGACGAGCGGGATGTGAATACGCGCATCGTGCATATCGATTTCCGCGGCGTCTGATTCTGCCGAAGCCGGAACAATTGATCTCTTGAAGAAGTTCGCCGATGAGACAAACGAACAGAGCGGGCGAAAGGCAACCTCGCGATCGCTGAGCTGCGCGACCGGATGCGCCTGCTGGTCAATGCACAGGAGTGAAAATGCGGGTCGCTGTGACCGGGCACATGAACATCACTGAGGAAACTGCGGTGCTGGTGCGTGAAGAGATCGCTCGGCGTCTGGCCGAGGTTTCCGATTTGGTGGGCGTGAGCTGTATTGCCCGGGGAGCCGATTCGGTATTCGCGCAAGCGGTGCTCGAGGCCGGTGGTCGGCTCGAAGTGGTGCTGCCCGCTCGGAACTACCGCGAAACCAAGGTGAAACCCGATCATGCGCCCGTGTTCGATGAGCTGGTGGCGCGTGCGTCCGAGGTCCAGGTGATGGATTTCGAGGAGGCAGGCCGGGAGGCGTATGAAGCGGCGAACGAGGCGCTCCTCGGGTCGGCTGACCGGTTGGTCGCGGTATGGGATGGGGATGGCGGCGAGGCCGGGGGAACCGGCAGCGTGGTGAAGTTGGCGCGGGAGCATGGGTTGGCTGTGGACGTGGTGTGGCCCGAAGGCGCGGCGCGTTCCTGAGCTCTCATTAACCGGAACAATTTCCCCATGGGCCACAAGACCGGGGACACGTGGTGGCGGTACGGCGCGGCGAAGGAAACCCCCAGCGAGCTCCGACGACAGATGCTGCATCGCATCGGGAGTCGCGTCTCCGGCCTGCACTCGCGGCAGCCGCGAACCAGGACTATTCGCCGCCGTCACCGCCGTCCCCACCCTGGCCGTCCGAGCGGGAAGCACTATTCGAGGCTTTGACCTGCGCTGCCAGCCTCCGATCGAGTGTCCGCAATGCTGGGACTCCGAACACGGCAGCGGCCATGGCGGCTCCCTCCGGCCCGTACTGTTCATATGGCTCTGACCCCTCCGACCACCGCTGTTGTTGCGGTCGGAGGTGGCACAGTTCGCGTGTCGCGCGCTGCCGGGCCGCTGTGCCCAGCGATGTGAGAGTAACCCGCAGCCTTCGGCTCATAAACCGAGTGCCGTACAAGCTGAGGATCGGCACGAGTGGGTAGAGATTGTGGTAGACGCCGTCGTCGGGATAAGCGGCAACAACCATGACGGTGCCGA
This sequence comes from Nocardia carnea, assembly GCF_029868855.1. Lineage (GTDB taxonomy): Bacteria > Actinomycetota > Actinomycetes > Mycobacteriales > Mycobacteriaceae > Nocardia > Nocardia carnea_A. Next base: position 11,419 of record NZ_JARWOV010000068.1, on the reverse strand, counting down.
GCAGGGTCGCGACCCACAGCGGAATCAGCGCTCTGCGCGCTTTCCGCTGGGCACGGCCGTCGGCCAGATACCCGCGCTGTGTCAGCACTTCCTGGAGTTGGGTCAGCCGCCCATGCACCATCGACGTCAGCGTGCCGATGGTCTGCCCTGGCATGTGCAGGTAGTTGAACACCGCTCCGGTGAGCGGGTCGAACTGTGCGTGCTCCTCAACGCTGCACCGCCGCAAGGGCAATCCATCCGAGCCGATCAATGCTTTGGCGCGCAATAGTGTCACCGCGGCGAGTACGGCGCGCTCCTCACCGTACAAAAGTGCGATCTCGTACACGGTCAGCTGCCTGCTCGGCGGTTCGACAGCGGCAGGTGTCACCCGGCGCAGCAGCCAGAAGGTCAGCCCCACAGCGGATGCCGTCATCGGCAAAATGAGCCACAGGAACTCGTCGGCTGGGTTTCCTGCACCAAGGGCGTAGTGGCTCGGGACCGCTTCCGACAGTTCGACAGTAGGCACTCTCGACCTCCGAATCATCTTCCGTACGGCTCCTGCGGCCGTGTTCCCCACGCGCACAGGTCACTTCGTCACTCATGCCGGTTATCACCGGCAGACTTCCGAGTGTTATCGCACGAGCATCGAACGTGGCACGGTATCGTCGGCGGTCGGAGTCCGGTGCTTCTGTCCAGCACCACGCGGGTTGTCACGAATCCGGGGCGCGCAGATTTCGCACGGAGTGGAACCTCCCTCGGCTCCACCGCGCCCGGCGCCGGAGCGGCGCGGTCGTCTGCCACGTAGGTTATATTCGCTGACGTCACATAGGTATTCGGTCGGCGCGGGTACGCAAGACACCCGAAAACTCAGGAGCCGAGGTGGTTTTGCATTCGGGGGATGAGTTCGGCGGGTTCGTCATCGATCGACCTCTCGGGTCCGGTGGGATGGGCGTGGTGTATCTCGCTCGCCATCCGCGGCTGGAACGTCATGTGGCGCTGAAAGTGCTCAACGATGCCTTGGCCACCGATCCGAAAGCGCGTATCGCCTTCGAGCGGGAAGTTGCGCTGGCGGCACGCTTCGACCATCCCAATATCGTTGCCGTCTACGATCGCAGCGACCCCGGCGATCCTGATCTATGGCTGTCGATGCAGTACATCAGCGGCGGGGACGCCAACGCCCTGCTCGCGGCGTCCCCGGACGGTCTTGCCCCGGATCTGGCGGTGGAACTGATCGCCGACGCCGCGGACGCGTTGGACGCCGCCCACGCCGCAGGCGTCCTGCACCGCGATGTGAAACCGGCCAATCTGCTGATCGGGCCCGATCCACGCCGGCAGTGCCGGGCGGTACTCACCGATTTCGGCATCGCTCGTGCACTCGACGAATCGGTGACGGCGTCCACGCTGGCCGTCACGTTCGCCTACGCGGCACCCGAGCGATTTCTCGCTCAGCCCTCCGAGCGCCGCACCGATGTCTACTCCCTCGGCTGCACACTGCATCACCTGCTCACGGGGCAGCGACCGTTTCCCCGTGATACGCACGCCGCCGTGATGGCCGCCCACCTGAACGATCCGCCGCCGCGTCCCAGTGTCTTACGTACGGAACTGCCGGCGGCGCTCAATGTGGTCATCGCCACCGCGCTGGCCAAACGACCCGCCGACAGGTATCGCTCCTGTGGTGAACTTGCCGCAGCGGCCCGCGCGGCGCTCGCGGGCACGCCGTCGGTCGCGGCCGGCATCGTGGAACCCGAGCCGACAGCCGCAGACGCAGCACCGGTTTCAGCGCATCCTCACACTGCACCGCCTCCGTATCCACCCGACGCAACCACCGCACCTTCTCGCAGCTCTCCATCGGCCTCCGGTTTACCGAGCCCCAGGCGGAATCCGGAGACGAGTTCACACAGCCGGAGGGCCGGGGCGGCCGGTCGGCGGAAAGTCGCCTCGGGCGCCGCGGTGATCTTCGCGGTGGTGACGATGGTGGTCGCTGCGGCGATTTATCTTCCCGGCCTCATACACAGCGATGGTGACTCCACTGCGCAGCAACCACCTCCGCAGCCGACCACTGCTCAACCGACACAGATTCCACCTGGCTTCGTGCCGCCGCCTGTACGCCCGACTCCGTTACCCGATCCGGTGTATTGCCGGTACAAACCGGATGGCAAGGCACCACGGGTGAAACGCCCGGACGATGGCCCGGTTTCTTCCAAAGGCACCGTCCGGGCGACGATCAACACCAATGCGGGAGCGATCCCGCTACTTCTCGACCGATCACTGGCGCCCTGCACGGTCAACAGTTTCATCAGCCTGGCCGAGCAGGGCGAGTTCGACCGAGTCCGCTGCGCTGGAGGGCGCGTGGAGTGGATTTCGTGCGGCGACAGTGAAAGCCCTGGTTACGATCTGGATTCCGAGGCGTTCATCGAGTTGCAGTACCGTCGCGGCTATCTGGTGATGAGTAACCTTTCCTTCTTCGGCGGTACTTTCGACTTGTTCTTCGCCGACGGACAACTCAATCCGGAATACACGGTGTTCGGCACAATCTCCGACGAGGGGATGAAGATCATCGACAGTCTCATACCTCCGGACTACGACGGCGAAAGCGAACGACTGAGCCACCTCGTCTTCAACAGCATCGATATTCTGGGCTGACTGCGCAACCGCTTCCTCCAGAGCGTGTACTCGGCGTGGCGCCGCGTGTGCGCCTCCCCGGCCTGTCCCGATGAATGCGACCGCTGACGACATTGCCCGCGGGACCGAGCCGATCGATATTTTCACCGCGGCTACCGACGGCTCGCTCACCTGCGGACTCGTCGAGATACTGACCCGGCTCCCGTTCAGCGTCAAAGTGTCTCTGTGGTATCGATCGGACGGTCCGACCAGTGCAGACCGCGTGGAACACCCGCTACGCCATCACCACACGATGCTGCACCCACTCGGTCCCGTCCAGGAGTCGTGCATCATCGCCGACAGCATCGTATGGTCTACCACCCGGCCGACCCTGGGCACTACATGGGCACGCTGCTGCGCACCGAGCACACCGCGTTCGCGGCCACGGTACGACGGCAGTTACTACGCCGAACCCTCAACGACGCGCCGGGCACCGGCGAGCACGGCCTACGGTGCGGGTGCGGACGAATCCGCGTGCGAACCGAAGTTCGTGGTGGTCCGCGCCAAGGCGTGTGAAGCGTGTGCCGAGACTGACCCTCTGATCCGGAAGTGGCGCGGTGGATCGAGCATCAGGGCCACCAGATCGTTGCCGCGATCACCAGCAGCGGTAGTCCGATCGCGATCGCGAAACCGACCACTACCAGGGCGCTCATGGTGTGTCCTGCGTGGCGGTCCAGCGTGGGAAGCTGAGACGCGGTAGCACGGTTTCCACGTCGCAGATGTCCAGTACGGCGTCGAGTTCGTGCGGGCCGAGGTGGTCGTTCGCGCACAGTGCCTCCTGGGTGGGATGTCTTGGCGTGCACCCGGCGCCGGGGATTTCCGCGATCGGCGGCCTCGTAATGTGCGGGCCGTCAACGCGGTTCGACCCGGCGCCGGGGCTGGATCAAGCGTCATCGACCGGCCTTCGCGGTCCCAGGGACAGCAGTAATAGGAAACTGCTACGCTTCCGCTCGGTATGCCGGTGCACAGCAGTGCGCCGACCAACAATTGAATGCCGCGTTGCTCCTGGCCGAGAGACAGGAACCAAGCCCGCCGAGTTGGCAGAGTCGCTGGTGCGGCATCTCGACGCCGCTCACGTCGATATCGTCGAGTCCTTGATGCCTTCGGGGCAGGGGTTCGTCACCGTCACCGATGCCGATCTGGTCGCACGACCCTGATCGGTAAGGAATTTCGAGGAAGGCCAGGCCGGCACCCACCGGCCGGCCGATTGTGTCGTAGCCCGCTCCTACTCGGACATCTGGAGCAGTGCGGGGTATCCGTCTGCGGTGATCCGGACACTGCTGGAGTATTCACCGGGCTGGAGCAGGTCGGGGGTGATGTAGGTTGCCCGCGAGATCTGACCGTTTTTCAGGAAGACGAGAATGTTCCCTCGTTGCATGAACGTCTCGTCCATGTCGATCTTCCCTCCGACTTCGCTCTCGAGGTAGTCGCGGGAGACCGGTTGGTGCGACACATAAACCGAGTCCCAGTTGCCGCCGGTCAGCTCGTGCAGGCTGACCGATCCGCCGTTCTGGCGCAGTTCGGCCAGTTCGGCCGAAAGTGCCTGGTCTTCCTCCAAAGCAACCCCTCTATCATCTGAACATGCGGTCAGCGCAACAGCGGCGCACACCAACAACGCGAGCAGGACCTTCCTAGCTGTCATAGGTGCCGTAACTTTCGCCGTCGCTTCCCGGGTTGTATCCGCCCGAGGTGAACTCCGTATCGGTCGGTGGAGGTTTGGTGCCGCCCGTTGCCGGTGGCCCGTCGGCGCGTCCGGTCTCGCCGATGGCGACCTGGTCGCTCGGTGTCAGCATGCCGTCCGGCCCGACGACGACCATATCGCCCCGGAGAACCGCTTCCTTGACGTAGGTCGCCAGTTCTTCCGGGCTTCGCATCGGGGTGCTCGGCGGCAATTCTTTTCCCCACCGCGTTGTTGTGGAGGTCCATCGCTTCGGCGGATGCCGAGTTCGTGTCCACACCTTCGTGAGCGTTCGTGTACTCCTGCGCGAACTCCGGCCCGAACCGGTTCGCCAGCATGGCGTTCCAGTAGGCGTGCCGGAACGCGTCCGAATGGCCATCGGTGATCCCGGCCCTGTCGAATACGTTCTCGGATTCATGGATAGCGGTCTTGTAGATGCCGTAGGCGTCGCGGGCTCCCAGGAGCCCTAGATCGTCCAGAAGACGCGCTTCTTCGGCTGTCATCTTCTGGCTGCCGAAACCCCAATTGAGCGGCGGCTTGGGCCAGGTGGTCATGCCATCGGGGTCCACTGGGACGTTGAACCGGGCGAGCAGGTCATCGTGGAAGAGCTTCGCGAGTGCTTGTCGTCGATTATTGGTCGACTGCTCGTCGATGAAGTTTCCGGATCCGAGCAGGTCACCCGCCGCGCGTATCAGGCCCGCCTGGTTCAGGAGGTCGATCCGAAGCTGGGAGACCTCCTGGGTCAGCGCATCGTATGCGATCCGTATCGCATCTTGATGGGGCTTGACCTGTGCCTCGTCGGTTCCGTGCACGGTCCAGTCGTCGTCGACGCGGAGACCCGCTTCTACTGCGTCGTCGGCCTTGCCGCGGAGTACGCCGCGAAGAGAAGTCAGGTCGGTTGCCGCGTTCTTGATGATGCCGGGCACGTCGGAGATTTCGTAGTAGACGCGGCGGGATTGGTCGTGGTCTTCGGAGACGCGCTCGTACGCGGCGTTGAAGGCGGCTCCCTGCCAGTGGGTTCCGGCGTCGGTGAAGTAGTTCCGGGTGCTGTCGATGGCCTGTATCGCCTGCTCGTTGATGTTGTTCAGAGCGTCGGCCCAGTCGTTCATGGCTGTGAGGTCCCAGCGCTCCAGCTGGGATTTCGAAATCCTCATTCAGCTCTGCGCAGGCTTGAAGTCGAATTCGTTCATTCTGGCCGCGAACCCTTCATCGGTCATGCTCAAGTCGTTGGCGCACGCTCTCGTCGCTCCGGCGACAGCTCGCATCCGGTCGGCGATTCGTAGGTAGGCGCCTTCGGTCTTCTCGGCCAGTTCGGCGAACGACTGATCTATCTCGATCCCGGGCAGTGACGGGGCTCGGCCTGGTTCGGATGTCCAGATCGTCGACAGCCTTACCGTTCTGTTCGAGCTTCTGCGCGAGCTCGTTCAGCTTGTCTATGTCTGCCTGTAACAAGGTGCCTCTCTATGCCCTGCGGCAGTGCCGACTCAGAAACTGCGGCCTCGAGCGCACCGCCTTCGAGCCGGGATACAGCCTACCAAGGCTGCCCTGACCGAACGGCTGGCTGAATCAGGTCCCCGCGCCTTCCCGTAGCCGTCGACTTCGTAATGTGCTGGCCAGAACAGCGATACGATGGGAGGCCTGTGCGGCGAGGATCATCGGCCGGGATCCTCATCTCGAGGACAGCCGTACGGGGAGCCGATACGCTTCCGGCAGGAATGCATGGACAGGGGGCGTCGCATGATCGTGGAGGTTTGGACAAGGGTCGAGGTGCGGGCGCTGCGTGACGCGGCGTTGCGGATGACGCAGGAGCAGTTCGCCGAACAGATCGGGTGGTCTGTGGCGACCGTGCGAAAATGGGAACGTGCCACCGAATTGCGGCCGGTGCGCGGGCAACGTGCCGCCGACCTCGATAGTTGGCTCGCCAAGCTGAGCCCGGAGCAGATGCGTCGATTCGCTCTCGCCGTATCCGCTCCGCGGGCCGCAGCACCGCGACACTCGCCGTCTGGAGGCGTAGAGGATGAGGCAGACGTGAACCGCCGCGAATTCAGCAAGGCTGCCGCGCTCACCGTCGCGACGTTGCCGCAATGGAATCCGTCCCGCATCGGCATGGCGGATGTGGACCGCCTCAATGCCTTTACTTCCGAACTCGGTAGGTTGGACCAAATTGTCGGTGGTGCCAACCTCCTGCCCGCCGCTATCGACTCGTTGACAAAGGCCCAGGGTCTACTGCACAGCGGGATATTCGACGAGAAGACTGGCCGAGCGTGGATGTCGGCGGTGGGGGAGTTGGCGGTCAAAACGGGCTGGCTCGCGCATGATGCGGACCGGACCGATCTTGCTCGGCGTTGTTACGCCGATGCGCTGTCACTGGCGTCCGCGGCCGACGACGATGATCTGACCGTCCACGCGGCACTGAATGCCGCCCTGCAGACCATCCATTTGGCCCGGTCTGGTGCTGCCTCCCCGTCGTATGCCCATATGCTGCTTCAGCGCACTGGACATCTCGTGCGGCGGCGACCGCCGGGGCGGATTCATGCACTGATCGCCGCTCGGGAAGCAGCCGTCTGTGGTGTGGCCGGCGACCGCCATGGTGTTGCGCGCGCAATATCCACAGCCTGGCGTGAGATGGACTCCGCCGCCGAGTACGAGTCGGCCGATGAATGCGCGCCTTGGCTGCGGTTTGTCACACACGCCGAAGTACGTGGCCATGAGGCACGGGCATACGCTGACACCGGAAGCCACGGACGTGCATTGACTCTGTACGAGGTCGCGGCAGCGGAGCCGGCGGGTGTCCGCAATGCTGCGCTCGCCGTCGCCTGGTTCGCGGCTACGCTTGCCCACACCGGTGACATACCAGGCGCCATTGATGCGGCGCGGCCGGTCCTCGACGTCCTGGAGGAATCGGTTGCGTCCCCGCGGACCTTGCGGGTGCTGGAGCCGATCCGGCTCGCGATAGACACCGGTTCCGAGGGTGAAGAGTTTCAGGCGCGGTTCGACGCCCTCGCCACGACGAAAGGCCTGACAGTTGACTGAATTTCGTCGGCACGATCCTTCAGGCGCTCGTGAGATTCGCGACACCGTTCAGGATGTGTACGCGCGTGCCTACGCAGAATCCATCGCCAGTGGCGATCCGTTCGAGTCGCTGGAAGTGGCCATGCGCCGATTCGACGCCTACACGAACAGTGCCGGATTCGATCTGGTGGTGCTGTACTCCGATGGTGAGGCGATCGGGCAGGCGTGGGGGTGGCCGATCAACGATAATTCCCGCTGGTGGAACGGTCTGCGACTCGACAAAGACGAACCCGAATTCACGAAGGAGGACGGGACGCGGACGTTTGCGCTGTCAGAGATCATGGTCGTGCGTGAGCACACCGGCCGAGGTCACGCGCGAGCCCTGCACGACGAGTTGTTGGGTGGCCGGCGGGAACGGCGGGCGACGCTGCTGGTGGACCCGACAAACGAGAACGCTTACGCGCGATATCGGAAATGGGGCTGGTCCCGGATTGGTTCGCTGCGACCCAATTGGGAGGGCGCGCCGACGTTCGACGTTCTGATTCGCGCACTGCCGCTGTGATCGGAAGTGCATACTGCTCCACGGACATGAGAGAATCCCACGAGTTGCTGTGAATTGCGTACCGAACATGACTGACTAATCCTTGTCGGAATTGCGTGGTCGCTTGACCGGAAATTGCTCTGGCTCCGGAAGCCAGCACCGGAGTTCGTGGTGATGGCCGGTGTAGCGCAGGCCTTGGTGAATCTCCAGGCAGGCATCTTGACAACCGGCGGTGTGCCGGGCAGGGTATGCAACGGTCGAATAGAGCTATGAGGTAGGGGGATTCGGATTGAACATGAAATATCGCAATTCGTCTGTCTCAGCCTGTAGAAGATCTGTGAGGTGCCGTGATGCCTGTATCGCATCATGACCCATTCGCTGATGGCACTGATCATCCGAACAATCCGGGTAACCTGTATTCGTCGCTCAATCTCGGCGACGCGCCGGTTGCGCCGCCGCCCTCTCCAACTCCGGCCTCCCAGGAGCCTGCTGCCCATCGGCCGACGGAGGCCGGCTCCACGAGCCAAAGCGACCTCGGGCCTGTCACCGCGCCCGCAACCAGACTGTCTCCGGAGGAAGCATTCGCGCGACTCCGTCCCCCGAGCACCAGCTATTCAGCGGCGAGCTATGGCATGTCACCTTCGGCTACGTCAGATACGCCGGCTGCCGATCGGGAGAACCACGACGCTCATCGGGCGAACAACGAACCAGTCCTTGCCGGGCGGAGTGATGCCGCCGAGCCTGCCCAACCAAGTGGACGTCGAGACGATTCGGGTGCCACCTCGATTCCGAAGAACTTCCCGCCTGTTGTCTATCTGCCGACCATGACTCATGTGGACAGGGTCGAGGATGCGCGAATCATGCTGCGGCAGATGCGCGACGGTCGGGTGGCCTGCCTGGCGTACTCGGCGCTCGACCGACTCCTGACATGCTGCGGTGATGATCAGCCGTGGATGTGGACGCCCACGGTGGCACTTGATTCGGTGCAGCAGGACCAGCCATTCGATGTTCTGCTGCTCGATATCCATATTCCGGATGAACACCGGGGGAGTTTCCCATCATGACAGAGTTGTATATCGACCAGAACGCGCTGGCGACCATCGCGAACACGCTGGCGACGTCCAGTACGGAACTCGATGCGACCAACGAAAAGACACCGGACACCCTGGATGCCGGTGTTATCACACCGTCAGTACTCGCCCTCCTGTCGGTGATCATGGATGGTGCGGGACAGCTCGTCGTCGGCATGGCGGCCAGTGGCTCCGCGGTGACCGATGCCGCGAACAAATACAAGGAACAGGACGACACGACCGCCGATGACGTTCTCCGGAAAAGCTGGGATGCGAGCTGAGCCGTGACTATCGATACGAAGATCGAGGGGGATCCGGCAAGCATCCGTGCCAGCGCAGCGTGGCTGCGTGACACGCTCGGCAATCAACTCTCAACGGCTGTCAATGATCTCGACAAGGTCCGCGGCCTTGCAGAATCCGGCTGGGATGGGGAATCGGGAGACGCCTTCGTCACAAAGACACGCGAGGCGGCCACCAAAGCGAATACCTTTCTCACTGAAGTGCAGAAATATGCGACAGCGCTCGAGACCCTGGCAGGGCAGGTCCAGCAGGCGCAGCTCGATATGTCGACAGTCAGAACCCATGCCACCGAGGCTGGGTTGACCTTGACCGGCACCACAATCGAGAAGCCCTCCGATGACGACGCCACGAAGGTCGCCGCCTACAGCACAGTATCCGCGGAAGCCGAGAAGGTCCGGGACACCGAAGAATTCTGGGGCACCACCTGGAACAATATGGTCAACGACGTCAAAGACAAATGGTTCCTCGTCATCGGTGACATGATCAATGGTGCGGCTGGAGTGATGGCTACAAGACATGCATCGAAGCTTCTGCAGAGTGCATCGAGCGCTTCTTCGCTTGCGACCGCGTTGATGGACGACGCCAGGTTCGCGCCGGTCGGGTCGCCGCGTGAAGTTGTTTATCGCAACATGCATTTCGCGCGTGATTTTTCGGGCACAGCCACCGCTCTCAATGAGCAGGCATCAAATGCGAAGACCAAGTCCGCGAAGATTGGATTCAGGGTAGGCGGCGCGCTTGCGATTGCAGGTGTCGTTTACGACATCCACAACGGCAAACCTGTTGAGCAGGCAGTTGTATCGGGCGCGGCGGGCTTCGGTGCATCCGTTGCTGCGGGCGCTGCCACGGGAGCTATCCTCGGCAGCTTCTTTCCGGTGGTTGGTAACATTGGCGGTGCCGCAGTGGGCACAGTCGTCGGCGCCGGCGCTGGGCTTTTCACTTCTGGTGCTGTCGATGCTCTGTACCAGGATGGCCTCAGCGTAGGCAGCGCGATCAACGGAGGTATCGATGCGTTCGAGGCTACGGGCGATGCCATCGGTGGTGGGGTGTCGAAGGCGTGGAATGCGATCTTCTGACCGAATGATGAGTCCTGCCGCCTGGCGGACCTCGGGTCGCTATGTCGGAACAATACTGCTGTCGACCGTCTTGTTGGCCGGGTTTGCGGCCATGTGCTTCGTGCTGGCAATGGCCGGCTGGGGGAGCGCCGACAAGTTCGGCCATGCCGCCTCGAAATACGTGGCTCTACTGGGAATCTCGATGCTCGTCCTCGCGGTCACGGGAATCGCGGGGCTTGTCACGCGAACACGTAGCACCAGCAGGATCCGACTGGACTCGGTGGACGGCCTAGGCGCCACTGCCATTCCCGGCGCGATTCCAATCTTCGCTTTGAACCAATTGATGTGCTTCTGTTTCGCGGTGCTGCTGCTCGGAGCGAGTCTCGAAATCGCGGTATCGGGGCAGCCGATTCTCTGGATTCCTGCGCTCGCGTTGTTCTGTATGGGATTATTCTTCGCGTCGACACCGGGTCTCGCTCTGGCCGGTCGGATTCGCAGGGCGAGTCTCGTGCTCACGCCACAGGAGATCGTATACGAGGGCTGGAGTTCCCGGATGACTCTGCCGTGGTCGGATGTGACCGGTGTGCTTGCTTCGTCGATGGAGAACACCCCGTTGATATGCGTTATCGGCTGGGAGGGAGCTGTACGGAATCACCTGCGCACGCCATCCATCCGATTCGGAAGTAATTCGTATCGGTTCTGGAAACTGGAAGTTCAGGCGCCAGACGGAGCGGTCGTCCTCGAATGTCCTCGTCTCGCCGCCGATGCCCACCGGTTGTTCCGATTCCTGACCTATTACGCCCACACTACCGAGGCTCGGATGGAACTCGGAACTCCGGCGGCACTGAACCGCTGGGCCACCATTTAGCCGACCGTTCGAGGTCCGCGCGCAGGCTTTTTTCGGGTAACCCGCACTGGCTTCGCCGCCATGATGATGGCCGGTCTGAACGGTGTGTCCGGTCCGGCGCAGCACGATTGCCATGACCGGGACTATCTCGCTAAAGGTGTTTCCGGCGGTTTCTCTCAGTAGGTTCGGGCGTCGGGCCAGCGGTCGGCGAAGGTGATCGCGAACGCGTTGACCGCAGGCTTCCAGCGCATCATCCATCGTGCCCGACCGGCACCGGTC
>NZ_JARWOV010000067.1 GCF_029868855.1 Nocardia carnea | reverse complement strand
GGTGGGGCCCGTTTCCCGGGGTCCCGGGCCCTTTTGCCGGGGTTTGGGGGTTTCGCGGGGCCCGGGGGGTTTTTTCGGGGGGGTTTCCGCCCCCCTGAACCGGCCCCCCGGCCCCGGGGGCGGGGGCGTCGCCGAGAGCGGTGTGCTGCGTGCCCAGGGTCGTACCGAGCGCTGCGGCGCCGGCGAGTATCGCGTCGATCTGCCCGGAGCGGGCGGTCAGCGTTTCCAGTAGTTGCCGCGTCCGGTCCAATACGGCGGCCACCCGGTCGCCGCGGCCGTCGAGATGTTCGCCTAGCCCCTGGGCGATTTCGGTGAGGTTCTCGATCGCGCCCCCGTTCACCAGCAACGACGACCGGCTGAGGACCTCTTCGATCGTCGCGGCGGCGGAGGTCGATTCGATCGGTATGGTCGCGCCGTCGCGTAGCAGTCCACCGCCCGCCGGCGGGGACTGCGGTGCGGTGAGCGCGACATAGACGTCGCCCATGGGGGTCGCCGACCGTAGTTCGGCGGTTGTCCCGGCCGGAAGCTGCACCTCCGGCCGGATCCGCATGGTGACCACGGCGGTGTAGTCACGCGCCACCATGGATTCGACCAGGCCGATATCGGCGCCGTTGAAGCGCACCTTCGCCTTCGTCGGCAGATTGAGCGCGTTGGCGAAGGTCGCGGTGAGCGACCACGAGTCGCCGGGCACGCCGGGTGCGGGCAACGGTAGCTCGTCGAGGCTCGCCGAGCAGCCGGTCGCCGTGCCTACTGCGACCGCGGCCGCCGCGAGGAATCTCGTGAATCTGCCCGGGATCATCGTGGCTGTCCCTCCGCCAGGGCCTGCAGGATCGCGGTGAGACCGAAATCCGGCCCCATATCGCGCATGGTTCCGGTATCGCAGCCGAGTTCGGTGAGGTGCAGCAGGTTGCACACTTCCTTCACCATCTGGCCGTCGAGCAGGAATTTGTTCAGATCGAACGTCACGCGCAGCGCGCCGGCGTTCTGATCGATGGCGTTGTAGGCGTTGTCGACGACCAGCGGAAAGACGTCGAGGAATTCGCCGATGTTCACGTGATAGTCCGCCAGCGCGCCGGTGATGGTGTTCGCATTGCCCGCGAGGGCGCCGAGCGTGCCCTGGTTCTGCTGCAGCAGTTCGGTGACCGCGGTGATGATCCGGTTCAGCCGGGCGCCCGTGTCTCCGGAGCCGAGGCCCTGCGCGACGAGGAAATCGCTCAGCTGGTGCACGCCGGCGCCGAATTCGCGCAGCGTCGTATCGTTGCGCGCGGCGACGGCGACCAGTTCGTCGAGGTTGGTGACCACCTCGGTGATCGCGTCGCGTGTCGCGGCGCCCTGGTCGCTGCCGAGTTGCAGTGCCCGGGAGAGTTCGCCGAGCGCGGTGCGCATCTGCTCGCCGTGGCCGCCGGTGACACCGGTGCCGAGGTCGAGCAGGTCGCCGACCGGGCCGTTGCCCGTGCCGTCGCCGCCGAGGGAGTTCGCGAGTTTCTGCACCATGGCGAGCAGACTGTCGAATTCGACCGGGACCCGGGTGCGGTCGGGGCCCAGGACGGCATCGCGCGGTAGTTCGGGGCCGCCGCGGTACACCGGACTCAGTTCGATCCGGCGGTCGGTGAGCACGGAATCCGAGACCGCCACCGCCAGCACATCGGCGGGCAGCCGGATCGAGCCGTGGACCCGCAGGTCGATATCCACACCGGTACCGCCCGGCCGGATCGCGGTGATCTCGCCGACCCGCATACCCAGCACCGATACCGCGTTGCCGGGGTAGAGGCCGTTGGCGTTGGCGAATCGGGCGGTGATCGTGGTGTCGGGCGTACGGAAGCCGGGAGCGTTCGCACAGCCACTGAAGCCCACTCCCAGCACGATGAGCGCGAGCACGATCCGGCGGGCCAGTCGAGTCATCGGCAGTCCTCGTAATATGGGGCCTTACCCAGTTGGACGGCGCGTCCGCTGAGGGCGCACATGAAGGAATCGATGAACGCGCCGTCGGGTGCGTTGGCCGACAGTTCCATTCCGGTACCGGTGGCATTGGCCCACAGCCGCCAGGGCACCGGCAGGACCTGGAGGATATTGCGCAGCAGGGCATCGTTGCCGGCGATCAGCTGGGTCATCGCCCGCAGATCGTCGAGCAGTGCCTGGATCTTGCCGCGTTCGGTGACGACGATCGGCTCCAGTTCCCGCACCAGTGTCGTGGTCGCCTCGAGGAGCCGGCGCAGCGCCGCCTGGCGGTCCGTGATCTCCTGGAGCACGGTGCGGCCCTGCCCGATCAACGCCCCGAGATCGGCCTGCTGGTCACGTAATACGGTGGTCACCTGTTCGGTGCTCTGCAGCAGCGCGCCGATCTGGTCACGGCGCTGCGCGATGACACCGGCCACGGTCTCGATGTTCTGCAGGGCCTGTGGGACCAGCGGGGGTAATCCCCGCAGCTGCTGCGCGAGTGTGGTCATCGACGTCGCGATCCGGTCGGCGTCGACCCCGCCGAACGTGGTGGTCGCGTCCTGCAGAGCGGTTTCCAGATCGTAGGGAACGCTGGTCCGGGAAAGCGGGATCAGCCGGTCGGGCAGGGCACCGGTTCCGGTGGATCGCAACTCGACATACCGCGAACCCAGCAGGGTGGTGAGTTTGATCGCGGCCCGCGTATCGGCACCCAGCCGGACGGCGGGGTCGATCTTCATCGTGACCGATACGTGCTCGCCGTCGAGCCGGGTGCCGGTGACCGTGCCGACCGGCACCCCGGCATAGGTCACCGAATCACCGGCGGCGATCCCCGCGGCCTGCTGGAAATGTGCCCGATAGGTGGTTTTCCCCAGGTGCAGGGAATTGACGAATACCGTCACCAGCAGCACCGCCGCCACCAGGGCGACCGTCACGATCCCGAGGCGGAGGGGTCCGGTGGCGCGCTCCGTCGTCTCGCTCCGCCGGCGGGCCGGTAGCCGATTCCGAAGTGCCGTGAGATATCCGCCGGACGTGCGCAGTATCGAATGCATCTGTCCTCACCTGCAGATCGCAGAATGCTCGACCCGGCCGCTGGGCGAGGCCAGAGCGAGTATCTGGGCAATGAGCGGGTCGAAACCGGGCACCATGCTGAATCCGATATCGCAGACGTAGGCATTGATGTAGGCACCCTTGTCGACGATTCGCGCGAGCGCCTTCAGCATCAGCGGTAAGTTGGCCCCCAGATAGGCGAACTTCGGTTTGTTGTCCAGGAAATGCCGCGCGAAACCCGGTTCGCGGGTGACGAAATGGGCCAGCGCCGGTGCCGCGCCGCCCACCACCTGCGCCGCGCGGTCGAGGACGACGGCGATATCGGTGGTCTGCGACAGCAGGGTGTCGCGCCGGGCGTGCAAGGTGTCGAAGATCTTGCGGGTCTGCGTGATCGTGGTCTGTAGTTCGCCGCTGTGCCGGGAAAGATCGGTCAGGACCCGGCCGAGGTTGTCGATGATCGAACCCAGCACCTGATCCGGGCCCGCGAACGATTCCACGAGCGCACTGGTTTCGGTGATCAGCGCCAGCAGCGCCCCGTCCTCACCTTGGAGCGCGCGGATCAGCGCGGCGGTGATCTTGTCGATATCGCCGGGGTCGAGCATGCTGAACAGCGGTTGGAAACCGTTGAGCAGACCGGAGATATCGAACGACGGTTCGGTGTGCTCGACCGGGATGACCGCACCGGGCTCCAGCGGTTCGGGGCTGCCGAAATCGTCGGGAGCCAGCCCGAGATATCGCTGGCCGATCAGATTCTGGTAGGTGACCGTGGCGAGAGTGTTGCCGTAGAGCGTCTGGTCCCGGGTGACCTCGAAACGTACCCGGGCGTGCGTACCGTCGACCGCGATGGAAGCGACACGCCCCACCTTCACCCCCGCCATCCGCACATCGTCACCGGCGCGCAGACCGGAGACATCGGTGAACATCGCCTCGTAGGAATGGGTTTCCCCGGCGACTCCACGCTGCAGGGTGAGGTACACCATCCAGGTGAGTGTCAAGGAGACGACCAGGAAGAGGGACAGCCCGATCAGAGGTTTGCGGTAGCTCATCGCGGCCCTTCCGTCGTGGCCGGTAGGACAGTGACCTCGTTGCCACGGACCAGCGGCCCCAGCAGCAGCGTCGACAGATCGTCGGCATCGGTGCCCAGGACCGTGGCGACCTTGTCACGTTCACCTCGACCCCCGACCGCCCCGGCACCGGAATCCGCGCTCGCGGGCGTGAACCCGCCGGGGATGACCGGCGCCGCACCGGCCGGTCCGGTCGCGCAGCTGGGACCTGTCGAGTTCCCGTAACGGGGGCAGTCGGCGCGGGTGTATTGCTTGTGCGGGGTGAGTTCGACGATGACCGCGGCGGCGGCGCTCTGCGTCCCGGGTTTCCAGATCTCGGTTCCGAACTTCCGTGAGAGCCGCGCCTGCGAGGTGGTCATCTGGACGAAGTTCGCACTGCCGCGGGCCAGTACATCCAGTACCGGCGCCATCGCACCGGTGATACCGGTGAGGGTTCCGGTGTGGTTGCTCAGGGCGGTACCGACACTCGACGCGGTGACCAGGCCCCCGGACAGCAGGGCAGCGAGGCGGCCCTGCTGCTCGGCGACCACGCGCATCGGCCCGACCGTATGGTTCACCGCCTGCAGCAGATCCGGTGCCGACGCCTGCAGACCGGCCAGTGCCTGCGCGAGCACCTCGATCGTCGAGGGGCCCCGGCCGGGGGCGGCGAATTCACCGAGCGCCCGCGCGATGCGATCCAGCTGGACACCGGCCTGCACCATTTCCGCGCCACGACCGCTGGTCGCGCGCTGAACCGTGGCCAGGATCCCGACCGTGGGGTCGGTGGGGGAGCGGCCGGCGGCCGCTGCGATCCGGCTCAACGCGGTCAACGAGGTCTGTAACTGAACGGTGGACAGGCTGTGGTCCTGCGGTATCTCGGCGTCGGCGGGTAGCGCGGGGGCAGGACCGTTGTCCACCAATTGGATCGAGGGGACGGCGAATACGTTGCTGGGCACGACGCGGGCCGTGACCGTCGCGGGGATGCCACGCGCCTGTTCCGGCCACAATTCGATCCCGACCCGGTTCGGCCCGCCGCCGGCGCCCGGCGCGACCTCGGTGACGATGCCGACGAGAACACCGCGGTATTTCACATCCGACTTGACCGGGAGGCCATCGCCGATATCGGTCATCAGTGCGGTAACCGGCACGGTGGCTTCGAAAGCGCCCTGCGAACGGGCGATTCCGCCGGC
This sequence comes from Nocardia carnea, assembly GCF_029868855.1. GTDB lineage: Bacteria > Actinomycetota > Actinomycetes > Mycobacteriales > Mycobacteriaceae > Nocardia > Nocardia carnea_A. The sequence continues at coordinate 14,904 of NZ_JARWOV010000067.1, read as the reverse complement.
GACCAGAGCGGCGGCGACCAAAGCGAACCCCACACCGCGCACCAGCAGCTTCCAGTCCGGCAGGTTCCGGTCGTCTGCTTCGAAAGGACTCGGCATCTCAGGCCCCCTACCCGCTGATCCGTGAACCGGAGTCGAAACCCCACAGCGCCAGGGTCAGCAGCAGGTTCACCGAGATCATCACCGTGATACTTGCCCGCATGGCCCGGCCGGCCGCGACGCCCACACCCTGTGGCCCGCCCGCCGCGTAATAGCCGTAATAGCACTGCACCGTCGTGGTGATGACTACGAAGGCCAGCGCTTTGAGCAGCGAGTACAGGACATCGGTACCGCCGAGCACCAGATTGAAGTAGTGCTCGTAGGTTCCGAACGATTCGCCCCCGGCGACCCAGACGAAGAACTCCACCGCGAGATAGTCGGCGGCCAGCGCGGCGACATACAGCGGCACCACCGCGATCATCGATGCGAGCAGCCGGGTGGACACCAGATACGGGATCGGCCTGATCGCCACGGCGTGCAGGGCGTCGATCTCCTCGGCGATCCGCATGGCGCCGAGCTGGGCGGTGAACCGGCAACCCGCCTGCGCGGCGAAGGCGATGGAGGCCATGATCGGTGCCAGTTCGCGGGTGGCGGCGGTCGCGGCGATCATGCCCGTGGCGGGTTCCATCCCGAGCAACTTCAACGCGCTGTGCCCCTCGATCCCCACGATGGCGCCCGCGGCGGCTCCCAGCACGATGATGACGCCCGCGGTTCCGCCGCCGACGACCAAGGATCCGTTGCCCCAGGTGACATCCGACAGGATCCGCATCGATTCGCGGTTGTAGTGGCGCAGGGCCACCGGGATCGAAACGACCGCGCGCACGAAGAACGTGACCATATGGCCGAGCGTGATGAACAGGCGGCCGCATCGCCGCACCAGCGCGATCGGCCGCGCGGTCCCGGGAAAATGGTAGGTCGCGGCCATCAGAGTGTCGTCCTCGGAAAGAGAATCGTGTACATCTCGGTGAACCCGACGTTGACGACCATCAGGAAGATGATCGACGCGACCACCGTGGCATTCACGGAATCGGCCACCCCGCCGGGCCCACCCCGGGTGCTCAGACCTTTCTCACAGGCGATCACCGTGACGATCACACCGAAGACGACGGCCTTGACCATCGCCAGATACAGGTCGCTCGCGGTGGCGAAGGAGGAGAACGTGGCCATGAAGCTGCCCGGGGTCCCCGCCTGCACATAGACGTTGAACAGGTATCCGGCCAGGAAGCCGATGAAGCAGCTCAACCCGGTGAGCGCCGCGGCGACGACGATCCCGGCGGCCAGCCGCGGCACCACCAGCCGGCGCAGCACCGAAACACCCATGACCTCCATGGCATCGATCTCGTCGCGGATGGTGCGGGCGCCGAGATCCGCGCAGATCGCCGAACCCACCGCCGCGGCCATCAGGATCGCGGTGACCATAGGCGCCGACTGCCGGATCACCGCCAGCCCGCTGGCGGCACCGGCCAGCGAGGTCGCCCCGACCTGCCCGGCGAGCAAACCGAATTGGATGGACAGGGTCGCGCTGATGGGCAGCGCCACCGCGACGGTCGGCAACCAGGAGGTGCGGACCATGAACGCGGCCTGGTGCACGAACTCACCCACGGGGAAGCGGCCGGTGGCCAGGTCGGCGAACAGATAGCGCAGTGCTTGCCGGCCCATCAGTACCTGGCGTCCGAGAGTTGCCAGCGCGGCAACGGGATGGCGCTGCAGGTAACCGCGAAACCATCCGGTGATCTGCTCGGTCGCTACCGGCTTGTTGTCGTCGAGGGTTGGTCCGATGCTCATGGAAGACCTCCGCCCACCCGCTGGGTACTGAGCCTGTGCTCAGCGGCGTTGGAGGCAGGCTAACGGATCCGGAATGGCCGTGCTAGCCGAACGGCTAGAAAAAAATCCCTATCCGGAATCGGCCCACTCGGCAGTTTGCTGTGTGGTAAAAGGCTGCCTCCCATGGGGAATCGGAAAGTCGGGGATCGACAAAGTCCGCTTCGCGGGTTTACAGTCGATCTAGCCGTTCGGCTAGGCGTGGTGGAGTGGCGTGATATGCCGCGTCCGGCACTGCACGCGGTGCCGGTCCGGAGTGAATCGAGGTGCGATGCAGATTCCGGCCGAGGCGGAAGAAACCAGCTCCGCCGCAGATCTCGAGATCCAATCCATCAGCGTGTGGACCGGCCCGGTGGCCGGCGTGATCCTGCTGATCGCCTTTCTGGCATTCCCGGGATTCTTTCCACCGATGTCTCCGGATATGTCGGCGGAACGAGTGGCCGCTTTCTATGCCGACAATCAAGCACCGATCCGATTCAGCATGATCACCTTCAATCTCTGTGGAATCATGCTGATCCCGTTCTTCATGGTGATCGTCGCGCAGTTGAAAAGGATGGCCACCCAGAGCCATGTATTCGCCTACTGCTACCTGACCGCCACGGTGAGCGGCGCGACGATATTCGCCCTCGCGGATATCTTCTACCTGGTCGCCGCCTTCCGGCCGGACCGTGACCCCGAACTGATCCTGCTGCTCAACGATATGGCCTGGATCGTCTTCATCGCACCGGTCGGCATTCTGGTCGCCCAGAATCTGCTACTGGCCGCGGCGATCTTTTTCGACAACGGCCCACACCGGGTGTTCCCGCGCTGGGTAGCCCATTTCGCCGTCGGCACAGCCATCGCCATGGCCCCCGCCACTGCCGCCGCGGTGGTCGCCAGCGGTCCACTGGCCTGGGACGGTGTCATATCGTTCTGGCTACGCAACGGCGCCTTCGCGGTGTTCACCGTCGTGATGTTCTTCGTCCTGCGGGCTACCCTGCGGCGGCAGGCGGCGGGTGGCCCCCGATGAGAGTTCTCCAGCCCGTCGTCGAGCGGGCGGCAGGTCGAGACCCGCGACTCGATGCCACGAAACCCGCCGGAAAAAGGGATGTCTGGGTCTGTTTCGCGATCGTCCCCGCCTTCTACACTGCTTTCGGGGTGATCTTCGTACTGCTCGCCCGGGTGATGCCCCCGCCCCGGCCCGACACCGATCTCGAGCAGATCGTGCAGTTCTTCGACACCCACACCGTGACCATCCAGATCGGTTTCGCGATATTGCTGCTGATAGTCGGGGGCGCGGGAATATCGAACGGGATCGTCGTCTATCACATGAAACGGATGTCGGTGGGTTCGGTGGGGGCCTATATCTATATGGGCGGTATGGCCGTCGGTGCGCTACCCGGCTGCCTGCTCGTGGCCTTCTGCTTTCTGGTCGCCGTCTATCGTGACGACCGCGACCCGGAAATACTGGCACTCCTCTACGATCTCGGTCTACTTTCCTACGTCGGCTCACTCGGCTGTTTCGTCACCGCGTATTTCGGATTCGCCCTCGCAATCTTCTACGACCGCAACGGGATCTTCCCCAAATGGCTCGGCTATGTGACGGTCTGGCAGATCGTCACCGAAATCCTCGCCACACCCGTGTTCGTCTCCCTGGCGGGACCGTTCGCCTGGAACGGCTCGATCAGCTTCTGGATGGGCACGGTCGTCTTCGGATTCTGGTTGATGTGTGTCATCACGTTCCTGCGAAAAGCCGGGCAGTTGCAGCCCGCCGGCGAACCGCCGCTGCCATGACCGCGTCGAGCGAGCCGCAGCCCGTTACGGAGCGACTCCCACTGCCCGGCGACGGTCATATGTGGGTGATGGTGCTTGGTGATCTGCTGATCTTCGGTGCCTATTTCGTGATCTTCATGGTGCACCGCGCGATGGCACCACAGGAATTCCTTGCCGCACAACAGCAGCTGCACCTCGGCCTCGGGACTCTGAACACCCTTGTCCTGCTGACCAGTTCGTGGTTCATCGCAAGAAGTGTGCAGGCGGCTCGGGCCGGGGCACCGGCTCGAGCGCTGCGCCGGGTCTACGCGGGTGCGGGGCTGGGCGTGCTGTTCATCGGAATCAAGGTCGGCGAATGGTCGGCCGAGATCGCGGGGGGCTACACATTGCCTTCCAGCGAGTTCTTCACGTTCTACTACATGCTGACCGGAATCCATCTGTTCCATGTCGGGCTGGGTTTGCTGATCCTGGGGATCGTGATCCGCGAGCTACGCGATCCGCGCCGGCGGCGGGTCGCGGTCGCCGAATCGGGCGCGATCTACTGGCATATGGTCGATCTGCTCTGGATCGTCATCTTCGGCCTCCTCTACGTGATGAGGTGATCGCGATGCTGCGAATCGTGTCCGCGCGGGCAACCACCGTCGTGTGGCTGTCGCTTTCCGCGATCACCCTGCTGTCCTGGGCGCTGGCCCCGGGCCACGGCGCGGCGCCGGTATCCCCGAGCACGCCGATCACCATGCTGGTCGTCGTGCTCGGCGCCGTCAAAGGCCGGCTGATCATCCGGTACTTCATGGAGGCGCGTACCGCGCCACGCTGGCTGGGCTTCGCGACCGACGCCTGGCTGATCGTGCTGTGGGGGTCGGTACTGGGAATCTATCTCTGGTAGCGCGGGTGGCCGGCTCAGTCCGGCAGGTCGAGCATTCGCTGGGTCAGGTGGACCAGGGTCGCGCGCAGGGTGTCGTCGTCGATATCGACGACGAGCGGGTTGATCACCGAGCCACCGATCGCCGCCGACAGTACGGCCGCCGAGACCCGGGTGAGTGTGTCGTCGCCGTGCCTCTCGTCGAGCAGTACCGAGTACAGACGGCTCAGGAACTGCCGGAACGGTTCGTGCTGGCTGAGAATCCGGGTGATCACCGGATCGTTGGTCAAGGTGCTCACCCAGCGCCGGCGCGATACCGCGAGATCGATGACCTGATCGAGCAGCACCTTGCGGGCCCGGGCCAGATCCGGTTCGGCCTCGGCGGCGATCAGCCCGTCCTCGAGAATGGCCAGCTCGCTCGCGGTGACCGCGATGACGATCTCCTCCTTGGTTTTGAACTGGTAGTACACCGCGGCCTTGGTGACACCGACCGCGTCGGCGATCATCTGCAGTGACGTACCGCTCACCCCGTGCACCCCGATCAGGTCCAGCGCGGCCGCCATCGTCCGGCGCTGCGCCGCAGTCCAGGGAATACTGCTGAATGGCCGCTGCGGCGGGCTGTCGGCGAGCATGGAGCCAGGTTATCCGACCCGGCCCGGAACGGATCCCGGTGTCGGGGGCCTCCGGTAGCTTGGCGTCATGAGCGCGCATTCCGGTCTCGATTTCCCGCTGCTGCTTGCCGATTTCCAGGGCGAGTTCCTCGCCTCCATTCCGGACGCCGATCCGTCGGCCACCGTACCGGCCTGCGGCGACTGGACAGTCCGCGAGCTCGTGGAGCATCTCGCGTTCGTGCACCACTGGGCAGCTGCCAACGCACGCGCCCAGAAGGCGACACGCCTGGGGGACGGCCCGTTCGACCTGGCCGAACACTATGCCGCCTGCGCCACGGAACTGCGCGAAACCCTCGCCGAACTGGATCCCGCGGCGACCGCCCGGATCCTGGCGTATCCGGATCCGATGGGCGAAGGGCCGGTGTCGTTCTGGCATCGCCGGCAGGTCCACGAAACGCTCGTACACGGGCACGATCTGCGCGCCGCGATCGCCGGGAAGGCCGCGCTCGGCCTGATGCGGGCCGTGCCGGAGGTCTGGGCGGATGCGGTGGACGAGGTGATTTCGGTTTTCTATCCCCGCCAGGTAGGTACCGGCCGGCTGGCGCCGCTGCCGTCCCCGCTCGCCCTGGTGGCCACGGATCTCGAGCCCGCCCCCGGCTGGGTTCTCGGTGGCGCGGGCCAGGATATCGACGACGTACCGCTGCGGGTGTCGGGCCCGGCCGAGGGGTTGGCGCTTCTGCTGTGGGGCCGGGTCACCGCGGACGAGGCCGGACTGACCGTCGACGGAAACCGTGCCGACGTGGAGACGCTGCTGCGGGAACCGATCGTTCCCTGACGGGTTCCGGCTGTGGACCGGGCGGAGTCGATCGTGGCGATCGACCCCGTCGGCAGGCAATTCCGGTCACAGCGGCGGTCGGGCCGTGCCTTCCGGTCGGTCGGCGCCCCGATAGGCCGACGTGCCCGTGTCACAGCGGCCGCACCGGCGGGTCCGCTATGCCAGTTCCGTGAGACTGTGGGACCACCGGCCGAGCTGTTTCGGATCGACAGGGGCGTCCGAGGGCAGACCCGCGGCGAGGACCTGGTGGCCGAGTCGGCGGATGCGCTGATGGCGGGTCCAATGCGTGCGGGTCCACTCGGGTTCGTTGTGGGCGGCGTCGATGGCGCCGAGTGTCGAACCCATCAACTCGAATTCGAGTTCCCGCCGTACCTCCGGTAATGCCGCGCGCTGCGGTGGGGGCAGCGCCAGGAGACGCAGCGACCTGTCCAGTACTTCGAGTACCCGCTGGTCGTTGCGCAACAGCACCCGCCGGTGTGCGCGGCGGTCGACCGACCACAGCACGGCCAGGCCGATCAGCACACCGAGAGCGCTCTCGATCAGCCGGTCCCGGATCACCGGGACCATCTCACCGTAATGCCCGCCGCCACCCATGAGCAGCGCCAGCGGCGTGATGAACACGACCGCCAGCCCGTAGTTCCGGGCGACCAGCATTTCGATCGCGAACTGCAGGGTCATCAAGATCAGCACCAGCGCCCACGGCCCCGGTTCGAGCGCGTAGAAGCCGGTGAACAGCACCAATCCCAGTGCGGTACCACCGATACGGTGCACACCGCGATAGGTGCCCCGGACGCGGTCCGGTCCTTGGTGCAACAGCACCGTGACGGTGAGTACCGCCCAATCGGGACGCCCCAGCCCGAGGGCGACAGTCAGGCTGCCGGCCAGCAGCGCGGCGATGGCGATCCGGTTCGCCGAGACCGCGGCATGGCTGTCCGGCGAGACCGACCGCAGCAGCCGGTACCGCAGCGACGGACGCGGTGTCGGGGCCGGCCGGCCGGTGTCGAACAGCAGATCGGAGGCGTCGTCGCCGGTGTGTTCGCGGTGCAACGCCGCGGCGAAGGCGCGCTGGGCGCGACGCAGTTCGTCCACCGCTCCGTTCGCTTCCGGGCCGGTCCGCCGGGCGTCGTCGAGCAGCGCCCACGCCGTCTGTACTTTCATCGCGGTGGCGTAGCGGGCGCCGGTGCTGTCTCCGGGTTCGAGGGCGGCGTAATCGCGGACCGCCGCGACCGCCTCCGTCACCGCCCGCTGTTCGGGCGGATCGGCGCGGGTGAGCGCGGCCGACATACCGACGATCAGTGCGCTGAGTCCCCCGATGGCGGTCCACAGCGCCACCTCACCGGGCGGTACCCCGTGTCCGGTGATGAGCGCGCCGACCCCGGCGGCGAGAACGAAGAAGAACCCGCCCGGCGGGCCGAGACGCAGCGCCGAATTGACGAAGGTGCCGGCCACCGCGACCACCGACATCAGCACCACCAGGGCCAGCTGCCACCAGTGCGAGCCACCCGCGGCGAGCCGGGTCTGGATCAACTCCCCGGTGAGCCCACCGGCGAACGCCGCCACCGCCAGCGACAGTGCGGCCGCGCCGATCACGCGCAGCCGGCGCCGGTAGACCTGGCCCTCGCCGAAGATCACCGCCAGGGCGCCGGTCGCCGCCATGAGGCCCTGCTGTTCGTGCCCCAGCGATACCGCGAACAAGGCCGGCGCCCCGAATGCCACCGCGGCCCGGACGGCTCCGGGAAACCGGCGGCCGGCGGGCGGTAATCCGAAGAGCACCGATCGGGCCGGTGCGGGAGACGGTATCTTCGGGCCGTCCGGGGCAACCAATCCACCGCCTCCTAACTGTCGCTGCGCACAACCGAACCTGCCGTCACTGCGCCGTGACGAACCCGTTCGCGACCATCCAGTCCCGCGCGACCTCCGCGGGTTCGCGTCCCTCCACATCGACCTGCCGGTTCAGTTCCGTGACCGACTCGTTGGTCAGCAACCGGGAAATAGGTGCCATGATCGCGGCGACCTCCGGATGCGCGTCGGCGAACTCCGCTCGCATCACCAGCGCAGCATTGTACTTCGGGAAGAACGCGCGATCGTCGGCCAGCAGCACCAGGTCGAGTGCGGGGATACGGCCGTCGGTGGCCGCCACCGAACCGAACGCGCACTGGCGGGCATCGGCGGTGGCCTGGAAGACCACGGCGTCCTGCACGATCCGTTTGGTCACCCGGCCCTCGTCGATCCCGTAGGCGCGGGCCATACCCGGGTAGCCGTCCTGACGCACGTTGAACTCGGTGCCGACACAGGTGGCAGCCGCGGCCGGGTCGCTGGCGACGAGTGCGGCGTAATCCGACAGCGACCACACACCGGTACTTTCGGCGGTACGCCGGGCGGTGGCCAGCGCATAGGTGTTGTTCATCGGCGCCATCGCCGCCCACGTCATCGCGTGCGCCGCCCGGTCGGCATCGCGGACCGCCTCGAACTGGCCCTGTTCGTCCGGGACCGGTGTCTCGTTGCCCAGATAGTTGACCCAGCCGGTCCCGGTGTAGTCGTAGGCGATATCGATCTGTCCGCTGAGCTGGGCGTCGCGCAAACTGTTGGACCCCTGGATATTCGTCAGGTCGCGCACCTCGGCACCGGCCGCGACCAGTGCGAATTCGATGATGTAGCCGAGTATCTGCTGTTCGGTGAAATCCTTGGACCCCACCGTGATCGGAACACCCGCGAGCGCGGGCACCGGCCGGATACTGCCGGGCCCCACCCGCAGGGGTACCGCACTACCGGATTGCAGACCGCAACCGGTCAGCAGCACAACCCCGGCGAGCAGGAGAACACCCAGCACGCGGAGCTCGCTCGTCCTGCGCGCCGTGCGAACCATGGTCGGGGATACCCGGCGCGTACTCATCGCAGCCCCCTCGGCCCGAGCATTCGTTCGGCGACGGCGCCCAGCCAATCCACCAGCAGCGCCAGCGCGACCGCCAATACCGCGCCGACGACCAGGGTCACGTTGTCGCGCAGTTTGTATCCGGTGTCGATGAGAATTCCGAGGCCTCCTGCGCTCACCAGGAACGAGAGGGTCGCGGTGCCCACGGCCAGGACCAGCGAGGTACGCAGACCAGCCAGGATATACGGGACAGCCAGCGGGAATTCGATTCGCCGCAGCACCGTCGCCGCCGACATACCCTGTCCGCGACCGGCATCGATGAGCAGCGGATCCACCTGCTGGTAGCCGAGGATGGTGTTGCGCAGGACCGGCAGCAGCGAATAGAACGCGATCGGTGCGACCCCGATCCAGAACCCCGTGGTCCTGGTGGCCAGGTAGAACAGCACGATCAACCCGATGGCGGGAGCGGCCGCGCCGATATTGGCGATACCGATGAAGAACGGCGCGAGCCTGCGGTAGCCCGGGCGGGTGAGCAGGGTGCCCAGCGGTACCGCGACGGCGATCACGATCAGTACCACCGTGGCGCTGATGAGCACGTGCTGCCAGGTGACGGCGGCGATATTGCCCGCGTTCAGGCTGGCCTGCTGGGTGACGGTGAGGTCGCGCCGCAACGCCCAGACCAGTACGCCGACCGTGAGCAGCACGACGAGGACCGGCTGGACGAGCAGCCGCGCACCGTCCGCCCGGCGCAGCGCCGGGGGATTTCCGGTATCCGGTGCGAGTTGCGCCGTCATACCGGTGCTTCCGTGGCGGCCTGCGCACCACTGTGCTCGGCGCGCAGTGCCGAGAGATGGGCGACCAGCGTATCGATGGTGATCAGTCCGGCGTATTCGCCGCGGGCTCCGGTGACCACTCCGGTGGCGTTGCGGTCGGTGAGCAGTGCCTCCAGGCCGTCCTGCAAGGTCGAGGCCATGGACAGGGTTTCACCGAGCGGGATTCCGGTGCCCCGGACCGCCGACGCATGCGCGAGCTGTTCGGCGGAAACCCAGCGCAGCGGGCGACGGCGGTTGTCGAGGACCAGTGCCCAGTCCTTGTCCGCTACCGCCGCGCGGGCGCTGTCGATCGAATCGTCGTCGGTGACGGTGGGGCAGTCGCCGAGTTCGACATCCCGGATACGGGTCAGCGTCAGCTGTTTCAGGGAGGCGTCGGCGCCGACGAAACCGGCGACCGTTTCGTCGGCCGGGTCGGCCAGGATCGCGGCGGGAGTGTCGTACTGCAGGATGCGGGACCGGTCCCCGAGAACCGCTATCCGGTCCCCGAGTTTGACCGCCTCGTTGAAATCGTGGGTGACGAACACGATGGTCTTACCCAGCTCCGCCTGCAACCGCAGCAGTTCGTCCTGTAGCAGCCCGCGGGTGATCGGGTCGACCGCACCGAACGGCTCGTCCATCAGCAGCACCGGCGGGTCGGCGGCCAGTGCCCGCGCCACCCCGACCCGCTGCTGCTGGCCCCCCGACAGCTGCCGCGGATAGCGGCGCCGGTAGATGCCCGGGTCCAGACCCACCAGCTCCAGCATTTCGTCGGTGCGGGCGGCGATCCGCTTTCGATCCCAGCCGATGAGGCCCGGGACAGTGGCGATATTGCGGGCCACCGTCATATGGGGGAACAGGCCCGCCTGCTGGATCGAATACCCGATCCCGCGGCGCAACCGGTCCGGGTCCATCGTCGCGGCATCGCGGCCGCCGATCGTCACGGTGCCGGAGGTGGGCTCGATCAACCGGTTGATCATCCGCATGGTGGTGGTCTTCCCGCATCCCGAAGGTCCCACCAGAACTACGATCTCACCTGCCGGAATGGTCATCGACACCGCGTCGACAGCCGGATGCGGCTGCCCCGGATAATGTTTGGTGACGGCGTCGAGCACGATCTCGACACCGGAGACCGCCGGCTCACCGGCGGCAGTAGCGGAATCAGTCACGAATCCCCCTCGGAACGGTGAAACGGCCGACGAGCAGGAAGATCCCGTCGAGCAGTAGAGCGAGTACGACGATGAGCACCGTGCCCGTCAGCGCCTGGGGCACCGCGTTCGGGCTGCCGAGCCGGGCCAGACCCGAAAAGATCAGATTGCCCAGGCCCGGCCCCTTGGCGTAGGCGGCCAGCGCGAGAATGCCCATGATCAGCTGGGTGCTGACCCGCATCCCGGTGAGAATCGACGGCCAGGCCAGCGGCAGTTCCACCGTGGTCAGGATCCGCAGCCTGTTCATCCCGACCCCGCGCGCCGCATCGACGACCGCCGGCTCCACCGCGGACAGACCGACCAGGGTGTTGCGCAGGATCGGCAGCAGCGCGTAGAGCACCAGCGCGATCACCGTCGGCACGACGCCCAGCCCGAATATCGGGATGAGCAGACCGAGCAGCGCGAACGACGGCACGGTGAGAATGGTGCCGGCCGCAGCGGTGGCGGCCGCGGAACCGAACGGGCTGCGGTAGACCAGCACACCGATCAGCACCGCGATCGCCGTCGCGATCAACAGTGCTTGCAGCACGGCCGAGACGTGCAGATACGAATCCACGAAAAGCTGATGGCGACGCTGCACCACGAAGGTCCACAGGGTATCCAGGATCAGACCTCCACGCGTCCGGTGCGACCAGGCTGTCGCCGCCTCACCACGACCGGACCGGGGACCGGCGCGGCGCTTCGCCGGCGAGAGCATACGGGCGGAGCCCGGCTATTGTGCGCCGCGCACATCGGGTCCGCAGTGGGGAATGCCCATTCGCCACAAGATCGAAACCCGTTGCGCGTCGTCGCCCGGTCGGCGGGATTCAGTTCGCCCGGCGGAATGCAGGTGCGCAGTGCGGTTCTCCGCGGCCGCTCCCCGCCGGGATGTGCGGGCGTGGACCGGCATCCGGCCGGCCCTCACCGAACTCCCACCAGGGAACCCTGCGACGCGATATCCGGTGGCTCCGCACCACGCGCCACCGGTTTCTCCTGGCAGTCGCTTGTGCCGCAGTCGCGCAGAACTCAGCGATCACCGCTCGAGTGCCGCCGGGCGGAAGGAGCGCCGGGCGGGTAACCGTGGCGGCGAATTCAGCGGAGTCGGTTCATCCGGTCCGTCCGATTCCGTCGAGTGCGATCCGTACCACCCGAGACGCACGCCGGTGCCGCGCCGCGGCGGGGTCATTTGCCGTCGTTGTCGGGGGATTCGGGCTCGTCCGGGCGGCGACCGGTCAACCGCCGGTAGCCGACGACCGCGGCGACGAGGATCGCGATCCCGATGAGCACGAGTAGTTCCATGGCGAACGCGTACCCGGCGTCCCTCGACTGAATCAGGCGCCGGACCTGATCATCCGTCCGGCACCGGATCTGTTCACCCCGGGCCGGGGGTCCTGGCTCTCCCGAGCCGTGGCGGGCGCGCCTTCAGCCGCCGGGCGGCAGGGAGGCGGCGGGGTATCGTCCGGTCAGCCGGCCACGACCCGGATCTGTTTCAATTCGGGATCCGAGGCATCGGGCAGGTTCATCCCGTGATCGTGACCGGTGCGCAGATAGTCCAGGACACCCTCGCCGAGCCGCTCGCCGGGAATCACCGCGGGGATGCCCGGCGGATACGGAGTGATTTGTTCGGCCGCGATCCGGCCCGCTGCCTTGCCGATCGACACCATCTCGGTGGGACCGAAGAACGCGTCGCGGGGCAACATCGCGGTTTCCAGCAGCAGTTCGTCCGGTTCGGGGATATGGATTTTCTGCGGTGTATCGCTGGGGCGGGTCTGTGCCCGCCAATCGTGTATCCCCGCCACCAAGCTCTCGACGGTCTCCGCATCGTCGGCGAAGGACAAGGTGGCCAGCAGCCGGCGATGATCGCTGAGCCCGAGATCTATCCGGCGATGCTCCCGTAACCAGGCGTCGGCCTCGTATCCGCTGACCCCGGTCTCGGAGATATCCATCAGCACCTGCAGGCGGTCGAGGTCGTGGGAGGCCTCCACCCCCAGCAGTTCCTCCTCCATGACCGTGATCCCCGGAATCCGGTCGAGTTCCGTGCGGGCCCGCTGGGCCGTGCGCAGGGCGTCGTCGAAGAGCTCGCGGCCCCGCTGAACCATCTGCCGGCGCCAGCCGTCGAGTGCGGTGTAGACCAGCACATTGGGGCTGGTCGTCATCAGGAGATCCGCGCAGTGCCGGAGCCGGACCGGGTCGACGAGATCGCCCTGCAGATGGAATACCGACCCCTGCTCGAACCCGGCACCCATTTTGTGCACGCTCACCACACAGACATCCGCACCCACATCCATCGCCCAGGTCGGCAGGTCCGGATGGAACGGCAGATGCGCGCCCCAGGCCTCGTCCACGATCAGCGGTTTCCCGCGTTCGTGGCACACCCGGGCAATCCCTTCGATATCCGCGCAGGTGCCGTACGGGCTGGGGCTCACGATCAGCGCACCCGCGGCGTCGGGATACTTGTCCCACGCCGCCCGCACCTGCTCGGGCGACGGGGGATGGGTGAAATGACGTTCGGTATCCCAGCGCGGCGTGATCCAGCGGGGCAGGACCCCGGAGAAGATCAGGCCGGCCACGATCGATTTGTGGCAGTCACGGGCAACCAGCAGTCCCCCGTCGCAACCACCGGCGACAGCCATCATCGCGGCCTTGACCGACAGCGAACTACCGCAGGTGGAGAAGTACGCGCGCTCGGCGCCGACCGCGTCGGCCATGAGCTCTTCCGCCTGCGCGAGGTAGCCGCCCTGCGCCAAGCGGTCGTCGAGCCCCGGCGCCGCGAGCACATCCGAAGCGAACGCCTCCCGGCCGATCACGGCGAGTACGCGTTCGTCCACGCCGCGGCCCTGCCGGTGCCCGGGCGGAGTGAATCCGTATCGCCCCAGTCGCTGGTAGTCGGCGAGAGCTTCCAGCATCGGGGCCCGGGACTGGTCGAGCCGCGTGCGGGTCGTGCCCTCGGTGCTGCTGTCCCGGGCTCCGCCCTCAGTGCCCACGCTGCTCCCGCAGAGTCGCCCCTTCTCCTGTCTTCACCCGGCGGTGTTCGGCGATCACCATCGCGATACCGGCCACCAGGCACAGCCCGCCACAGATACCGGCGATAACTGCCCAGCCTTCGAATCCGTAGCCGGCGGCGGTGAGAGTGAGCGCCACCAGGACGACGCCGATCGCGGTCAGGATCATGCCCGGCCAGTTCCGGGCGACCTCGATGGACTCCCCGGCATGCGAGCGGGTAGTCCGCGATTCGTCGGGAAAACGATGTTCGTACGGGATATTGTGCGGGCCGCTGCTGAGCTGCGGTCGCGGAGTACTGCCGCCCTGCAGGCCGCCGGTGGGTTGCTGTTGCGGAGTCCTGCCGGATTGCAGACCGCTGCTGGGTTGCTGTTGCGGAGTGCTGCCGCGCTGCAGACCACCGCTGGGGTGCGGTGGCGCGTCGCTGCGTGGCTGCGGTTCGTCGGGTCCGGAGACCATGGTGACGTCCTTCCTGTCAACCTTCCGACCTGGGACTTCGGCTCGAATACCCGCTTGGCGGGGATTGAATCACCGGTCATGCCCTAGTGCGGGCGCCGGCATGCGCACCGGCGTCCTGGGGCCGATTCGAGGCCCGGCCCGGGCGGGGAACCCAGGCCGGGCCGTGAGAGGAGTCCGGGCGATTGCCGTCAGTGGTCGAGTGACGGCGGTCGTCCGGGCTCGGGTGGGGGTCTACCCGGATCCGGTATCGGCGACGGCCGGTCCGGATCGGGTATGGGTGGCGGGGCTCCGGGATCCGGGGGCGGTGGGTGCGCGGGATCCGGGACCGGCGGTCGCGCCGGGTCGGGCGGGCGGCCCGGATCAGGTGGCGGTGGCGGGGGAGTGGGCCAGGGGCCGGGGTCCGGTGGGCCGGGTTCCGGCGACGGCCGTGGGTCGATATCACGCATGATCTTCCTTCCGGCGTCCTGCGCGAGACCTGAGACGAGGGGGGGCCCCCCCCGGGGGGCGGGGGGGGGGGGGGGGGGGGGGGGGGGCGGGGGGGGGGGGGGGGGGGGGGGGGGGGGCCGGTTTTGGGGGGGGGGGGGGGGGGTGGGGGCCCTGGGGCGGGGGTCCGGTGGGCCGGGTTCCGGCGACGGCCGTGGGTCGATATCACGCATGATC
>NZ_JARWOV010000066.1 GCF_029868855.1 Nocardia carnea | reverse complement strand
GAATACCGAACCGGCTCGGCCGGGAATCCGGGAATCCGCTGACCCGCAGCAGCACCGGGACGGGCGCCTCCGGCCGGGCGAGGCCGGCCAGCGTTTCCAGCTCCCACTGGTTGTCGATATTGACCGTGGCCCCGCTCCCCGGGGGGGCCCCCCCCACCCCCCACAACCTCCCCCGGCTTTTTTTTTGGGGGGGCGGGGGCCCCCCCGGGTTTCGGGGCCTCGCCGAACTCGGCTGCGCCGCTGGTTGTGTTCGGCTCGGCGAAGCCGCAACGCCTTGTGCCGGGGTGGCGGCGAATCCGCCGGTCGGCGCCTCAGCCCACCCGGACGGGTACGTTCGCCCAACCGGCCACGTTCGTTGTCGTCGCCCGGCGCAGGCCCGTCCGGTCCAGGGTGTACTCGGGCATCACATCGAGCAGGGCGTCCAGCGCTATCCGGCCTTCCAGCCGCGCCAGGGCGGCCCCGAGACAGCTGTGGATGCCGTAGCCGAAACCGAGGTTGTGCCCGGAGTGCGCCCGCTCGATATCGAACCGGCCGGCCTCGTGAAAGGCGTTCTCGTCGCGGGTGGCCGAGGCCAGCAGCATCAGTACGTGGCTGCCCTGGGGAATGGTCCGGCCGTGTAGGTGCACATCGCGCCGGGTGTAGCGCAGGTCGTACTGCACCGGCCCGTCATAGCGCAGTACCTCTTCGAAGGCTCCGGGAATTTTCGACCGGTCGGCGCGCATGGCCTGCCACTGTTCCGGGTGGTCGGCGAAGAGCACGGCGGCGGTTCCGATGAGTTTCGCGACCGTTTCGGCACCGGCACCGCCGAGTAGTGAGACGAAACCGGCGATTTCGCCGTCGGTGAGCCTCGTTGTCACGCCGTCACCGCGGTCGACCTCGGCCTCGATGAGGCGGCTGATCATATCGTCGCGGGGGCGGGCCCGTCGTTCCAGAATCAGTTCGAAGTGGTACCGTCCGGCCTCCGCCAGCGCCTGTTTCGCTTCGGGCCGCATACCGGTTTCCCCGGGCCGGCGCTCCAGGGGTATCGCGTGCAGTTCCCGTAACCGGGCCCGGTCTGCTTCGGGCACGCCGAGCATGGAGCTGATCACTTCGATGGGGAAATGGGTCGAGAAATCGGTCACCACATCGAACGCCCCGTTGGGTAGCCGACGGATACAGGAGTCGATGATTTCCCGGATCATCGGCTCCAGTTCCGCTATCGCGCGCGGGGTGAACACCTTGCGTACCAGGTTGCGCATCCGGGTGTGCTCGGGCGGGTCCATCATGATGATCATGGGAGTGGCCGGTTTGGGCTGGTCGGGGTTCAGGGCCATATCCAGGGTGATGCCCTCGGTCGAGGAGAAGGTGGCGAAATCCTTCATCCCGGGTGCGACATCGGCGTAGCGCGACAATGCCCACAGGCCGTAGGTCTGATTGAAATGGACCGGCACCTGCGCGCGTAGGCGCCGGTAGATATCGTGCGGATCGCGAAAGAATTCGTCGGAGAACGGGTCGAAGTCGATCTCTTCGCCCGGAACACGGGTGTCCGTCATCGGACTCACCTCGATGCAGCTGGAGCTGGATGGAACGTGCCGCGTCGAGCTGTCCGGGGTGGCTTGCCGACCTGTGGAAAGCTGTCGGACCGATCGGTGCGGTACCGATAGAGTGTTACATAACTTACAAAAAGTGTAAAGGATGTAAATGGCACCGGAAGAGAGCTCGAACGGGTCGACCCGGACGCGGATCCTGCGGGCGACTTTCGAGGTGCTGAGCCGGCACGGCCACAGCAAACTGAGCCTGTCCGATGTCGCCGCGACGGCGAAGGTTTCGCGGCCGACGCTGTATCGATTCTTCTCCTCGAAGGAGGAACTGCTCGCCGCTTTCGGCCGATTCGAGCAGCAGAACACGGAGGACGCCTTCGCGACCGCGACCGCGGGCCTCACCGGCGCCGCCCGGCTGGACGCGGCGTTGCGCTACATGGTCGACCATCAGCAGTCGTACTCGCTGGCCAGGCTGGTCGATGTGGAACCCGACCATGTCCTGGCCGAGTTGACCCGCGTGATGCCGGTCATGCGTGACCTCATCCGGCCCATGGTCGCCGGCGACAACGCCGATATCGTAGCCGCGGCGATCATTCGTCTCGCGGCCTGCCACTATGTGGTCCGGGGCGACGACCGCGCGACCTTCCTTGCCCAGTTGCGGCATGTGGCGGGTATCCCACCGGCAGGTCTGGAAATAGATAGTTAGCCTATGTAACAATATTGGAGTGCAGCCGTACCCGGTGAATGAGAAGGACGACATCGTCGTCGACCTGATCGTCACCGCGGGACGGCTCACGCGATCGGTCGGGGAGAACAGCGCCGACGATCTGCCCCGCGCCACGGTGCGCGCCCTGGCGGTACTCGACCATCACGGTGCGTTGCGGGTCGGGGATTTCGCCCGGATCGATCGCTCGTCACAACCCAGCGCGACCGCGTTGATCGGCCGGCTGGTGTCGCAGGGATATGCCTCGCGGCGCCGCGACCCCGGCGATTCCCGCGGCGTACTCGTCGAACTGACCCCCGCCGGGCGTGCCCGGCTCGCCGCCTTCCGGTCGGCCATGCGCCACACACTGAGCGATCGGCTCGCCGGATTCGACCCCGAACGACTGCGCCGCATGGCGGGCGATCTCCACGACCTGCTGGCGGCGATCGAAACCACAGCCGAACAGGATTCGCAACCGAGGACACCTTTATGAGCACCACGACCAGTGCGGCCCCCGCACCGACCGATACCGACGCCAAACAGCCGAAAGCGGTCTGGGCGGTCGCCTTCGCCAGCGTTATCGCCTTCATGGGTATCGGCCTGGTCGACCCGATCCTCAAACCCATCGGTGAACAGCTCAACGCCTCTCCGTCGCAGGTATCTCTGCTGTTCACCAGCTATATGCTCGTCACCGGGATCGCCATGCTCGTCACGGGCGTGGTCTCCAGCCGCTTCGGGGCGAAGAAAACGCTGCTCGCCGGTCTGGCACTGATCATCGTCTTCGCCGCGGCGGCCGGACTGTCGAATACGGTCGGGCAGATCGTCGGCTTCCGGGCCGGTTGGGGCCTGGGCAACGCCCTGTTCATCGCCACCGCGCTCGCCACGATCGTCGGCGCCGCCAGCGGCGGGGTCGCGCGGGCCATCATCCTGTACGAGGCCGCGCTCGGTATCGGTATCGCCACCGGACCGCTGGTGGGCGGGCTGCTCGGCGGAATCAGCTGGCGCGGTCCTTTCTTCGGGGTATCGGTGCTGATGGCCATCGCATTCGTCGCGATCGTCGTCCTGCTGCCGGAAGGGCCACGCGCCGCGAAACCCACCTCGCCGGCCGCACCCTTCAAGGCGCTGCGCCATCGCGGATTACTGGTCGTGAGCATCACCGCGCTGCTGTACAACTTCGGCTTCTTCACCCTGCTCGCCTACACCCCGTTCCCGCTGGATATGGGCACCTACGCGATCGGCTTCATCTTCTGTGGCTGGGGCATCCTGCTCGCGATCTCCTCGGTGTTCATCGCCCCGAAACTGCAGGCGCGATTCGGCACCCTGCCCATGATCGCGCTCGCGGTCGGACTGTTCGCCGCCGACCTGGCGGTGATGGCACTGTTCGCCGAGCACAAGCCGGTACTGATCGCCGGGGTGGTCGTCGCGGGACTGTTCCTCGGTGTGAACAACACTCTGATCACCGAGGCCGTCATGATCTCCGCGCCGGTGGAACGCTCCACCGCGTCCGCCGCCTACAGCTTCGTCCGGTTCGCGGGCGGTGCCGCCGCGCCGTGGCTGGCCGGCAAACTCGGCGAAACCAGCATTTCGCTGCCGTTCTGGCTGGGTGCCGCGTTTACCGCTGTGGGTGTCGTCGTCCTGCTGGCCGGCCGGAAGGCTCTCGCCCATATCGACGACCACGACCCCGCCCCGCACAGTGTGGAGGAGGCGCAGGCGGTCACGGTCGGAGACTGACCTTCACAAGAGGTCGCCGCGCAGGCCCCGCCGACCGGCGGGGCCTGCCTTTTGCGTCCGGGCCCGGCTACGCCCGGCGTAGGCTCGAGAAGTATGACCGAGGCGCAGCGAGACGAGGTCCGGGTCGAGACGATCCAGAAGCGGGTGCGGGTCTACTTCGGCGGGCAGTTGGTCGCCGATACCGTCCGGCCCGCGCTGGTGTGGGAGATTCCCTACTACCCCGCCTACTACATCCCGGTGGCCGACCTGCGCGCGAAACTGGAACCGGACGGCACCACCCACCCCTCGCGGCGGCGCGGGGCCGGGGTCGGATACGACGTCGTGGTCGACGGTGCGGTCGCGGTCGGAGCCGCCCGGATCTATCCGGACTCCGCGCAGCTGAGCGAACTGGTGCGGCTGGAGTGGAACGCGATGGACGAGTGGTTCGAGGAAGACGAACCGATCTACGTCCACCCACGCGACCCGTACTCGCGCGTCGATATCCTTGCCAGTTCCCGCCGCGTACGGGTGGAGATCGACGGCGTCACCGTCGCGGATTCGCGAACGCCCCGCATCCTGTTCGAAACCGGCCTGCCCGCCCGGTACTACCTGCCGCTCACCGATATCCGAATGGATCTGTTGCGGCCGTCGGATACGCACACCAGCTGCCCGTACAAGGGCAACGCCGACTACTGGAACATCGAAGTGGGCGGCACCGAATACCCCGACCTGGTCTGGATCTACCGCACACCCACCCCGGAGAGTCAGAAGATCGCCGGGTTGGCCTGCTTCTACAACGAGAAGGTGGATCTGTACATCGACGACGAACTACAGGAACGTCCGGAGACGCCGTTCGGCTGAGGTAACAGGTCACGCCGCCGAGACTCAGGGGCAGCGTGGCGACTGATCATCCGGCACGGATGGTGGCGACCGAGGGTCCGAAACCGCCCTGCGTCCACCAAGCATTTGCTAGGTTCCGCGTATGAGGAAGCTCCTGGCAGTCTTCGGTGCGGTGGTGACAGGGCTGGTGGTGGTCGCCGGAGCCGGAACAGCCGGCGCCGACGAACTTCCCGTCGATTTCAATTTCTTCGCCGGTATCGCACCGGAGCTCCTGAACCCAGGCGGTTCACTGCCCGGGTCCAACGACTACGCGTGCGTACCCTCGCCCGAGCACCCCGACCCGGTGGTGCTGGTTCACGGCACCGGAGGATCGCAACAGACCAACTGGGGTGCCTACGTTCCGTTGCTGAAAAATGCAGGGTACTGCGTATTCTCCATAACCTACGGCGCTCCGGCCGGACTGCCGTGGCCGGCAACGGCAGTCGGGGGAATGGGCGATATCACCGAGAGTGCCCGCCAGTTGGGCGTTTTCGTCGACGGAGTCCTCGCCGCGACAGGCGCGTCCCAGGTGGACATCGTGGGCCATTCGCAGGGAACGGTGATGCCGGCCTACTACGCGAAGTACCTCGGCGGCAGGGACAAAATCGATAAATATGTCTCACTGGCTCCCGCCTGGAACGGCACCACCGTGGCCGGTGCGGACATCATTCTGCCACTCGCCCGGCGGCTCGCGATACAACCTGAGCACTTTCCGATCTGTCACGCGTGCGCCGAATTGGATCCCGGTTCACCGTTCATGCAAGCGATCCGGGCGGGCGGGTACTACCTGCCCGAGATCGAATACACCAATATCGCCACGCAATACGACGAACTGATCGTTCCGTTCGCTTCCGGTCTGCCATCGGGCGGTAGCAACGTCCACAACATCGTGGTGCAGGAAGGGTGCACCACCGATTACACGGACCACGCGGGAGTGGCCGGGTCACGCCGTGCGGCCTATTTCGTCCTCAACGCCCTCGACCCCGAGCATCCGCAACCCGTACCCTGCGACCGCGCCGCTCCATTCTCGGGTGCGTCCTTCTGAGCGCCGAAGACGGTCTGGCCGCACTCTCGAGCCGGTGATTCTGACCTCGGGGTGGTCGGTTCGGCGCCGCGGGTGCGCCGTCCACGTCAGTCGAACAGCTCGTCAGCCCGGTTGATTTCCAGGGCTCGCCGCAGCCACTTCTGCAGTTGGTCGAGGTCATCACAGGAACTGATCGTTTCTCGCACCTGCTCCGGTACGTCGATTCCGCGGGCGTCGAGAACGGTCAGGATCGAATCGGCTTCGCCCTGCGCTCGACCTTCGGCGACGTACTTGCGGGCGAAGTCGCTGGTGAAGTTGTAGTCACGCAGACCGGTGGACATAAAAGCCTCCCAAGCAGGACGAACAGCGCGCGGCAGCATCGTCAGGATGAAATCATGATATCGCAGGGCGGGGTCTTCCCCGAGAGTTCGAAAACCCGCGGCCAATGCCCGCCAGATCTGAGTGTGGTCGGGGTGTTGTGGGTGGGCCACCGCGGACAGCACGGCCAGCTCCGGCAGTTCGGTCGCCACGTCCGGATCAGTGACGACCGGAACCGAGGAAGGGGCAAGGACCAACGGCCGCAATGTGGTGGATGGGCTGCCGTAGCCAAATGTCAACGGCTGGCTCGCCCATTTCGCCGTGCCGTTGTCCGGGCAGACGATCAACAGCAACACCGGACACTTCATCCGCGCCCGCAGCGACGCCGTGTACACCGGCCAGGACCAAAGTTTGTCCTGGTCACGGCGTAATTGAATCTCTACTACTACTGCCAGCACCGTCGCACCGCCACGCTCGAACGCAACCACCGCGTCGGCGTAGTACTCGGTGGGCGCCACAACCGCGGCTCTCTCCGATCGGGTTTTCACGGTGTCGTAGTCGGGTAATTCGCAGCCGAGTGCGGACAGTAGCGGAGCGACCAGACCCGGTCTCTCCGTGAACATGTCGATCACCACTTCATGCGGGGTCGAAGGCATAGCAGGCACGGTAGTGCTCGGTACCGACAGCGCCTGGGGCACAGCGGTTTCGGTCATGCGGAGCGAAGTGTGCCCGATGTCCCGGACCTGACCGACTACCGCAGGGTCCGGGACCGGTTCAGCGGGCCTGATCGACGACATTTGCGCCGACCGTGCTGCACGACAAGGCCCCGCCCCACAAATGGGGCGGGGCCTGTGCTTGTTTCCGAGTCAGTTCGACGATTCGGCGCCCTGGGGCAGGGCGGCGAGGGTACCGATCCGGTCGACCGCGTCGGTGACGATGCGGTCGATGAGCTCCTGGCAGGTCGGTAGATCGTCCAGGATCCCGCTCACCTGGCCGGCCGCCAGCACACCGGCTTCGGTATTGCCCTCGACCAGCCCGGCGCGCAACAGCATCGGAGTGTTGGCCGCCATGATCACCTGCGACCAGGTGAGATCCTTGGCCTTGCGCATGGCCAGGCCGTCGCGGACGATGGTCGACCATTTCATCCCGGTCATGCTCTTGAACCGGGTCGCGTTACCGACTGCCGCGGTGAGTCCGCGGATCCGGCCCGAATTCTCCAGCTTCTGCACGAGTTCGGTGTTGAGTACCCGGTGCGGCATCCCGTCGACCTTGGTGGAAACCACGGTTTCCCCCAGCTGCCGACGCAGATACTCCTGTTTCACCGAATCCGGGACGCTGCTCTCCTGCGTGAGCAGGAAGCGGGTGCCCATGGCCACACCGGCGGCGCCGTATGCGAGGGCGGCGGCCAGGCCGCGCCCGTCGAAGAATCCGCCGGCCGCGACCACCGGGATATCGACGGCGTCCAGTACCGACGGCAGCAGCAGGGTGGTTGCGACCGGGCCGGTGTGGCCGCCGCCTTCACCACCCTGGACGACCACCGCGTCGGCGCCCCAGGACGCGACCTTCACCGCGTGCTTGGCAGCGCCGATGGACGGAATCACCACAACGCCGGCATCTTTCAGCTTCGCGATGAGGTCTTTTTTCGGTGCCAGCGCGAACGACGCGACCTTCACGTTCTCGCGGATCAGCAGGTCGATCCGCTCGGGGGCGTCCGAGGCGTCGGCGCGGATGTTCACACCGAACGGTTTATCGGTCTGCGCCTTGGTTTTGGCGATGGCTGTTTCCAGCTCGGCGTAGGTCATGGTGGCCGAGGCCAGGATGCCCAGACCGCCGGCGTTGGAGGTGGCCGAGACCAGGCTCGGGCCCGCCACCCAGCCCATCCCGGTCTGGACGACGGGATGCTCGATCCCGACGAGTTCGGTCAGCGGGGTCCGCAGCCGGGGGGTCACTGCGGGACCTCCTTCTCGCGGATCTTCTTGGGATCCAGGACCTCGCGGATGATCCGCAGTTCTTCTGTGCTCGGCAGCCGGCTCTCTCCGGCGGTGCCCAGGTCGGCGATCTCGAACGAGGTGTTCTCCGCGACCTCTTCGGCGGTGACGCCGGGGTGCAGGCTCAGCGCGCGCATGGTGTGGCCGGGCCCGCCGAAATCGAAAACACCCAGGTTGGTCACCACACGGTGGACCTTCATGAACCGGTAGGCAGGGTTGTCGGGATCGATCTTGTCGTAGCCGATGCCCGCGACGATATCGACCTTGTCGCAGAAAACCCGCTTGGTGTGCCGGGCAACCCAATAGCTCGTCGGGTGGTTGATCGTATTCCCCGGCGCACCCCGGACCCCGAACATCTGCCGGGTCGGCTGCTGCAGTGGGCCGAAGGCGGAGAGGTTCTGGTTACCGAAGCGGTCGATCTGGTTGGCGCCCATGACCACATGGCGGCGGCCCGAGGCCAGTACATCGAACACCTTGCGGAACGGGATCCAGCCCTCGATCGGTGCCTTACCGCCGATGGGCGGTGTTTCGGCGAGGAAGAACGCCTCCCCGTCGGAGAGCAGCAGATCGGGTTCGAAGGTGAGTTTCGCGAGCCGGGCTCCCAGCTGTGCCATCGGCGTCATCGGGCTGGCGAA
Source organism: Nocardia carnea (assembly GCF_029868855.1). Lineage (GTDB taxonomy): Bacteria > Actinomycetota > Actinomycetes > Mycobacteriales > Mycobacteriaceae > Nocardia > Nocardia carnea_A. Next base: position 10,766 of record NZ_JARWOV010000066.1, on the reverse strand, counting down.
GATCTCCCCGGCATCGCGGAAGATCTCGGCGCAGGCGATCGCGCACACCTCGGCCCGGGTGATGGTGTCGGTGCTGGTCACGCCTGCTCCTCCTTGAATCGTGCGACGGCGGCCTGGTAGTCGTCTTCGGAGCCGCTGAGGTAGGTGTCGACGAAGGTCTGCCAGGTCTCCGGCGATCCGGCGGCTTCGACGTAATGGCGCTGGAACTTCTCGTCGCGCCCGTAGCTTTCCCCGCCGAGGGTGAAATGCGCGCCGTTCGGCGCTTCGGCCACCGCGTCGACCATCATGCGGTTGAGCAGCAGCGACTGTGGTGGAACGGTTTTCACCAGTTCCTCGGTATCCACGATGCGTTCCACCGAGAGGTAGCGTTTCTCGGCGGCCATGCAGAACAGGTCGTCCATATAGGGGTCCACGCCCTGGTACGCGGCATTACCGTGCGCGTCACCGATGTTCAGGTGCACCAGCGCGGCATCGAGGTTCAGTGCGGGCATGGCGATCAGGGTTTCCGGATCACCGCCCGGACCCGGATAGGGCGAGGTGACGGTTTTCAGTTCGCCGTCCCAGAAATTCGGCACGTCCGAGCCGAGGCCCGCGCGGATCGGCAGGAACGGCAGCCGCGCGGCGGCCGCTTCCAGCCCGCATTTGAGCATGCCCTCGTCCATTTCCCGGGCCACGATCTGCCCGGAGGTGCGGGCTTTGGCGAACCACGGATCGTAGAACGGCGCCGAGTCGAGGGAGACGAAACCGTAGTAGGCCTTGCGGACCTTGCCTGCCGAAAGCAGCAGGCCGAGGTCGGGACCGCCGTAGGTGACCACGGTGAGGTCGGTGACATCCGTGCGCAGCAGTGCCCGCACCAGGGCCATCGGCTTACGCCGCGACCCCCAGCCGCCGATGCCGACCGTCATTCCGCTGCGCAGTTCGCCGACGATCTCGTCCAGCGTTTTCCGCTTGTCTCGCATGGTTTTCTGCTCCATGTCAGTTCTTTTCCTTCTGCGCTGCCAGGTCTTCGTCGAACCGCTCGCGGATCTCGTCCGAGGCGCCCGAGAGGTTGAGTTCGAAGGTGAATCCCTGTTCGAAGCGGTAGCTGCGGTGCACGTCCTGCAGGTCGATACCGTTGAGCGCGCGTTTGGCGGCGCGGATCACCCGGCCGTCCTTTGCGGCGATGTCTTTGGCGACCTCGAGCGCCGCGGCATCGAGCTCTTCGCGGGGGACCACCTTCAGCACCGAGCCGTAGTGGTGCAGTTGCTGGGCCGTGGCCGTGCTCGCAGTGAAGAAGAGGGCGCGCATGAGGTGCTGGGGGACCAGCCGGGACAGGTGCGTCGCCGCGCCGAGTGCGCCGCGGTCGACCTCGGGCAGGCCGAAGGTGGCGTCCTCGGACGCGATGATGATGTCGGAATTGCCGACCAGGCCGATACCGCCACCGAGGCAGAAGCCCTGGACCGCGGTGACGACCGGGACCGGGCAGTCGTAGACGGCGGCGAAAGCTTCGAAGCAGCCGTGGTTGGCGTCGATGAGCGCCTGGTGGCCCGGTGTGCGCTGCATTTCCTTGATATCCACGCCGGCGTTGAAGCCCCGGTTCTCCGCGCGCAGCACGACCACCCGGGTCTGCGGGTCGCGGCCCGCGGCGCGGATCTCGTCGGCGAGGGCGAACCAGCCGTCCGAGGGTATGGCGTTGACCGGCGGATAGTCGACCGTGACCACGGCGATACCGGCGGATTCCGAATGGCGGGTGATCCCCATCGCGTATCCCATCTCGCATTCTCGAGCATCTTGGCTAAGCAAGCAATTGCTTGGTAGGTTAACACGGTGGCACTCGAAATCGACCTGTCCGATCGCGTCGTTCTGGTAACCGGAGGCGTCCGCGGTGTCGGCGCCGGTATCAGCCGGGTTCTGCTGTCCGCCGGTGCGACGGTGGTGGCCTGCGCCCGCCGGCCGGCGGAAACAGCGGTGGAGGTGGACGGGCGCGCCATCGACTTCCTGCCCTGCGATGTGCGTGATGCCGAAGCGGTGCGGGCGATGATCGCGGAGATCGTGCACCGGTACGGCCGGCTCGACGCCGCGGTGAACAATGCCGGGGGAGCGCCCTACGCGCTGGCGGCCGATGCCAGCCCGAAATTCCATACCAAGATCATCGAATTGAATCTGCTCGCGGCCCTGCACGTCGCGCAGGCGGCACATGCGGTGATGAGCGAACAGGAAACCGGCGGGTCGATCGTCAATATCTCGAGCCTCAGCGGTCACCGGCCCTCACCCGGCACCGCGGCCTACGGTGCGGCCAAGGCCGGGGTGGACGCGCTCACGGTCTCGCTGGCCGCCGAATGGGCGCCCCGGGTCCGGATCAACTCATTGGTCGTCGGCGCGGTGGAAACCGAGCTCGCCGAATTGCACTACGGCGACGCCGACGGTGTAGCCGCGGTCGGGCAGACCATCCCGATGGGCCGCCTGGCACGGCCCGAGGACGTCGGCAACGGGGTGGCGTTCCTGCTCTCGCCGCTTGCTGGATATATCAGCGGGGCCACCCTGCAGATCCACGGCGGCGGCGAACCGCCGGCTTTCCTCTCGGCCGCCAATGCCGCCCATTCCACCGAAGCGGCGAAAACCGCACAGCCCTGACGCGGCCGGCGCCGCGCCACCGACGCGACAACACCAGTTACGACCATCGACGATAGGAACGGATATGGCAACCGAGGGCATCTGCGCCGGACGGACAGTCATCATCACCGGCGCCGGCCGGGGAATCGGCCGGGCGCATGCACTGGCCTTCGCGGCCGCGGGCGCGAAGGTTGTGGTCAACGACATCGGGACCAGCCTGAGCGGTGAATCGACGGCGGAGACGCCCGCCGAACAGGTGGTCTCCGAGATCCGCGCAGCCGGCGGTGAAGCCGTCGCCAACGGTGACGATGTGGCGAGCTGGGACGGTTCGCAGCGGCTGATCCAGCAGGCCGTGGACACCTTCGGCGGGCTCGATGTCCTGGTCAACAACGCCGGTTTCGTCCGCGACCGCATGCTGGTAAACCTCGCCGAAGACGAATGGGACTCCGTGGTCCGGGTCCATCTGAAGGGCCATTTCGCCACCATGCGGCATGCGGCCGCCTACTGGCGCGCGGAGTCCAAAGCCGGCCGTCCGGTCGATGCCCGGATCATCAACACCAGCTCCGGCGCCGGCCTGCAGGGCAGCGTGGGCCAGGGTAACTACGGCGCCGCCAAAGCGGGTATCGCCGGACTGACCCTCACCGCGGCAGCCGAGTTCGGTCGCTACGGCGTCACGGTGAATGCCATCGCGCCCTCGGCCCGCACCCGGATGACCGAAACGGTTTTCGCCGACATGATGGCCAAGCCGGACGAAGGTTTCGACGCCATGGCACCGGAGAACATCTCGCCGATCGTGGTGTGGCTGGGTAGTCCGGAATCGGCCGGGGTCACCGGCCGGATGTTCGAGGTCGAGGGCGGTCGTATCGCCCTGGCCGAGGGCTGGCGGCACGGCGTCCCGGTGGACCGCGGAACCCGCTGGGACCCGGCCGAACTCGGCCCGGTGGTGGCGGAACTGATCTCGAAGGGCACCCCGCCGGAACCGGTTTACGGGGCATAATCTCTTTCCCTCCCGGCACCCGGCGGGCCGCATTGTCGAGTCCGCGCCCGCCGGGTTGCCCCGGCTCATGAACGGGCGGGCGACAGAACGCCGGCCATCGGCCGGAATCCGCCGGTGCGCGGGCGGCTCAGTTATCTGATCCGGCGACCGGTAACTGTGAGTAATCCCATGCTCGATCGCGATATCACCGCTGTGGCCTGTCGCTCCACCAGCGGTGGAGCGCGGGGCGGCTGCGGTCTCGCCGCGTTGTTATGCGCCGGTCAGGGCCCTGGTTTACCATGGGCAACCATCTGTTCGTTCTGCCCGGAAGGCGTCATCACCGGGGGATCCGCAATATCGATCGAGGGGATGGCTGGCGCATGGCCGTTGGTCGCAGCAAGCGATTACTCGCAGTAGCCGGGGCGGTTGGTTGCCTGGCGCTACTCGGGGGGCCGGGATACGCAGCCGCCGAACCGGGCCGCTCGCCCAAGGTGGAGCAGGGGCCGACCGGAAGCGGAGACAAGGGGGCCACGCCGCCCGGTCACGCGGGGCCGGAATCGGACTCCAGCGCACCCCTCGCGATTCCCGGCCGGCCGAATGACGCAGCCGCACCACCTGGGGCAGCCGTGCCGACCGAGGGCGACCGCCCGGGACCGGGCCTCGGTACCGGCAGTGCGGGCGCTCCCGCACCGGGTGATACGCCGCCCGTACCGGTCGATATTCCATCCGCCCCGGAGCCGGACGGATCGCCGGGCGCCACAGGGAGCAACGGATCGGAGCCAGGGGAGGTCGCGCAATGGCAACCGCTGGATATCCCGGGTCGCGGTAGTTCCGCGGAGACCGGCCCGACAGCTGGCGCTGCGGTTCCACCCGCGCCGGCACCCGCACCCACCGATATCGCCGAACCCGTCGGCCCGATCGGTCTCGGCACCGCACTCGGCACGATTCTCGGCACCGGTTCGGCAGCGGTCGGCTCGGCGGCGCTCGCGCCCTTGGCCGTTACCGGCTCCGCGGCCGCGGGAACGGGTTCGGCTGCGCTCGGAACGGGTTCGGCCGCGGTGGGTTCCGCCGGATTGGGTCTGGGGGTCACCGGTTCGGCCGGCCTCGGCACCGGCTCCGCTGTACTCGGGACCGGCTCTGCCGCGGTGGGTTCCGCCGGAGTGGGTGTGCTGGGTTCGGGTTCGGCTGCGCTCGGTTCGGCCGGGGTCGGGGTGCTCGGTACCGGTTCGGCCGGGCTCGGTTCGGCCGCAGTCGGTTCCGCGGCCACGGGTTCGGCTGCCGCGGGTTCGGCTGCGACCGGTTCGGCTGCTCTGGGTTCCGCCGGTGTCGGCTCGGCCGCCCCGCTGCTACTTCTCCTGTTGCCCCTGCCGCCGGTACCGCCGGCTCCGGTAGGTCCGCCGCTGGCACTACCGGCCCCAGGCGGCGCCGGCGCGGGCCCCGGTGCGCCGAGCGCGGTGGACGTCGCGGTCGGCGCGGGTCTTCCCGCTCCCGCCGCGCCGGCTCCCGCGGCACCCGGCGCCCCTGCCGCGCCGAGCTCGCCGCCGGTGGCCGCCGCACCGCCGAACCACACCGTCCGGCCGACCAGCGCCGAGGGCCTGCTGCCCGAGCCGAAGTTGCTGTCGGTGATCGGTGGGCTCATCGCGCTGGCCATCGCCGGGGGCGGTTCGGCTGTGATGAGTTATCAGAGCGCCGCACAGGCACAGGCGCGTATCGATGCCGCGCGCTCCGAATTCTTCGGAACGGGTGCGTGATCGAGATGACACAGAGCAAAACACAAAGTACTCGTGCCTATCGCCGCGTCGCGGCCGCTGTGGACGCGGTCTGCGCGATCGCCGCCGATGCCGATGCCACCACCCTGGAACAGGTGGTGGACGCGGTGGCTGCCGAGCGGGGCCGGCCGATCGAGATCACCGATGCCGATCTCGGCCCCGGTGTCTGCGGGCAGCGGCGGTATTACCCGGCCAAGGACATCATCGTGCTGGCCAGCGCGCTGCCGAGTCGCGACCATACGCTCGCGCACGAGCTGGGCCATATCGTCTTCGACCACGAGGGCGCCCCGGCCACCGAGGTGACGCTCGAGGTGAGCGACGATCTGATCGCGTACATGCTGAGTCAGCGTGCACATCAGACCGCCGTCGAGGACGGCGAGAACGACCAGGCCGAATGGGAGGCCGAAACGTTCGCCGCCATGCTGATGACACGTTTGCGCGTTTTCAACAGCCGGGGCGCGGGCGTCTCGGTCCTTCGATTCGATGAGGCTCTGGGATGACGTTCTGGTTGACCGCCCTCCTGGTTTGGGTTGCCGCCGGCGCCCGGGTGGGGCGGGTTCTCGTCAAACCGGCGACCACGGCCCGGGTGGCGATCGTGGTCGCCGTCGCCGCCGTGGCACTGGCCTGTACCGCGGCGATACCCGATGTGGGTCTGGCGATCGACAATCTGCTGCCCGGCGGTCTGGCGGGTGGGTTGCTGTCGGAGGGCGTGGTCGTCGGTGCCTGGTTGTTGTTCGTCACCGCCACCTCGGTGGTCGCCTCCGCGGCCTGGCCGGTGGTTTCACGCCGGAATCTGCGCCAGATCGCCTGGGGGATATACGGTCTCGGCGTGCTGGCGATCGTAGGCGCGCTGCTGTGGTCGTTCATCATCGGCTGGGCCGTCGTCGCGGCGGCGGGGATCTTCATTGTCGTGACCGGCCTGCGCAATCTCAGTTGGACGGCGCTCGGCCGCGGTATCGCCATCTATATCGCCGGGACCGCATTGGCGATCGGGCTGGCCGCCGGTCAGATCCAGCGCGGCCTCACCGGCGCCCCCGGCGCCGAGCCGGGGCAACCGACGTGGGCGTGGCCGCTGTGGCAGGTGGCCGCGCTGCTGATCGCGTTCGGCGCGGTGTGGATCGTGGTCGAGATGTGGTTGCGTGCGCGGTTGCTGCTGCGCCGTGTGCAGAGCCTGCACAAGGTAATGGTGAAGCGGTTCCCGGAGGTGGTTCAGGAGGAGACCGGGACATCCACCCAGCTCAAGGCCTCGGATCGGGTCGCGCAGATCATGGACGCGCTATACCTGCAGTCGGGTGGCGGGGTGGAGATCGCTGCCGCGGGTGATCCCCCGGCGGCGATCGGCCGGCGTGCCGAACGCGTTGCGGAATGGGCGAAACATCCGCTGGGGCCGGCCCTGGTGGATGCCCGATGGATAGCGCCGCCGGAGGGAATCAGCCCGCGCGGCTGGGTACAGGCGATCGCTCAGGCCTTCGATGCGCTACCGGACCAGACGCCCCGTCCTGAGCCCGCTTCTCGTTAGTTGCCGGAGGTATGCGGTGAGTCCGTTACGTCACTGTGATAACACTCGGCCCAGCGCGGGAATCATGCCGGATGGTCGGTACCGTGATTATCGGACACCGTAGATCTCGAGACTCGACGATACTGCTGCCGTAGGAAATTCTTCCCCTGCTGCCGCCGGTATGCCGGCTTCCTCCGGGCAGGAGCAGGCGCGGTGCGATCCTGGTGGGGATCGCACCGCGCCTGTTTCCGGTTCTATTCCGTGCCGTCCGGAGGAATTTCTGGCAAACCCTCGCTAGCACGCAGTTTCTCCGCCATGGAGGTCAGCAGGTTCTGCGACTCCTCGGAGAGGTCGAAGGCCCGGCTGGAGAGCCGACGCAGCCCGTAACCCTGTAGCTGCGCTAGGAGTTCGAGGTCGTGGTCGATCTTCGCGGCGTAGATGTCGTTGAAGAAGTAGTCGGGCTTGACCTTGAAGAACTTCGCCAGGGCGGCGACCGTCTCGTCGGACGGATTCGTCCGCTGACCCGACCGTAACTGCGACAGATACGGTTTGGAGATCGGATGACCGGATGCCGTCAGTGCGGCCGCTACCTCTGCATTGGTGTGCGGCTTACGCCCCGGGGGATGCACGGTTTCGAACAGCTTGTTCAGCCGCGCCGCGAAATCAGCCATTGTGAGCCGCCCAATTCCCTTCACTGTACTAACAGTCGTTATCTCGGATACCTATCATTGATATTAGCGGCTCAGTAACTGAAAACCTACGCCTGATTCAGGATTTCCTTGAAGCTTCTAGGTTGTATCCGGGGAAGTGGACCGCGGTATCGCGTTTGCGGGTTACCCCGCACGGAACTTGTGGGCTCCTAATACCGCCAGGTAGCCGCCCCGCCCGGGGGTCTTCCCGGGCGGGTGGCGAGTAGCCTTCGGATTGCTGATGCCCCTTCCGAGGCACTGTATAGCGCTTTGTGTGGCGTACGACACGTCTGCTCAACGGTGAGATGAACGTTCAACCTACGTGTGGAATTTACGGAGATCCGGGGTGTACGCCTGTGAAGGGGCACTAACACCCCGGATCTGCTGGATCATCGTCGCTAATTCGACAGAGCCTCAGAGTCGTTCGATGATCGTTCCGGTCGCCAGTGCGCCACCGGCGCACATGAGAACCATTGCGGTGGTGCGATCGGACCGCTCGAGCTCGTGCAGGGCGGTCGTGATCAGGCGGGATCCGGTCGAGCCGACCGGATGCCCCAGCGCGATAGCGCCACCGTTCACATTTACCCGGTCGAAATCCGGCTTGTGGACCTGCGCCCACGACAATGCCACGGAAGCGAAAGCCTCATTGATCTCGAACAGATCAATATCTTCGATGCTCATCCCGGACCGCTCGAGCAACCGGGTGCAGGCCTGTACCGGTCCGTCGAGGTGGAACTCCGGCTCCGAGCCCACGAGGCACTGAGTGACCACCCGGGCCCGCGGTCGCAGGCCCTCGCGCTCGGCGGCCTTCTCGTCCATGAGCAGCACCGCCGCGGCGCCGTCGGAGATCTGCGAGGAGGTGCCGGCGGTGTGGATACCGCCCTCGAGTACCGGCTTCAGCTTGGCCAGACTCTCCGCGGTGGTTTCCCGTAGCCCTTGGTCGCGGCTCACCTCCTGCTTCTCGCCGGTCGGGTTGCCCTCTTTGTCGACGACCGGCGCGGTGATCGTGAGAACCTCACGATCGAAGCGGCCCTCGGACCAGGCTTGGGCGGCCAGCCGCTGTGACCGGACACCGAGTGCGTCCACATCTTCACGAGTGATACCGCGCCGCTTCGCAATTCGCTCCGCGGCCTCGAACTGGTTGGGCATATCGATATCCCAGGAAGCCGGTCGCCGCGGGCCCGCCTGGTCGCCGACATTGGCCCCCAGCGGCACCTGGCTCATCGCCTCGACGCCGCACGCGACTCCGATATCGATGGCATCGGTGGCGATCAGGCCGGCGATGAGGTGGTTGGCCTGTTGGGCCGAACCGCACTGGGCGTCGATGGTCGTGGCGCCGACCTGCCATGGCAGGCCGGCGGCGAGCCAGGCGGTGCGCGTGATGTTGTTGGACTGGGCGCCGGCCTGGGTGACGCAGCCGCCGATGATCTGCTCGACCTTGGCGGGGTCGAGGTGGGCGCGATCGAGCAGTCCGCGCTGGGCGAGACCGAGGATTTCGGCCGCGTGGAGCCCGGAAAGCCAGCCGTTGCGCTTACCGATGGGGGTGCGAGCTGCCTCGACGATAACGGGTGTGCCCATCTTGAACCTTTCGTTTCGGACAAAAAACTGTAACGTGTTCCGCACGCGGGCGGAGGTAAGTTCAGTCCGGTTTCTTTCCTCGTTCTTATGCCTGTGCTTCAATGATTGTAGAACGTGTTTCAGTTTGTCGAAGGAGACATCTGGTGGTGGATACGCGCATGGGCCGGCCGAACCTGCCGGACGGGTTCGACGTCACGGACCCCGATATGTACATGCAGCGGGTGCCGGTCGAGGAGTTCGCCGAACTCCGCCGTACCGCGCCGATCTGGTGGCAGGAGAAATCGCCCGAGGTCGGAGGTTTCCACGACGACGGCTTCTGGGTCGTCACCAAGCATGCCGACATCAAGGAGGTCTCGCGGCGCAGTGATGTCTTCTCGACCTACGAGAACACAGCGCTGCCGCGGTTCAACGACGATATCGAGCGCGAGCAGATCGAACTGCAGCGTTTCATCCTGCTGAACATGGACCCGCCCGAGCACACCCGGATGCGCAAGATCATCTCGCGTGGCTTCACGCCGCGCGCGATCAATTCGCTCCGGGACGAGCTGTCGAAGCGTACCGAGGCCATCGTCAAGGCCGCGGCCGAGGCCGGGTCGGGCGATTTCGTCACCCAGATCGCCTGCGAACTGCCCCTGCAGGCGATCGCCGAACTGATCGGCGTACCGCAAGAAGACCGGATGAAGGTGTTCACGTGGTCCAACGAGATGACCGGGTACGACGATCCGGAAATCGATGTGGACCCGGTGCAGGCCTCCACCGAACTGCTCGGCTACGCCTATGCGATGGCCGAGGCCCGCAAGGCCTGCCCGGCCAACGATATCGTCACCACCCTGGTCGAGGCAGATATCGACGGTGAAGCCCTCAAATCCGAGGAATTCGGATTCTTCGTGATGCTGCTTGCGGTCGCGGGTAACGAGACCACCCGTAACGCCATCACGCACGGCATGATCGCGTTCTTGGAGAACCCGGACCAGTGGGAGCTCTACAAGAAGCACCGCCCCAAGACCGCGGCCGACGAGATCATCCGATGGGCCAGCCCGATCACCACCTTCCAGCGCACGGCGCTCGAGGACACCGAACTCGGCGGCGTCCAGATCAAGAAGGGCCAGCGGGTGCTGATGGTGTACCGGGCGGCGAACTTCGACGAGGACGTCTTCGAGAACCCGATGAAGTTCGACATCATGCGCGAGGACAACCCGCACGTGGCTTTCGGTGGCACCGGGGCGCACTACTGCATCGGCGCCAACCTGGCCAAGCTGGAGATCGACCTGATCTTCAATGCGATCGCCGACCATATGCCCGATATCTCCAAGCTGGGCGATCCGCGGCGGCTCCGCTCCGGCTGGCTCAACGGCATCAAGGAATTCCAGGTCGACTACAAGACCTGCCCGGTGACGGGGCAGACCGCGAGCTGAACACCGCGGCATGAGCCTGCGGCCCCGGGCACCGCTGGTGTCCGGGGCTTGCCCGGCAACCGGAATCGAGTGTGCGCCCGCGCCGTTGTGGCGGCGGCGCGGCCCACAGTTCGGCCCCCCCAACCAAGGGGTGCGGCGGGAAGCGGTTGAAGGGGGGGGGGGTTCTTCGTGTGGGCGGGTTTCCGAGCCGCACAGTTGGCCCGCGGGCCGGAGGGCGCCGGTGTGCTGCCGGTGGGGGTCGGTTCCGGC